>CAYMHT010000094.1:0-10341 GCA_964390305.1 uncultured Anaerolineales bacterium
TAGTGCTCGCCGCTCTTGATGGGGCGCCACCACCACTCGTTTTCGACGTACCAGCGGACGGTCTTCTCGACGGCCTCCTCACAGCTGTGCGCCGGCTCCCAGCCCAGGGCTCGAATCTTGCTGACGTCAAGAGAATAACGGCGGTCGTGGCCGGCACGGTCGCGAACGGGTTGGATGAGGCTCTCCGGCTTATCGAGGAGCTTCAGGATCAAGCGGGTCATCTCGATGTTGGGCATCTCCGTGCCGGTGCCGACGTTGTAGATGGCCCCGGTCTCCCCCTCGTGGAGCACCAGATCGATGGCCTCGCAATGGTCGAGCACGTAGTGGTAGTCGCGCACCTGGAGGCCATCTCCGTAGAGGGGCAGGGGTTGATCGTCGATGGCGTTGGTGGTGAACAGGGGCACCACTTTCTCGGGATACTGGTAGGGGCCAATGTTGTTGGCGCCCCGGGTGATGGTGACCGGGAGGTCGTAGGTGACATGGTAGGCATTGACCATCATGTCGGCGCTGGCCTTGCTGGCGGCGTAAGGACTGCGGGGCGCAACAGGGTCGGTCTCTTTGGAAGATCCGTGGAGTACGTGACCGTAGACTTCGTCGGTGCTGACCTGATGGTACCGCTCGAGCGCGAGTTCCCGGGCTGCCTCCAGCAAGGTATAGGTGCCGTATACATCGGTCTTGATAAACGCATCGGGCTCCATGATGGAACGGTCGACGTGGGTCTCGGCGGCGAAGTTCACAACGGTGTCGACCTTATGCTTTCGGATTGTCTCCCGCACCGTATCGGCATCACAGATGTCCCCCTTGACGAAGACGTAGCGATCGCTGAAGTCCCTTTGCACGTCTTTGAGGTTGTCCAGATTGCCGGCGTAGGTCAGCTTGTCGTAGACGAGCACGCGGTAATCCGGATACGTTTTCAGCACGTAGCGGGTGAAGTTGGAGCCGATGAAACCAGCGCCGCCAGTGATCAGCAGATTGCGCACGGAAGACCTCCTGTGTCTCCAAATCAGGGCCCGGGAGGGCTTTCGAAGGTACTCGAGGGAGGATTCTACCACAAGCCCCCGCTGCGACAACCTTGACTTGGCTCATCGACGTGCTATGATTGTCGCGGAGTGACAAAGGGACTGACATGTATCTGGGATCACGACCGAAAAGACGCCGTTCTTCTCCTTGGCGTGTGCTGACTCTCCTGGTGCTGATCGGCATTGGCGTTTACGTGCTGATGCAGGTGAGACAGGAGCCGGTCGAGCCCGCTGCTGTCGTTCCGACGCCGACGGCTACGCGCGTTGCCTCTTCTTACGCCGCAGAGGCGGAGGATCTCTACTGGGAGGGCGATCTGGCCGGGGCTATCGCTGCTTACGAGCGGGCGCTCGAGATGGATCCTGGTAGGGTGGAGGTAACCGTCTCTTTGGCACGGCTGTTGGCGCTTGAGGGGCGGACGATGGAGGCGGTAGAGCTCGCGAAGCGGGCAGTGGAGCGGTCACCGGAGAGCGCGCGGGCCTGGGCGGTCTTGGGCATGGCCTACGACTGGCACGGGGGTGTGGCTGAGGCGCTTGAGGCCTGCCAGCGTGCGATCGAGCTTGACCCCGACTACGCTGATGCGCACGCGTATCTGGCCGAGGCGCAAGTGGATGCCGGGGGCTGGGCACAGGCGACGGAGACCGCGAGGACGGCTGTAGACCTGGACGCTGGCAGCGTAGACGTGCAGCGCAACTACGGTTATGTGATGGAGGTGCAGGGCAACTACCGGGAAGCGCTACGGGCGTACCAGGGAGCGCTGGCGATCCATCCGAACCTTGCTTACCTGCACACCGCCGTCGGGATGAACTACCTGGCGCTGGGCGACTTCGATGCCGCCATGGACAGCTTTGAGAGAGCGATCGAGGTCGATCCAAACCGCGCGAAGACCTACTACAGGCTGGGACGGGCCTATTACGACAGGGCGCAGGCCGACCAGGCTCAGGCGCATCTGGAGAAGGCGATTGAGGTCGATCGTGAGTTTGGGCCGGCGTTTGGATACCTGGGCTTTGTGCACTGGGGCCGTCGGAACTACGAAGATGCGATCCCTAACCTGGAGCGGGCGATCACGCTGGAATGTATGGCGGCTCGCCGGCGAGCGCGTCGGTTCATCGTGACGGTTGAGGATCGGGGCGAGGCAGTTGACAACCCCTCGTCTCCTGCGGTCATGAGAGGTGATTTCGCTCCGCTCTCGCTGAACGAGACGGATAGATACCGAGCCGAATTGGAGCCGGTGGTGACCGGGGACGGGTGGCAGGGTGCTTGGGGCTCCGTCACGCTGGACACGCGGACGGGGGTCTACACGGTGACGTTAGAGGAGATGCCTGAGACGCGTCGCGATGAGTCGTACGTTGGATGGTTCGAAGGGGTGAAGACGCTTCCCGGCGATCCGTTGAACACGGGTGAGCTGAGCCTGAGCAATGGGGATCTCGAAGCGACCTTCGAGGCCATCTGGGTTCGGGGACCGCGCATCGACTACTTCTATACGTTGGGATTGGCGCACTTCTACATGGCTGAATGTGAGGAGGCATATCCCTTCTTCGAGGCGGCGTTACAGATCGACCCTGAGGCTGAGAATGCTCTCCGAGGCGTCCAGCTCTGCGAGGAAGCGGGAGGGTGAGCTCGCGGACCGAATGAACAGAGGGCGGCTATGTGGATGATCTTCGGTGCTTCTCTACTTGGAGTGCTGGTTGGTGGCGTGGTCAACCAGCTTGGGTCTGATCTCCCGGCTCGACGCGTGCCGAGCACGCCTCATTGTCCGTATTGCGGTCAACAGCGTCCCTGGTGGCAGTGGCTCGGCGTGTCGGCCTATGTGGCCGGGCGGCCGCGGTGTCCGTCGTGCGGAGCACCCGTGGGCCTCCGTCGCCCGCTGGTCGAGATCGGCCTGGGGCTGAGCTACGGCTACCTATGGATGACGCTTGGGCCGTCGGTCAAGCTTGTCTTCTACCTGCTCTACAGTGCCATCTTTGCCCTCATCCTGGTGACGGACATCGAGCGTCGTCTGATCCTCGACGTGGTGACGTATCCGGCGATGGTGCTTGGGTTCGTGGCCAGCTTCTTTATGCCGGCGATGACCTGGTGGAGCGCGCTCATCGGAGGGGGCATCGGATTGGCGTTCTTCTTTGTGGCGGCGGTGGTGGGGAATGCGCTGTTTGGATCGGGCGCGATGGGAGGCGGTGACGTGAAGTTGGCCGCCTTCGTAGGCCTGATCACGGGCTATCCCTTGGTGATCGAGGCCATCGTGCTGACGATCCTCACGGGCGCTGCGGTGAGCCTGGCTCTGCTGATCCTGAGGGCGCGCGGTCTGGACGACTACGTCCCCTATGGCCCGTTCTTGGTGGTGGGAGCCGTGATCACGCTTCTGTGGGGCTATCCCATTGCCGAGTGGCTTCTTCTGTAAACAAGGTGAGACCGTCTGGACGCGTGCTGGCATGGCTGCTTGAACCGAGCAACCCGTCGGCGCGCTATCTCACGTTGACGAAGCTCCTGAATCGTCCCCACGACGATCCTGAGGTTCTGGCCGCTCGGGGGGCCATCTCCCGGGCCAACCCCGCTCGCGAGATCCTCGTGGCTCAGTACCCGCAGGGTTACTGGATGCACCGTGGCATTGGGTGCAGCCCGCGATTCCGCGCCACGGTGTGGCAGATTCTGTTCCTGGCACAACTGGGAATGGGACGAGGTTCGGCGGTGGAGCGGGCTGTAGAACAGGTGTTTGAGGCAAACCAGGGCCAAAACGGTGGGTTCCGCGCCAGCAAGGAGCCGGGTGATACGCCGGCCTGTCTCAACGGCAGCTTGCTCTGGGCGCTGGAGACCCTGGGTTTCGGGGATGCCGTCGAGGTGCGTCGGGCCTGGTCGTGGCTGGCCAAGACAGTGGAGGATCACGGCCTGGCCGGGACGTACGCCGATGGAGAGGTATGCCCCTGGGCGGCGGTCAAGGTGCTGTGGGCGACGAGCGCTGTGCCGGAGCGGCGACGCACCGGCGGGGTGCGGGCGCTGAGTGACACCGCCGCAGCGTTGTTGCTGGACGACGCGCCGGATCCCGCTACAGACGACTCGCGCTGGTTTCGACTGACCTTCCCCCTGGCCCACAGCGCTGATCTGCTCCAGTGGCTGGAGGCGCTGATCGGCGCTGGTTATGGTGATGAGCCACGGCTCGACGCGGCGCGGTCGTGGGTGGCGGACAAGAGGCTGCGCGATGGGATCTGGCCGCTGGAGCGCAGTCCGGGCAAGCGGTGGGCCGATTTTGGCGCGGTGGGCGAGCCGAACAAGTGGATCACGGTGCGTGCGCTGAGTGTGATGGGCTGAGCGTCGGCCGCAGACGGAGGCGATGATGGGGCTGTCATCTCCGGCGAGGGATGCGCGGCGCGGGTTGGGGCTGTGGGCGCCCGGCCGGCGGGTTCGGGCTGGTCACGTGGGTCTCCTGCTGGCGGTGGCGCTCGGTCTTCTACTGCGCGTCTACCGGATCGGCAGCCAGGGCCTCTGGATGGACGAGGCGTTCAGCGTGTGGCTGGCGCGCCAGCCGCTGGTGGAGATGGTGCGCCTGGTGGTGACGGTCGATCAGCATCCCCCGCTATACTATGCGCTGCTCCGCGGGTGGATAGGGGTCTTCGGCAGCGGCGAGGCCGGGGTGCGCGCGCTCTCTGCGCTGTTTGGCACCCTGACGATCCCCGTGGTCTACCTGCTGGGGTGGCGTCTGGCCGACGAGCGGGTGGGTCTCGTCGGCGCACTGATCCTGTCGGTCTCTCCGTTCCACGTGCGGTTCTCCCAGGAGGCGCGCATGTACACGCTCCTCACGTTGAGCGCGTCACTTGCCCTGTACGCCTTCGTGAGGTTGGTGGAGCGCTGGCACGAGGGGGTGGATCGAGGCCGTGCGGGTAGACGGCTCGACGGTGTCGGCGGGCGTGGGCCAGCGGACGCCGACCGATGCGGTGTAAGCGATCCCGGGAGGAGCCGGGATCCTGGTGACCACGCTGGCGAGCCCGGGGGCGACGTACTGCCGTGGATCGGCTACGTCATCTTCACCGCCGGGGCGGTGTGGACGCACAACGCGGCGGTCCTCCTTCCCCTGGCGCTCAACCTGTTCGTGGTGAGCGGCGTGCTGATCCGAAGGCGACGTGGGGCGATCGGAGGTGCCGGGTGGGGCGCTGCCGCCTGGCCCCGCAGGTGGATTCTGGCGCAGGCTGCAATTGTCGTGCTGTGGCTGCCCTGGGCTCCGTCATTCATCTCCCAGGCGGTCGGGGTGTACCGGCGTTTCTGGCTGCCGCCGCCGACGCCGGCAACGGTGCTGAGCGTGGTGAGCGTTCTTCTCTGTGACTTCGTTCCACTGCCGGCTGCGGGCATCGTGGCGGTGGACGGTGGTCTCATCACGCTGGCACTGCTGGGGCCAGGGGGTCTCCGTCGTCCGTGGGTGTATGGGACCCTCCTCGGTGTAATGTTCGTGGTTCCGCTGGTGGCGGAGTGGGTTCTGAGCGCGTGGCGCCCAATCCTCTACGACAGGACGCTGATCTGGACCTCGATTCCGCTGGTGTTGCTGGTGGGCGCGGGGGTGTGCCAGGTGAGGCGACTGCTCTCCTCGAGGACTGCTCACGTTGTTGCGCTGGTGGCTGTGCTGGCTGTGAATGGCGGTGCACTGGTCAACTATTTCACCAACTTCCAGAAGGAGGAGTGGGACGACGCGGCTGCGTTGGTTGCCGAGCAGGTGCAGCCTGACGACCTGATCCTATTCAGCGATGCCTGGGGCCAGATCCCCTTTGAGTACTACTTTCGCGAGCTGTACAATCGCCCGGTGGCGGCGCACGGGGCGCCGGTGGATCTATTCGACCGAGGCGTGCTTGAGCCGGAGATGACGGAAGAGGATGTGCCGAGGCTGCGCGCGCTGAGCCGAGGGCACGAGCGGGTGTGGCTGGTGTACAGCCGGGACTGGTACACGGATCCGAATGGATTGGTGCGCTCAACGTTGGACAGGGAGATGGCCGTGGTCAGGCGGTGGGAGTTCAGAGGGCTCAGCGTGTTGCTGTACGGGCGTTGAAGCGATTGTTCTAGCGAGTTCCGCGGGCACTGCTGGCGACGTGGACGACGTCGATAGCGTCGACACTGTCGAGGTCGACATCGATGTTCATCACCGCCGGTGGGGCGTGAAGGTTTCAGAGCGGCCCTCTGGGGGGCGCCCGACCCACTGGAGGCCCGATTCCGGGCCAGCGGCGCGCGACGCGGTTGGTTGAGCAGCGACGGAGAGGGCGCCGCGTGGCGGGCGCAGCTGAGGGGGACCCAGGTCAGGGGTGGGCGACACGTGGAGGTGAGCAGCAGCGGGGGCGAGAGCCGGGCGGGAGATGGTGTGTGGTCAGCGGCGGATTGTCGTGGCGGAGGTGGCGGAGGAGGGGCGAGAGGTGATGCGGTGAAGGTGGTGGTCGGCTCGAGGAACCCGGTCAAGATCGCCGCGGCGAGGGCGGTGCTGCGGCGTGTTTACGCCGAAGGTGTGGAGGTGGAGGCAGCGGGGGTGGAGAGCGGCGTCCCAGACCAGCCGTGGGGGGACAAAGAGACGGTGCGGGGAGCGCGTCGGCGGGCAGAGCGAGCTCTGCGCGTGGACGGTGCGGGGCTGGGGGTGGGGTTTGAGGGCGGGCTGATCGAGGTGGGAGGGGAGATCTTCACGTGTGCCTGGTGCGTGGTGATGCGTCGGGATGGGACGACGGGGGTCGCGGGCGGGGCGAATCTGCTGCTGCCGCCCGCGGTCGCAGAGGCGGTGCGCGCCGGACGGGAGCTGGGGCCGACGATGGATGCGTTGACCGGATTGGAGAACACGAAGCAGCATCGAGGTGCCATCGGGATTTTGACGAAGGGGTATCTCGACCGGCAGTCGGCCTACGAGCAGCTGCTGACGCTGGCGATGGCACGCTTGTTGACGCCTGAGTACTACGAACAGGATGGCCTGGGTGAGTAGGCGGGTTCTCGTGGGGCTCCGACGGACGGATCGGAGCTGGCAGCGCGTGGTGCGCTGCGTGATGTGGCTGGCGCTGCTGGTCGCCCTGGCGGTACGGGCCTGGGGGGTCATTGCCGCACACCAAGAGCGCGTCCAGGGCATCCCGGAGGGGTTCCCGGCGCCCGTGAGGGAGGCCGACGTGCCGGCGCTGGGGGTCAACGCGGCCCTGGAGCAGTATGACGACCGGGAACTGGAATCGGTCCTGGCTCGCATCGCGGACGACGGCTTTGTGTGGGTGCGTCAATCTTTCATCTGGAGCGAGATTGACCCGGGAGACGGCGACTACGACTGGTCGACGCCCGACCGAGTCGTGGCGGCGGTGGGTGGCTTTCCCGAGCTGCGGCTGGTGGCGGTGGTGGAGGACGATCCGCCGGCTCCTCCCGATGACCCCGATCGGTTTGCCGCCTTCGTGGCTGCTTTCGCGGCGCGGTACGCCGATGAGGTGGAGGCCTATCAGATCTGGGATGAGCCGAACCTGGCGGCGAAGTGGGGCGGCGGCCCGGTAAGCCCGATTGCGTACGGGAGCCTGCTGGCGCGGACAGCCCCTGCGATCCGGGCTGCGGACCCGGACGCGCGCATCCTGCTGGCGGGCCTGGCCCCGACCGCGGAGGCCGGCCCGGAGAACCTGAGTGAGGTGCGCTACCTGGAGCGGCTCTACCAGGCAGGTGCGGCATCGACGTTCGACGTGGTGGCGGCGAAACCGTACGGGTTCAACACCGGCCCGGGCGATCGTCGCGTCGACGAGTCGATCTTGAACTTCTCGCGGATTCTGCTGCTGCGGCAGGTGATGGTGGAGCACGGAGATGGCGACAAGGCGATTTGGGCCAGTCACTGGGGGTGGAACGCGCTTCCGGAGGACTGGGACGGCGCTCCATCGATCTGGGGCCAGACGGACGAGGCAACGCAGGCCTCCTGGACGGTGGCAGCCTTGGAGCGGGCGCGGCGTGAGTGGCCCTGGGTTGGGGCGATGATCATCGAGAACCTCCAGGCTGCCGCACTTGACGGGGCGCCTGGGAGAGGGCTCGAGGATCCACGGTGGGGGTTCTCCCTGCTGGATCGCGACGGATCCCCGCGACCCGTGTACGACGCCGTGAGTGCCTGGAGGCGTGCGCTTCCGGATGCGGCGGGAGTCGGCGGTTACGGAATGGACACCGATTGGGCCGAGTACGAAGGGGATTGGCGTGTGGGAGCTTTGGGCGCGGATCCCGGCCGTGGGCCGACGGGCGCGACGAGGGCGACCGGCAGTCGGACGAGCTTCCGGTTCGACGGAACGCGCGTTGCACTGACGGTGCGGCGGGGGCCGTATCGGGGCTTTCTGACCGTCACAGTGGACACCGAGCCGGCCAATGCGCTACCTCGCGACGAGGAGGGGTGTGCGTACGTCGTGCTTTACGACAGAGAGGTGAGCGCCGCGACGGTGCCTGTGGCGAGGGGGCTGGAGCCGGGCCCGCACACGGTCGAAGTCACGATTGAAGGTGGGGAGGGGCAGTGGCCGTTGATCGACTGGCGCGTGGGGCCAGCGCCGGTTGAAGACGGTTGGCTGTGGAAACTGAGTGGTCTGGCCGTCGGCGCGCTCATCCTGGGCGTCGTCCTCGCGGTTGAGGTGTGGGGGGTGGATTGGTCGTATTGGGCAGAGAGGTTCCTGAGCTGGCCCGAACGGGCACAGACGTGGCTGGTCGTGGGGTTGAGTGGCCTCTTCTGCGGGGCGGCCTGGGTGGCCTGGGGGCAGTCTGGCTCATTGACTCTGCTCCCTGGGGTCGGCCTGATGGTGAGCCTTCTGGCTATCCCGTTCATGGTAGTACTCCTTGCGGTGCGTCTCGACGTGGGCCTGGCGTTGGTCGCGTTCGCGGCGCCGTTCTACCTGGTGCCGAGCGGGATGTTCTACCAGGCGCTGGCGTTGCCGGAAATCCTGGTGATCCTCTGCGTGGCGGCGTACGGCGTGTCTCGGCTGGGGGGGCGGCCGTGGCAGCGTTGGGGGCGCTCCTCTGATCCGGGAGACGGGCGCATCAGGGAGATGGACTACGCCGTGGCGCTGTTGGTGGTGGCGGCGCTGTTGGCAAGCGGCGCCGCGGACGACCGCGCGGCCGCTCTGTTCGAGCTACGCGCGGTGTTCGTGGTCCCGGCGCTGGCGTACGCGCTACTGCGGCTGGTACGACCCGACGAGCGGGTCGAGGGGCGGATTGTAGACGGCCTCGTCCTGGGAGGGCTGGGGGTGGCGCTGGTCGGGCTGGGGCAGGGCGCGCTGGGGCGGAACCTGGTGGCGGCGGAAGGGGGGCTGCCGCGTCTGCAGAGCGTCTATCACTCGCCGAACAACGTGGGGCTTTATCTGGGGCGCGTCTGGCCGGTGCTGGGGGCGGTCGCCGTGCTGGGGCAGGGGTGGCGGCGGAGGCTGTACGGGGCGGCCTGGGTCCCGGTGACGGCCGCGGCGGTGCTGAGCTTCTCCAGGGGAGCGCTCCTGTTGGGTCTCCCGGCGGCGATTCTGGTGATGGGCTGGCTGGCCGGGGGACGGTTTCGACGGCTGGCGGTGGTGGTTCTTCTGCTTGGGGGGCTGGCCCTGGTTCCGCTCCTGCAGGTGCCCCGCTTCGCGACGCTGCTGGATCTGGGGCAGGGGAGCACTTTCTTTCGCCTTAAGCTGTGGCGGAGCAGTCTGGAGATGGTGCGGGAGCATCCCTTGTTCGGCCTCGGCCCCGGCAATTTCCTGCAGGCCTACCGGACTCGCTACGTGTTGCCCACCGCGTGGGAAGAGTTCAACCTGGAGCACGCCCATCAGGTCGTCCTCGATCACTGGACGCGGCTGGGATTGCTGGGCCTGGTGGCCGGGGTGGCGGTGCAGCTGGCCTTCTGGCGCACAGTGTGGGGGCGCGACCGGCGCGACCCACTCACGCTGGGTCTGGCGGGCGGGATGGCCGCGCTGCTGGCTCACGGGCTGGTGGACAACACGGTTTTCTTTCCGGACCTGTCGCTGGTGTTGTTCCTGGCTCTGGCGCTGGTTAGCGGCGACCGGCGCGAGGAAGAACGCCCGACAGGTGGGGACTGAGGCGCAGTGGCTGCAGCTTTGGTTACAGGTGTGGCTGGAGGAGATCGAGGATCTGTTCCAGCGGGGCGACGTCGTCCTCGTCGAACTGACCCAGCTGATGTGAGTCGATGTCGAGCACGGCCACCGGTGTTGAGCCTTTGAGCACCGGTACGACGATCTCGCTTTTCGACCGGGGATCACAGGCTACGTGGCCGGGGAACTGCTCGACGTCCGGATCGATGACTGGGTGCCTGGTATGGACGGCGTGGAGGCAGACGCCGCGGCCCTCCAGGACCTGGCAGGCGACGGGTCCCTGGTAGGGGCCGACGTGGAG
>CAYMHT010000095.1:0-10334 GCA_964390305.1 uncultured Anaerolineales bacterium
GCGAATATCTTGAGAACCTGAGCTGCAGCGCCACTGGCGTGAGCGACCGTCTCCGGGATGTCCATGGGACCGGTGGCCGCCCCCGCCACGAAGATCCCGCGGCGAACCGTTTCCACGGGGTGTGCGTTGTCGTCGAGGGGGAGAAGCCACCCGTGCGGGTCCGTGGGGAGGCCCAGCATCTCCGCCAGACGCGCCGTCTCCGGGTGGGGCTGAAGCCCTGGCGCCACGACGACCAGGTCGGCGTAGACCTGTACCTGACGGTTGCTCAGGGTATCGGCGCCCCAGACGACCACCTGCCCGTCCCGGCGGAACAGCCGCGAGACCTTCCCACGCAGGTACACCACGTCCTCGTCCTCCATGGCGCGCTGAGTGAACTCGTCGTACCCCTTCCCGGAGGCCCTTATGTCGATGTAGAAGACGTAGGCCTGTCCGTCGTGCACACGGTGACGGTAGAGGATTGCCTGTTTGGCCGTGTACATGCAGCAAATCTTCGAGCAGTAGGGCAGATGCGCCTGCGGATCCCGCGACCCGGCGCACTGGATGAAGACGACCTCGCGCGGGACTCTGCCGTCGGATGGACGACGGACCTTGCCGGCGGTGGGGCCCGACGAGGAGAGCAGGCGTTCGAACGCCAGGGCGTCGATGACGTCTGGAACGCTTCCCCCGCCGTACTCGGGCATGTGCTCCAGCTCGTAGAGGGCGTACCCTGGCGCCAGGATGATCGCGTCGCAACGCTCCTCCACGATGGTGTCCTGCTGCTCGAAGTCGACAGCGCCCACCGGACAGAGCTTCGCGCAGGCCCCACACCGATCCTGGAGGAAGTGGAGACAGTGATCGGGATCGATCACCGGTTTGTTCGGCACCGCCTGGGGGGAGAGGGTGTAGATCGCCTTGCGGTCTCCGATTCCGCGTTCAAACTCAGAGCGCGCCTTGGTGGGGCACTTCTCCTGGCAGAGGCCACAGCCGGTGCAGACGTCCCAATCGACGTAGGCCGCGCGGCGGCGGATGCGGACGCGGAAGTCCCCTACCTCGCCCTCGACCGCCTCCACCTGAGCGTAGGTCAGCAGCTCGATACGCTCATGGTGACCGACCTCGACGGTGCGGGGGGTGAGAATGCACTGGGCGCAGTCGAGGGTGGGAAAGGTTTCCGAGAGCTGTGCCATGCGCCCCCCGATGGAAGGGAGCCGATCGACCAAGACGACGTCGTAGCCGGCGTCGGCGACGTCCAGGGCTGCCTGCATGCCGGCGATGCCGGCGCCGAGGATGAGAACGCGGGGCGGTGACGGTCGAGTGCCTGCCTGATGGTTAGTGATCATGTATATTAGGTCGGACTGCGCTGCGTCCAGCGACATGCGCACGGCTCACTGAGGGTTGCCTCAACGACCGTGGCGGGCCGAAGGATGAATCCAGGCCAGCGGCGTGAAAGGTTACCGCCAGCTGAGCGCTGCATCTGCCATCGCCAGAAGTTGCTCCGGCGTCCAATTGTGGATACGGCTGGCCTTATTGGGGCAGGCCACTACACAGGCGCCACAGTTCTGACACAAGGCGGCGTTGACGGTGGCGACGGCGCGGACTGGGTGAAGCTCCCGGGCCTCGTAGGGACAGATCTCCACGCACGCGCCACACCCAGAACAGAGATCCTCAACCACATAGGCGACGGTGGGCTCCTGCGTCATCTGATCGTGGCAGAAAAGCCCCAGCACCTTGGCGGCGGTGGCCGAGGCCTGTGCCACCGTCTCCGGGATGTCCTTGGGGAACTGGCACGCTCCCGCGAGGTAGATGCCCGCGGTCAGGCTCTCCACAGGGCGCAGCTTCGGATGGGCCTCAGAGAAGAACCCGCTCTCGTCAGAGGCCACGCGCAGCAGGCGCGCTAACTCCTCGCTGCCCTCGCTGGGGACCGCGGCCATCATCAGCACCACCAGATCCGCCCCCATACGCATCGAGCGCCCGGTCAGGGTGTCGGCGCCCCACACGACCAGCCTCCCATCCTGCTGGATGACCTTGGAGACCTTCCCCCGCAGGTAGACGACGTCGAACTCCTCCATGGCGCGCTGGACGAACTCGTCGTAGCCGCGACCCTGCGAACGGATGTCGATGTAGAACACGTAGGCCTGACCTTGAGGTACGGCCTGCCGGTAGGCTATGCTCTGTTTAGCAGCGCACATGCAGCAGATCTTGGAGCAGTACGTGCAGTGGTGCTCCGGGGAGCGCGAGCCTGCGCACTGTACCCAGACGACCTCCTCAGGCACGCGACCATCAGAGGGTCGGCGGATCTCCCCCGATCTCAGCATGCGCTCGAAGGTCATGCTATCCACGACGTCAGGATGGCGGTGCCCGTTGTACTCGGGAATCCGTCCCTTCGGGTAGAGATCAAACCCGGTGGCCACGACGACCGCACCGACCTCGTGGCTGGAAGACTGGTGGGTTCGCAGATGGGTAGATTGGGCGAGATTCTTGGCGACTGGTTCGACCGTGCCGCACTCTGTCAGTCTGCTGATCTCCACGGTGAAATTGCCCACGTAGCCCTCGAAGTCGGTTAGCTCTGCGTTGGTGAGAACCTCGATCAGGCGGTGTTCGGTGACGGCCTCGATACGCTCCGCCAGGAGACGGTCGCCATTCTCAAGATTGAGGTAGAGCGGCGCGAGCTCTGCAACCCTCCCGCCCAGGTGATCGGAGCGCTCTACGAGGACCACCGGGTAGCCCGCTTCGGCGACGTCGAGGGTGGCGGTGAGTCCAGCGATGCCCCCGCCCACGACAAGGGCGCGCTTCGTGATGGGCAGAGTGAGCGGTATCAGCGACTCGTCGCGGCGCACCTTCTCCACGAGCGTGCGCACGGTCTCGATGGCCTTCCGCGTGGCCCTCTCCGGGGCGCGCTGATGGGGCCAGGCGGCCTGCTCGCGGATGTTGGCGATCTCCACCTGGTAGGGGTTCAGCCCTGCGCCCTCGGCGGCTCTGCGGAAGGTGGATTCATGCATCGCCGGCGAGCAGGCAGCGACCACCACCCCATCCAGATCGTGCTCCCTGATGGCATCCTGGATGAGCGCCTGACCGGGATCGGAGCACATATACTGGTAGTCGGCAGCCAGGGCGACGCCAGGGTAGTCGCGCAGGGCCTCCACCACCTTCTTGACATCGACGGTGCTGGCGATATTGAGTCCGCAGTGACAGACGAAGACACCGATACGAGGCATAGGTCTAGGCCCTCTTTCCCTGGTTGCTCACAGATGCCGTTTCCCTGACAGTCTAGCTCAGCTCGACCAACACCTGGCCCTTCTCCACGTCGTCTCCGGGGCTCACGTGCACCGCCTCGACGATCCCATCCCGGTCGGCGCGGAGCTCGTTCTCCATCTTCATCGCCTCCAGCACGCAGACGGCCTCGCCGTCCTGGACCTTCTGCCCCTCCTCAACCAGGATGCGGGTGACCTTACCCGGCATGATAGCGACGACCGCCCCATCTCCTGGCTCGACGTCGGCAGAGGGGATAGGCTCTCCTGGCGCAGCAAGCGCTCCAGAGCCCACGGAGAGTCCGACCACGTCGATGGTGTGGGCGGCGTCGCCCACCCGGGCCACTTCTCCCTCCAGGATCACGTCGTAGGCGATACCGTCTACCAGGACCGTGCCATCTTCGTCGACCTCCACGCTGAACGGACGCCCGTTGACCGTGATCCTGTCGCCCTCGGCGACGACATCGTAGTCGAAACCGTCAAGTGTGATGGTGAACTCTCTGACAGCACCTGTCATCAGATGCCTCCACCTGGGATAAGCCCGCTCCAGCGCCCTTGCCCGGGACGCCAGCCGACGCTCCACGCGGAGATCTCCCTGCCGTCCTGCGGCCTGGCACTGACCGCCTGCTGTTTGGCCTGCTTGAGGACCAGCGCGGCGACGGCGGCCGCTATTGGCTCCTTCCCATCGCCGCCTCGGGCCCGACGCTGGAGAAAGGGCCCCGCCACCTGCGGGAAGAGGGCATAGGAGATCACGTCCTCCTCGTTCGGTCCTGAATCGTCGAGGAGCGAAGCGAGCTCTTTGCGTGCCTTCTCCATCCCTGACGGGATCAGATCGGCCGGGCGGCAGTCGATGGGATCCTCGTCACCGATCGCTTGATGCTTAACCTCCCGGTCGATGGGGGCCGGCGGCCGTCCGTAGTAGCCGCGGACGTACTGCCGTACCTCCTCCGGGATCACCTTATACCGTTCGCCCAGGACCACGTTCAGCGTGGCCTGGGTCCCCACCAGCTGGCTGGATGGCGTGACCAGCGGGGGATACCCGAGATCGGCGCGCACGCGCGGCACCTCTTGCAGCACCTCCTCGTACTGGTCCTCGGCTCCTTGCTCTCGCAGCTGGGAGACGAGGTTGGAGAGCATGCCTCCGGGTATCTGGTACTGGAGCACGCGTACGTCGACGCCGAACATGCCGCTCTCGAAGCTGGCGTACTTCCGGCGGACCCTGCCGAAGTAGCCGGAGATCTCGGCCAGCAGCCCAAGGTCGAGTCCTGTAGCTCGATCCTCGCCCTTGAGCATGGCCACGATCGACTCGGTCGGTGGGTGGGACGTGCTCAGGGAAAGCGCGGAGATCGCCGTGTCCACGATGTCGACGCCGGCCTCGACGGCCTTAAGGAGAGCCGTCGTCGCCATCCCGCTGGTGGAATGCGAGTGAAGATGGATCGGGAGGTGCAGGACCTCCTTGAGGCGGCGAACAAGCTCGTAAGCTGCGTAGGGACTGATCAGGCCCGCCATATCCTTGATGCAGATCGAGTCCGCCCCCATCTCCGCCAGGACGCCGGCAACGTCGACGAAGTAGTCGATGCTGTATGGGGGACCGGTGGTGTAGCAGATGGAAGCCTGCGCGTGGGCGCCCTCCCGCTTGACTACCTCCATCGCCTTGCGCATGTTCCGGACGTCATTCAGGGCATCGAAGATGCGGAAGACGTCGATCCCGTTGGCGTGGGCGTGAACCACGAACCGTTCCAGGACGTCATCGGGGTAGTGGTGGTAACCGACGACGTTCTGACCTCGCAGGAGCATCATGAAGGGCGTCTGGGGCATGTGCTGCTTGAGGCGCCGGACGCGCTCCCAGGGGTTCTCGTTGAGGAAACGCATGGCAGAGTCGAACGTGGCCCCGCCCCACATCTCAACGGCCCAGAAGCCGACCTGGTCGATCTTCGCGGCGATGGGCAGCATGTCGTCGGTCCTCATCCGGGTGGCCAGCAGTGACTGGTGGCCGTCCCGCAGCATGAGGTCACAAATATTGACTGGATTGGTCATACGGTCTCCTGGGTGAGATTCGTCGAATTCTCGAGTCCTTACAGAGGAATGTTTCCGTGTTTCTTCGGTGGGTTGGTGTCACGCTTGTTCTGTAGTACCTGCAGCGCCTCGATGAGGCGCGGTCGGGTCTGCTGCGGCTCGATGACGTCATCGACGTAGCCGCGGCTGGCCGCGACGTAAGGATTGGCGAACTGCTCCCGATACGCCTCTACCAGCCGAGCCCTCTCGGCCTCCGGGTCCTCGGCAGCGGCGATCTCCTTGCGGAAGATGATGTTTACGGCCCCCTCGGGACCCATCACAGCGATCTCCGAGGTGGGCCACGCGTAAGAGATGTCGCCGCGGATATGCTTGGAGCTCATCACGTCGTAGGCCCCGCCATACGCCTTGCGGGTGATGATCGTGACCTTCGGCACGGTCGCCTCGCAGTAGGCCCAGAGCAGCTTGGCTCCGTTTAAGATGATGCCGTTGTGCTCCTGATCGAGCCCGGGGAGGAAGCCTGGTACGTCAACGAAGGTGATAATGGGGATGTTGAAGGCATCGCAGAAGCGGACGAAGCGGCCCGCCTTGCGGGAAGCGTCGATGTCGAGGACCCCGGCGAGAACGGCCGGCTGGTTGGCCACGATACCGGCTGAGTATCCACCGAGGCGCCCGAAGCCCACGACGATGTTCTCGCCCCAATGCTCGTGGATCTCCAGGAACTGCCCGTCGTCCACCACGCGGTGGATCACGTCTTTGACGTCATAGGGCCTGGTCGGGCTGCCAGGAACAACAGACGTGAGCCCTTCATCCATGCGCTCCTCTGGATCGTCCGTGGGAACGAAAGGCGGATCTTCCATGTTGTTCTGGGGGATGAAACTGAGCAGTTGCCGGATGAGCCCCAGACAGTGTTCCTCGTTCTCGGCGGCGAAGTGAGCCACCCCGCTCTTCGATGCATGCGTCATCGCGCCGCCCAACTCCTCAAAGGTCACCTCCTCGCGGGTGACCTCCCGGATGACCTCAGGGCCGGTGATGAACATATGGCTGGTCTCCTTAGCCATCAAGATGAAGTCGGTCATGGCCGGAGAGTAGACGGCACCGCCGGCACACGGCCCCAGGATGGCCGAAATCTGGGGAATGACGCCGGATGCGAGGACGTTGCGCAGGAAGATGTGGGCGTAGCCGGCCAGGGAGACCACGCCCTCCTGGATGCGCGCCCCGCCCGAGTCGTTGAGGCCGATGACCGGTGCCCCGTTCTTCATGGCCAGGTCCATAACCTTGCACACCTTCTCGGCGTGGGCCTCCGAGAGGCTGCCGCCAAAGACGGTGAAGTCCTGGGAGAAGAGATACACCCGGCGCCCGTTGATCTCACCCCATCCGGTGACCACGCTGTCTCCGAGAACCTTTCTCTCCTCCACTCCAAAGCCGACGGCCCGGTGAGTGACGAACGCGTCCAGCTCCCGAAAGGAGCCGGGATCGACCAACGTCTCCACCCGCTCGCGGGCCGTCATCTTTCCCTTCTCGTGCTGGCGATCGATCCTCTCCTGCCCGCCACCGAGCCGGGCCTGGGAACGCTTCTCGCGCAGTTGTTCGATCTTCTCGTCTGTGGTCATGAAGACGCCTCCCTGAGATGCGAACTGTCGGGGAGTGTTCGGTCTGGGGCAAGACTCCCATCTCCCTCTCGCACGGGGCCCAATGAAGTAGCTTCGCTCACTACGGTATTGTACCACAAGGTCCCCACTTTCGTCCATTCGGTGGACGCCTCCGCGCGGAAATACGTCCACCATGCCTCTTCGTCGGAGATCAGGCACCCGGTCGCAGGACGACACACCTCGCTCAGGCGCAAAGCAGGGGCTCGCAGGGAGGGGGTGAGGGACTGGGGAGGGCCGTGACGCCGATTGACGTCTGATGACTCGTCGAGAGAGGCCCAAGGTCGTGACCGGTGAGGAGCAAGTGGGTGTGGATGGCGAAGAGCGGGACGGCCTCGACCATTGTGCACTGCGGCACGGGGGCGGGAGATCAACGGCGGAGTGTCACACCCGAGAGCCAGGGCGCCTGGCACCGGCGCCCTGGCTCTCGTAGAAGCGATGCGAATCAGACCCTCCTGGTTACGCCGACGCGGGTGTAGATCTCCCGGTCCTCCAGTTCCTCGAAAAAGGGCTCTGGCTTGATCGCGAGTTCGGGAGGGTAGACGCCAGGGGGGATGCGGCCCTGGGCCAGCCAGATGGCGGCGCGCGCTGGGGCCGTGCCCGTCGGCTGCGCGCCCTTGCACATCACGGTCCCCAGACGGTAGGTGACCTCCTCACCGTCCTTTTCGCCCTGCACCTCAGTGACAATCTCCTTGACCCAATCGGGAGGCTCGTTTTCCGGGGGCGCAAGGAAAGCGGTGATCGGCGGTACGTGTTCCCCCATCAGGGCGATCATAAGGTCGCGCGGCACAACCCTCTGGCCCTTCACCTCCACCGGCTCTCGGCCGGCAAAGCCGAACTCGACGAGCACGCGCACCTTCTCCACAGCTTCCTTGGCCATGCCCCAGTAGTTGATCTTGAAGAAGCACTCCTCTAACCCCTTCTCTTGAAAGCTGATGGGAAGCGTGGCGATCTCGGAATGGAGAGAAAGGTGCATTGGGAGCAACCCGAGGGGCTTGGTGAACCAGTAGTCCTCAAACTCGCTCAGCGGATCGCATGCTTGAAACTCGCCGTCCCGGTAGACCATGGGGGACATCGTCAGCTCGTCCACGATCGTCGGCACGGCGTACGTGAACTGCACGTCGTCGCGCGAGGGAGGCTGAATGCCGTCGTAGATGTGGATGTACTCAAGCGTGTCGAGCCGGTCCGCGGCGTAGCGTGCCTGGATGTTGGGAATTCCCGGCGCCGAACCCATGCCCAGGACCGCGCTGACTCCCGCCTCGGCGAAGCGGTCGTGGAGTTCCAGTTGTCTACGCGTCGTGTGGAAGAGGCCCCCGAGGTCCGTGTACGGTACCCCGGCCTCCAGACAGGCCTCCATCACCTGAAGGTTGAAGTAGTAGATGGTGGCGTTGACGCAGGCGTCTGCCTCACGCAGCAGGCCGATCAGGGCGTTGTGGTCAGTCACGTCAGCCTCTCGGATGCTGACCTTCGGGCTGTCGATGACCTCCGCCACGGTCCTGGCCTGTGCGACATCTCGGTCAGCGATGACGACCCCATCTACTCGATCATCACCCGCCAGATCTTGCACGGCGATGCAGCCCATCTTCCCCGCACCGCCCAGCACGACGATCTTCATCAGTCTTCCTCCTGAAGCATTGTCATCCCAGGTCACGGTCTTGAGCCACAGGCCCGCGACCTGGCAGAGCTGTGGCTCAGGACTGTGCCCCGAGTCTTCGAATTAGAGTCCCAGCGCATCGGCCACCCAGCCAAGCGCCAGTTCGTTTAAATTGGCCCGGGTCGGGCGACCATCCTCGTCCCAACCGGACATCTCGTAGTAGAGCGCCTTCGCCTCCTCCACCTCTTCGGGACTCACCGCCACGCCGTTGCTCTTCCCTCCCTCTAGCGGGACCGACAGCTTGGGTGGCACGGTATCTGAGTCCGCCCCCACGCCCTCCCGGGCGTTGAAAGCCCGGAGCAGGTTCAGCCGTCGCTCCCCGATCTTCATCAGCTCCCACAGACTCACGTTCCACCCGGTGACCGTCCGCACGGCCTCCACCAGCTGGCCGGGTCCATAGAGGTGCCAGGAGGGACCGAAGACGAACTGGCACACGGGAAGCGTGTCCAGCAGGCTGTAGAGCCGCTGAGTGTAGACCGCATAGCGCACCTTCTCCGCGTTGAGCACGCCGGACGGTTGGGGATCCAACAGATCCAACTCCGCCATGCGCTCCGGGTACCAGCGGTAGCTGCCATCGTGTTCGTGGGACTGATGGTCGGCTCCGAAGGGGTTGACGGCGTAGATCAGCGCCAGGCTGCGCTTGACCTGAGGCATGTGAGCGGGCAATTCGTGGTGCTTCACCGCCATGACCAGATCCTGGCCCACGCCCAACATCTCTGCAGCGCGGGTGGATCCCTCGCCCAGCACACGCCCGAAACCCTCTCTCTCCCCAATGCGCTCGACCATGGACACCATGGCGTCGGCGTTACCGAACCGGAGCTCGAGAGCGTCCGTGTCCTTTGAGGTCAGCAGACCCTGCTCGAAGCAGTCCATGGCCCAGGCGATGGTCGCCCCGCAGGAGATGGTGTCCATGCCGTACATGTTGCACAGTTGATTGGCGCGGGCGATGGCCTCCAGGTCGGCGATGCCGCAGTAGGAGCCCATCGTGGCCACTGTCTCGTACTCGGGACCGCCGTAGCGAGGATCCACCACGTATGGCCCCTCTCTCACCTCCACTTCCCGCTTGCAGCGCACGACGCAGCCATAGCAGGTATCGCGCCGCTTCAGGATGGTGTCGCTCATCGTTGAGCCGCTGATTGCCTCGGCCCCGTCGAACGTGCCGCTCGACCAGTTGCGGGTGGGCAACCCTCCAGCCTGGTTCTGCGGCATGACGACGTCGGCGGTGCCGTGCAGCCCCATAGTATACACGTCCGAGTCCTCGAAGTTCTCCGCTCCCCAGCGGGCCAGGGCCTTCAGGCCCTCGGGGTCGGCTAATTCGGGCCGGACGGCTCCACGCACGGCGATCGCCTTCAGATTCTTGGAGGCCATCACAGCGCCCATCCCCGTCCGCCCGTTCGCCCGGTTGGCGTTGCTGATCAGGGCGCTGAAGCGAACGCCACGCTCGGCGGCGGGGCCGCACTGAAGCACGCGGACCCGCTCGTCGCCCAGTTCCTCCCGAATGGCATCCTCCACGTCGGCGGTAAATCGGCCCCAAAGATGCGCAGCGCTGCGGAGTTCCGCCTCACCGTCGTGGATCCATAGGGTGACGGGCTCCTCCGCCTTTCCCTGCACCACGATGCCGTCGAAGCCGGCGAATTTAAGCTCCGCAGGCCAGAAGCCGCCAGCCTGCGAATCGCCTACCAACCCGGTCTCGGGGGACCTGGCCGTGGCAGCCACACGCGATTGTCCGGACACGGGAGCCCCGGTGAGTGGCCCAATCATCAGGCACAGCGTGTTCTCCGCTCCGAGAGGGTC
>CAYMHT010000096.1:0-10290 GCA_964390305.1 uncultured Anaerolineales bacterium
CGCGGGCGACCAGCTTGCCGTCGCGGAAGAAGAGGAACTCCGGCAGCTGCCCGACCTCGTAGCGGGAGCGCGCCTGCGGCGCGTCGTCTGCGCGGAGCTTCACGACCAGCACCTGGTCCGCGTACCTCTCAGCAGTGCTCCCAAGGACCGCGTCTAGCTTCTGACGAGACGTCTGCTCCGGCGACCAGAAGACGGCCACGGTGGGAAGGGGGGCCTCGAGCACCGCTCGGTCGAACGTGGCGTCAGTGGCGTTGATTGGTGTGTCGTATCGCATCGGCCTCAATTCCTCGTTCGCATCCTCTCCGAAACGGCCACGGTATTATAGAAGGCCCCGCTGAAGCTGTCCAGTTTGGCGGGAGAGGACGAAGGGAGCGCACGTTGAAGGGCCGCTCTGCCCGGGAGTGACCCCCGGTGTTGGTCCCGTCGATCGTCTTGAGCGGCCGACGACAAGGGGTGGTCAGGCTGACCCCGAAGGTGACGAGGTTCCCGAGATTCCCGTCTCCATGGCTTGAAGCCAAACCTTGCGAAGGTTGCGCAGCAGGTGCCTACGCAGACCAATATCTGAGGCGCAGCCACCACTTGACGCCGTCCGGGGCCCGAACCTTCGGAAGGTTACCGAGAATGACAAAACCCTGCCCATAATTCCCGTCTCCATGGTTTGAAGCCAAACCTTCCGAAGGTTGCGCAGCAGGTGCCTACGCAGACCAATATCTGAGGCGCAGCCACCACTTGACGCCGTCCGGGGCCCGAACCTTCGGAAGGTTACCGAGAATGACAAAACCCTGCCCATAATTCCCGTCTCCTTGATGCCGGCTGCCTTTCGTGTTATCATGCGCAAACTCCGAGACAGATTGGGATTGACCCAGGAACAGGATGAGATATGTACCCTGACAGTGAAATTCTCTTTGCGCCGCATTGCATTCCAGCGTTGCGCGATGTACGGGGCCCCAGATGGGCCAGGCTGGTGGATCGGGTCGCTTCATGTCCCGATGGGCACCTCGACGTCCTTGGCTTCTCTCTCACCGTGGTGGAGCTCTCGAGCTGCCTTACGTGTGACCTGGATAGCTATCGTGCCACGTTGGGGTGCTGCACCTGTGCTCAGCGATCTGTTTCCGGCTTCAAGGGGACCGACCCAGAGCTCATCGCGCTCTTCCAGCAGAAGCGTCAGACGGTGCGAGACTACCTGGAATCGGATGCCGTCCCCGAACCGGTAGCTGCCCTGGCCAAGGTATAGGGCCGGCAGGGAGCTCGATTCTGGAGCCGGAATCTGTTGAAGGCTCCCTTTCTGCGTGCAAATGCGACCTGACCGCCCGGTAAAGCGCAGGCTGCTCTTTCTCCTGGCCCTCCTGGTGCTGAGTTTCCTCTCTGCCTGCCAGCTCTCGCTGGGCGACTGGATGTTCGAGCGCACGGGAGAGGAGGAGCTCCCGGGGCAGCTCCGCGGCGTGCTCCAGCGAGCGACCGATTTCCTCCATCCCCAGCCCCGCACGGCGGACTACGCGCCCATGCCCCACGCGGGCGTCAATCCGTTCGGCATCAACGTTTTCCTCAATCAGGAGGTCGAGGAGCAGAAGCGAGAGCGGTCGCTCCAGATGATCGCCGACGCAGGCTTCCGCTGGATCCGCCAGGAGTTTCCCTGGGAGGACATCGAGATCCACGGCAAGGGAGACTTCGTCGACCGTCGGAACGATCTCGACGGCGACGGGGAGATCGATCCGGTGGATGCGTGGGCCAAGTACGACCATATTGTGGAGCTGGCCGAGCACCACGACCTGGACGTCATCGTCCGGTTGAGCAACCCGCCGGCGTGGACCCGGGCGCTGACCGACACCGTAGGCACGTACGGCCCGCCGGACGACTTGAGCGACTGGGGCGACTACGTCGACGCCGTCGTCTCGCGCTACCGAGGGCGCATCCGCTACTATCAGCTGTGGAACGAGCCTAACGTCTACCCGGAGTGGGGCGAGCAGCCGGTCGATCCCCAAGCGTATACCAGGCTGCTGTGCGAGGGGTATCGTCGCGCTAAGGAGGCGGACCCCGGCGCGGTCATCATCAGCGGCGCCCTGGCCCCCACGGTGGATCTCCACCCGGGACCCGGACCCGCGCGAGGGATGAACGAGTTCGTTTTCCTCCAGCGGATGTACGACGCCGGCGCCGGGGCGTGCTTCGACATTCTCTCTGTGAACGACTACATGCTGTGGTCCGGCCCCACGGACCGGCGCATGCGACCGCTCAACATCAACTTCTCACGCCCCCGTTACGTTCGCGACATCATGGTCGCCAACGGTGACGCCGACAAGTCGATCTGGATCGGAGAGATGAACTCAAACGCCGTTCCAAACGATCCGAACATCGCCGGTCTTGGCGACTACGGTCAGGTGACGCTGGAGGAGCAAGCCCGCTACGCGCCGTTGGCCTACGAGCGGATCATGGAGGAGTGGCCGTGGGTCGGCGTGGTCAACTTCTGGTTCTTCAAACGTCCCGACGAACGCGAGTCGAACCAGGCGATGTACTACTTCCGCATGGTCGATCCTGACTTCACGCCCATGCCAGTCTACGGGACGATGCGGGAGTACGCGACGAACGTGACGCCCGTCCTCTATGCCGGTGCCCATCAGGAGGACCACTGGGCGCTGAGATACGACGACGGATGGGAGAGAGTCGCCGGCCCAGGAAGTGAGGGGAACCACACCATGAGCGCGGTCAGCCCCGGGGCCATGCTCCATTTTACGTTTGAGGGGGCGGTGCTGGAACTGGTGCCCGGACTGGGCGCGGGGGGGATCGAGCTCACCATCGACGAAGAACCCCCTCGTCGGATCTCCGTCGAGGGTCAGCCGGTGCGATTGGCCAGGAGTTGGCGCCAGAAGCGGCACGAGGTGACCCTGCGTGCCGTTGACGAGGGGGTGAGCGTGGACCAGTTGGTCGTCAAGCGCCCCTGGCGTCCGTCTCGGGGCCTCATCCTGGGCCTGGTCGGGTCTGGGTTTGGAGCCGCCTGGCTGTTGGGCTGTGTTCTGCGCCGGCGATGAGGGCGGAGCAGAGAGCCACCCCCCGTATCTCATTCAATCCTTCTCGCCTTGCGCTCGTTGCCATCCTCGTGCTTGCAGCGTTCCTCCGTCTCTATCGCCTGGACGTGCAGTCTTTCTGGAACGACGAGGGCAACGCGGCTCGCATTGCCGAGCGGTCGCTCGATCTGATCGTGGAGGGAGCCGCCGGTGACATTCACCCGCCCGGCTACTACCTACTGCTCCACTACTGGCGGGCGGCGTTCGGGCAGAGTGAGTTCGCGCTCCGTTCACTCTCGGTCGTGGCAGGTCTCGCCCTCGTGGCCCTCACCTACCTTCTGGGACGTCGTCTCTATGACGAGACCACGGGTCTCGTCGCGGCGTTCCTGGGGGCCATCTCCCCGTTCGCCGTCTACTACGCGCAAGAGGCGCGCATGTACGCGCTCCTGGGCGCCCTTTCCGCTCTGTCCTCCCTCCTGGTCGCCCGTATCCTGCAGCCCACTGGCCGGCCACGCAGCCGTGGCGCCCCGTCTCTCGGTGCTCTGACCGCCTACGTGGGGATCAGCGCCGCTGGCCTGTACACCCACTACGCCTTTGTGTTTGTCGTGGTCGCCCACAGCGTGGCCTTTGGCGTCTGGTGGCTGGCGGAGCTTCTGGGCGGTCGACGCCACTGGGGCTCTCTCGCCGCCTGGGCGGGGGCGCAGGCAGGTGTGTTCCTTCTCTACCTCCCGTGGCTGCCCACGGCGGTAGGTGCCGCCGGCTGGTCCGCTGCCGGGGGAGACTACCAGCTGGGGGCAGAGCTGCTGGACGTGCTCCGCGTGCTTACTGTCGGTGTCACGCTGCCCCTCGGCGAGGCCGGCATTGCGCTGGTGGCTGGTGGCCTCCTGTTCCTCCTGGGCGTGATTCCGTGGGCTGGGCGTGACGGCGGCTGGGGGCAATCTCATGCGTCAGAGTGGATCGGGACCGCCGGCCTTCTGATCACCCTCTTGGTCCCTCTGGCCCTGTTCTTCGGCTTCGATCTCTACAAGCCAGCCTGGCTGAAGTTCCTCATCGTCATTCTGCCCCCGTTCCACATCTTGGTGGCCCGCGGCGTGAAGCGTCTGGGAGATCTCGTGTCGCGTGGTCTGCCCACCCCGTCTGGCGCGTCGCCCTCCGAGATTCACGTTTTACGTTTCACGCCTTACGCTGTCTTCTTGGTCGCCTTCGCCGCTCTCGCCTATCCGTCTCTCCGGAACCTCTACTACAACCCCGCCTATTTTCGCGACGACTACCGGCAGCTTGCCGCCGACATCCGGGCGATGCGACGTCCGGGTGATGCGATCGTCCTCAACGCTCCCAACCAGTGGGAGGTGTTCACCTACTACTACCCCGACCAGGACGTCTACCCGGCCCCCTACCGCCCCGAGGAGGGGAGAGCGGAGCGATTCTTGACCCCCATCCTGGAGGAGCACCAGCGGCTCTTCGTCCTCTACTGGGGCGATGCGGAGGCGGATCCGCGGAAGCGCGTCGAGTCCTGGCTGGCCGAGCATGCGTACAAGGCGGGGGACCGCTGGTACGGGAGCGTGCGGCTGGCCACGTACGGCGTGGCACCGCTCCCACATCGCCCGCATAGACGCATCGATGCGCGCTTCGGCGGCGCGCCCGGGGGCCCGGCCGTCGGGCACGAGGGGGTGATGCGCCTGGGCGGTTACGCCGTGGCGGTCAACGGCTCCTTCAGCCCGGGGGACATCGTCCCGGTGACGCTCTTCTGGGAGGCGGACGGGTCGATCGAGGAGCCCTACAAAGTCACCGTCCAGCTGCTCGACGACGAGGGGGGTCTCGCGGCACAGGTCGACACCGTGCCCGGGGACGGCCTGGCCCCGACCACGACGTGGCAGGAGGGCCAAGTCCTGGTCGACCGCTACGGGATCCATCTGCCCCCAGATCTCTCACCCGGTCGCTATTCGCTCGTCGTCGCGGTATACCACGCCGTCGGCGGGGAGCGCCTCAGCGTCAGCGTCGATGGCGAACACGTAGGCGACCACGTGGTGCTGGGCGATGTCACTGTTGGACCCGGATAGCCGAGGGCGGAACCCGTGCTTGACACCCTTTCGAAGTATGCTATACTCGTCACTGGAGATGAGATGATGATCTGCATATCCCGGTCGGTCGCCGACGGCAATCAGCAGGATGATCAGCGCAACCCTCGCGATAGGGGGCGGCCGATGGTGTATCTCGTCTGACACTTGAGCACGTTGAGGTAAGCCGCCCGAAATCGGGCGGTTTTTTGTTGTGAGGGGATCCCGGACTCGTCTGGCGATTCCACGTCCAGGGCAGCACAGCGGACCTGTCAAGGAGCCGACCATGTTAAAATCGCATCGTTGTGGCGATCTGCGCCTTCAGCACGCCGGTCAGGAGGTGGTTCTGGCCGGCTGGGTCAACCGCCGGCGCGATCACGGCGGCCTGGTCTTCGTCGACCTGCGCGACCGCTCAGGCCTCGTGCAGGTGGTGACGAATCCCGACGTCAATCCCGAGGCTCACGCCGCGGCCCAGGAGGTGCGGAATGAGTACGTGTTGCAGGTCAGGGGGAAGGTGCGTCCTCGCCCCGAGGGGTTGATCAATCCTGATATTCCCACCGGGAAGATCGAGGTGGTGGCCGATGAGGTGGAGGTCCTGAACCCGGCCAAGACGCCGCCCTTCTACATATACGACGACCAACCGGTCGACGAGCTGCTTCGGCTCCAGTACCGCTACCTCGATCTCCGTCGCCAGCGCATGCAGCGCAACCTGCTGCTCCGCCACAGCGTGGTGAAGTTCATCCGTGACTTCCTCGACGAGCGCGGCTTCGTGGAGATCGAGACGCCGATTCTCTTCAAGAGCACGCCCGAGGGGGCGCGGGACTATCTGGTGCCAAGCCGGCTGTATCCCGGCCATTTCTACGCCTTGCCCCAGTCGCCGCAGCAGCTGAAGCAACTGCTGATGGTGGCCGGCTACGAGAGGTACTTCCAGATCGCCCGCTGCTTCCGGGACGAGGACCAGCGCGGCGACCGGCAGCCCGAGTTCACCCAGCTGGACCTGGAGATGAGCTTTGTGGAACGGGACGACGTGATGGCGCTGACGGAGGCGTTGATGATCGGCATCGTCGAGGAGTGCTCCGAGTGCGAGCTGCTTGCCAGGCCGTTCCCTCGCCTGACCTATGCAGAGGCGATGGAGCGCTTCGGCACCGACAGGCCGGATGTGCGCTTTGGGATGGAGCTGATGGACGTCTCGGACGTCGTGGCGGAGAGCGAGTTTCGCATCTTCAGTGGGGTCGTGGCCGAGGGCGGTCAGGTCAAGGGGATCCGCGCGCCCGCCTGCGCCGATTTCAGCCGGAGCCAGATCGACGCGTTGACCGAGCTGGCGCGAGAGGGGGGCGCGAAGGGGCTCGCCTGGCTAGCCTTGGGCGAGGGGGAGGAGATTCGATCCTCGTTCGCCAGGTACCTGAGCGAGCGGGAGGTCGCCGCCATCATCGAACGGCTGGAGGCCCAGCCCGGCGACTTGCTGCTCTTCGTCGCCGATGAATCCGCCGTGGTGAACCCGACGTTGGGCGCACTCCGTCTGGAGCTGGCTGAGTGGTTGGGGCTGCGGGAGCCCGGGGATGGGACGATGGCGTTCTGCTGGGTGATCGACTTCCCGCTCTTCGAGTGGGACGAGGAGGGACAGCGCTGGGATCCCAGCCACCACCTCTTCACCGCGCCCATGCCGGAGGACCTACCGCTGCTGGAGACGGACCCCGGCGCGGCCCGCGGTCAGCAGTACGACCTGGTGTGCAACGGGGAGGAAATCGCGGGGGGCAGCATTCGTATCCACCAGCGGAACGTGCAGGAGCGGATCTTCGACCTCATCGGCCTCGACGCAGCGGAGGCGAACGAGCGCTTCGGGCATATGCTGGAGGCTTTCGAGTACGGCACGCCGCCCCACGGCGGCATTGCGCCCGGGATCGACCGGCTGGTGATGCTCCTGGCCGGCGAGCCGAACATCCGCGAGGTGATCGCCTTTCCCAAGACACAGCAGGCGAAGGATCTCATGGCCGGGGCGCCGTCGCCGGTGGGGCGGGAGCAGCTGGATGAGCTCCATCTACGGGTGGTGGAGTAGGACGGGGTGGGTTACCATCAGGGAGGATCTATGCCAAACGATTTGCTGAAGCGGGTGGAAAAGGACGGCGTTCAGTTCGTCAGCCTTCAGTTCACCGACGTGATGGGGACGATCAAGAGTGTCACCATCCCGGTCGGCCGTTTGGAGGAGGCGCTGGACGAGGGGGTATGGTTCGACGGGTCGTCGATCGAGGGGTTCGCGCGCATCTACGAGAGCGATCTGGTGCTGATTCCCGATGTCGACACGTACCGCGTGCTTCCTTGGAGCGCTCCGGAACGGCGGAGAGCGCGGATCATCTGTGACGTCTACGGCGCCGACGGGGAGCCGTCGCTCTGCGTGCCGCGCCAGGTGCTGAAGCGGGCGCTGGCGCGCGCCGCGGAGATGGGATACACGTACAACGTGGGCCCTGAGCTCGAGTTCTTCCTCTTCAAGCGGGATGGGCAGCCGAATCGGGACCATCCGACCCGCCCGGTGCCCCACGACGTCGGGGGGTACTTCGACTTCTCCCCTCGTGACGAGGCCCAGCAGGTGCGCAGCGAGATCATCCTGGCGCTGGAGGCGCTGGGCATGCAGGTGGAGTCGAGCCACCACGAGGTGGCCACGGGTCAGCACGAGATCGACTTTCGCTACGCCGATGCGCTGACCAGCGCCGACAACGCGGTGACGTTCAAGTACACGGTACGCGGCGTGGCGGCCAGCCACGGGCTGTATGCCAGCTTCATGCCCAAGCCGATCTTCGGCATCAACGGCTCCGGCATGCACACCCATCAGAGCCTGTTCGATCCCCAGGGGCACAACGCCTTCTACGCTGCCGACGATGACTACCATCTCTCGCGGCTGGCGTACAACTTCATCGGCGGGCAGATGGAGCACGCGCGGGCGCTCGCCGCGGTCGTCGCCCCGACGGTGAACAGCTACAAGCGCCTGACGCCGGGCTACGAGGCCCCGGTCTACGTCTGCTGGGCGCAGCTAAACCGCTCGTCCTTGATCCGTGTGCCGGCGCACGGGACGGAGACGTCGGCGACGCGCATCGAGCTGCGCTGTCCCGACCCCAGCACCAACCCCTATCTGGCCTTCGCCGCGATGCTGGGGGCCGGCCTCGACGGCATCGAGAGAGATCTGACCCCACCGGCGCCGGTCAATGAGGACGTCTATGACTTCGACCAGGGCGACCTGGACGAACGAGCGATCGGCACGCTGCCGGGGACGCTGGCGGAGGCGCTCGACGCGCTGGAGGAGGACGGCGTGATCCAGGAGGCGCTGGGCCAGCAGATCACCGACGTCTTCTTGCGCGCGAAGCGGGCGGAGTGGGAGGCGTACCGGATCCAGGTCACCGACTGGGAGTTGGAGCGGTACCTGGAGATGGCGTAGAGGGGTCGCAACGACTGACGCCCGAGAGGCTTGAATGGGGCTTCGTGTAGTGAGTGGTTGAAGCACCGCGGGGTTCGGCTTGGGAGGGGGTTCAGCGGCTCGTCCGGCGGGGCGTGGGGGAGAGGATGCCGGGGGGCGCCTGAGAAACACAAAGCCCCGACGGTGCGGGGCTCTGTTCGGTCCTGCCGTCACTGGCGGGCCTGGGCCCGGTGGCGTGGGGCGGGTCGCCGGAGACGTTGGGGATGGCGGGGCGCCGGATGGGATGGACTAGGGTGATGCGGCGGTCTCGTTGCTGAGGCCCCCCACCTGGATGGCAGGGGAGGCGGGCTGGTCTAGGAGCGGGTTCGTGATTGGCGCCACTGAGCGGGGCTCTTGGATTCGTGAGCGGCCTGTGCCCTGTTGTCGTTTCCCGTCGCCCATCCCAGGCTCTCCAGGCCGATCTGCAGAGCCGACCGCCAGAGCGACGGTGATTTGACTAACATCCCCAGATAGGTCAGCAGCGGCCCGGGCCGGAGGGCCCACTCGCGGAAGGCGCGGCGCGCCCAACGCTCCAGCTCCTCCGCGCGCAGGTGGGGATAGTCGAGCACCGTGGAGCGGTCCATGTCCACCTGCTCCCACTGCGTGCCCGGACGGAACCAGCCGCGCTCCACGACCTCGAAGAAGAACGGCGTGCCCGGGTGGGGGGCGGCGATGTGGAACAGGGCCAGGTCGAGGGGCAGCTTCTTCGACCAGCGGATGGTCTCTTGGATCGTCTCCCTCGTCTCGCCGGGCAGCCCGATGATGAAGTAGCCCCAGTTGAGGATACCCGCATCCTTGGCCCAGCGGAGCGCTCGCTCCACCTGCTCGATCTTGATGCCCTTCCGGCAGCGACGGAGGATCTCCTCGCTGCCCGATTCAATGCCCCAGGAGATCATCCAGCAGCCGGCCCGGCTCATCAGCTCCAGCATCTCCGGATCCACGAAATCCACCCGGCTGTTGCACGTCCAGCGGAGTCGGAGACCGCGCTCCAGGATCAGCTCGCAGATGCCCACCACCTGCTCTCGACTGACGGTGAACAGATCGGCGTACATGTGCACGGACCGCACGCCCAGGTCGACCAGCTGTTCCAGCTCCGCCAGGACGTTCTCAGGGGAGCGGAAGCGGACGGAGCGACCGTAGGAGACGTGCTTGATGCAGAAGCGGCAGTTGGCCGGGCAGCCGCGGCTGGTGACGACGAAGGCGTAGGGGCCGCGTACCAGGGGGGCCCGATAGTCGTTCAGGGGGAGCAGATCGTGGCGCGGGAGGGGCAGGTCGTCGAGGTCGGCGATCAAAGGGCGAGCCGGGTTGACGACGACGTTGGACCCGTTGCGCCAGACCAGGCCTTTGAGGGTTGAGAGCTGCAGGTTGAGGGTTGAAGGGTTGGCCTGAAGCCAGGCAGGCTGCCAATCCGGATCGGTCGTCGTAAACAGCCGCTCGAGCCGCTCGGCAAACGCCGGCTCGACGTTCGGCCATCGCCTCTGTGGGTCGGAACCTTCAACCGGCAATGTTGAACGTGCAACGTCCAACGTGTCCACGAGCTCCCGCAGCGTCAGCTCCGGCTCGCCCCGCAGCACAAGGTCGAGGCTGGGGAAGGCGCGCATCGTCTGGCGGGGGACCGGGGTGACGTGGGTGCCAAAGGCGATCGTCTTGGCGCCGAGGCTGCGGGCCAGGAAGGCGCCGTATAAATCGTTGCGCAGGGTGGGTGCCGTGACCTGGGTCACGTAGTAGCGTGGACGCTTCTCCTCCAGCAGCTGCTCGAACGTGGCCCAGTCCATGCGCGACGGGATGG
>CAYMHT010000097.1:0-2114 GCA_964390305.1 uncultured Anaerolineales bacterium
GAATGCTCTTCTTTACGGTTCGCCCCTCTGCACGAGGGGCAATTGCCGCTTGGGAGGGTCCCGGCGTTAGCGGACAGCACCACCGATCTGAAAGGCCTCCCGAGGGGAGGCCTTTCTCCTTTTCAGAGAAACCTTGACCCGCCACCCGGCACCCCATGGGCTGGGACGCCTTCGGCCTGCCGGCCGGGAACGAGGCCATCAACAAGGGCGTCCATCTGCGAGAGACCACGACGCGCTATGCGGCCACCAACCGCATCCCCTCTCCCATCGTCTACTGCGATCACTCCAGCACCTTCTCGGTGCCGGAGGAGGACCTCCCGGTACGGCTGCCGTACGTCGAGAACTGGGAGCCCGGCGGAGACGGACGCTCGCCCCTGGCCAACGTCGAAGCCTCCGCGGATGGTCAATTCCTTGGTGATCGCCGCTCGCTCTCTCGCGCTCAGTGACTATGGGTTCCCATTATGTGCCCTTCCCAAAGCGCGTAGTTGAATCCTCTCTGGTGGAATTCAGGTGCGACACACTTGCGAAATGCGCGACACCGCTCGAGCTGCTACTGATGACTGCGCAACACCAGCGGCAGGTAGAGGCGGTGCGCCAACATGAATTGCCCGTCGATCTCATAGTCGCCAGTGTGATCGTCGGCCTCCACAAAGAAGCAGTCACCGTAAGGCGCGCAGATCACGTCCGGCTGCCGCTGACTGCTATGCATCCCCCCGTCCACGAAAAACGGTAGGTCAGCAGGTGCTTCTTCCCCCACCCTGATATAGTTGCCGTACACGTCATCCTCCCAGGCGCCGCCATCATCGGTCTGGAAGCCCACCATGTAGCCGTAGACAGGCCCGTACGCCACCTCCGGTGCGAATGAGGAGGCCAAGAAGAAGTGGTTGATGACAAAGCCAGTGTCTGACCCGAGGGGCAGGCCGTCGCTGCCCCTCACTCGCCGTCCGTTCACATCCAGTGCGCCCGACGAATCCTTGTTCTGCCACACCACCAGGTACTCGTTCGGCCCGGCGGCCACCGCAGGGCGGCTCTGATCGTAAGCCTGGGCCGAGATGCCGATCTCGTCGGCCGCAAAGATGCCATCCAGGTTGGCTTCAGCGACCTTGCCCAGCACGTCATCATCGGGTGGCCCCTCGCGGGTGTAGACGATCAGGAACTCGTTTCGGGCGGCGTTGTAGGCCAAGGCCGGCCAGACTCGCTCCCTGTCATCGTCGGCGCCGTCCAGAGCCCCCGTGGCGACGCAGCGCCGGTCGGTCTTCTTCCAGCTTCCGGAGTGGGTATCGGAGTAGACGCGTACGGCCCAGATATCGTGACGCAGGCCGGGCGAGCCGTAGGGCCCGTGCTCGATCTCCCACACCACCATGAACTCATCGTCCTGGGAGTTGTAGGCCACATCGGGATGCCAGGTTTGCTCGCTGGTCCAGGCATCGAGCAGGATATAGTCACCGACTGTGCCATCCCCGTGGATGAAGCGGCCATTGAGGTTGTACTCGTGGTAGGGTGGAAGCGACGGTCTGCAGTCGCTGGTGTACACGACCAGGTACTGATCGACCATCGGGTTGTAGGCCACGGCTGGCTGGGTCGAGGTATATGTAGAGTAGGCAGCAATCGTCATCCTACCGCCTTGCAGTTGCCCGTCCCTGGACACCCGCTGACCGTAGATGGCGATCTCGGTCGCGCTGTAGTCTTCCCACACCGCCAGGTACTCATCGCGGACGCTGTTGTAGGCCACCGTCGGCTCTCCGTTGTCTATCGTGTCAGTTCGTATGGAGACCGCCGGCCCGATCACCGGCGTGCCGGAGGGGCTTGCCAGGGCGACTAGGCCGAAGCCACCAACAGGCGCACAGACCAACGCACCGCCCACTAATGCCAACCCCGCGGCCAGAGCGACCAACATCCCTCTCTTGCCAACCATGGCTTCCTCCTTTGACTCTCTATGGATAGTTCCTCAGCACGAGTGGCACGTACACCCGTAAGTCCTTCGAAACGGCGCCCCCGCCCCAGAATCCCCCTGCGATACGGTGGTCTGCGCTGGTCAACTCATCGACAGCTGGCTGACCAGCCGTGCCGTGGAGGACGAAGTCTAGCGAGTCTGATCTTCCACCCCCACCGGC
>CAYMHT010000097.1:2214-9952 GCA_964390305.1 uncultured Anaerolineales bacterium
CCCACCGGCCATCGCGGTCCCGGCTGGTGCCGTGGTTGATGTGGTGGATGCCGTACACGCTGGACCAGAACTGCAGGTCGACAACATAGTTGTTGGCATTCCCTCCGATGCCATGCACAAGGGTAAGGTGCTGGTTCTGGTTGATGGTCATCCATCCGCTGTCCCAGGCGGAGCGAGGAAAAGAAGCTCCGCCATCGGGCCCTATGTCACCCCGGAACGCCCCCGTCACAAAGAGATCGCCCTCGGCCGCGATGGCCATGCCGCCCGATTCGTTTCGGGCCCGGACGCCAGCGTCGCCCGGCGACGGACTGTTGGTCACGGCGTAGAGGCCGTCGCTGCCAGCACTGACTGCGCTTCACACCTCTACCCGTCTCGCTCTCGCCCCGGACGCCGTCGCTCTCGCCCATGCCGAAGACCCCAGTGTGTCCCCCCTGACCCGAGAGGCCCCTGCCCGTTCCGCTCGAGCCGCCTACCCCGGTGTTATCGCCCTCGCCCATCCACCCGTATGTCCACCCTTGCCGACCACGCACGCACCTGCGCCTCTGGCGTGGACCCCGTACATCCCGCTGGGAGGCCCTTCTTCGCTCGGTGCGCCGTTACTGGCCAGCACCGCGATGCTATTCTGGCTCCACGCCTCGACCGCATAGCCTCCCTCTCGATTCCACACGTGAAGGGCATCCGCGGCCGGACTGTCGATGACAGCCCCTGGTCGGAGACCAAGGGCGTAGGGCACCGGGAGCAGTTCCTGGCGGGGCGAAAGCCATTGACTGTCGACCTGGATGCGCAGCCACACTGCCTGGCCGTCGAAGGCAATTTGCGGCACGTCGAGCACAACGCTAAATCGACCGTCGGTGACCGGCACATCGGGGCGGATGACGTCCCAGCCCAGCTGATCTCCAGCCGTGGCAGCATTCCAGATCTGGAATACCATGTCCTGAAAACCCTCGAGCGGAGCGCCGTCAGGCGTGGCCAACCTGCCCTGGTAGCTGATCCGGCTCGCCACGGTACCAGCTAAAACGAATTCCTCCTCCTGAGGGATCACCTGAGCCTCTCCCACGCTACCCCAGCTTCCGCTCACCGCGACGCCCGGTATGATGACCACAAGGCCAACTCTCGAGACCTTTCCCACCCGCATCTGTCCATCTGATTCCCTTCCCCTGCGCAACCGGTTCTGTTACAGTATCCTCTCTCCTCTCTCAGCCGCTTGGCCCTCACCCTCGGCCATCACGCCAAACCCGCGCACGAAGTCGAGCAGACTGCCCAGATCCAGGAACGCGGCCCTCTCCCCGCTCTGCACGTGCGTCACGTGGCCGCGCCAGCGCGTCCGCCCGGCCGACCCCTCCCTCCAGAAACGGACCACAAACGTGCTCGCCGGCGGAGCCGAGGATGATTCAGCCATGCCAATCTCTCCTCGCACAGAACATCGAGCCGCCGTCTCACTGCCTCATCACCAAGGGCAGGTATACGCGCCTCCCCGCCTCGACGGCGACCGTGACCGCCTCACAGCTCTTGCCGTCGTACAGGGCATATCCCACCAGCATGAAGTCCTCCGCTCCAACACCCGTCGTATCCCAGATGGCCTCCAGGCTCGCACCCGTCCCGGGCGCAGCACCAGCGAACGAGTCCGTGAACTCGGCCACGATGTCCTCTCCCTCGTCCTGGATCTGGACGACGAGCGTGCCCGTGATCGGCACCGTACCGGTGTTGGTGAACGCCAGCGATACGTCCACGCTGTCCCCCGGGTCGAAGCGCTTCGGAGCGACGGCGAAGCTCGTGATCTCGCCGGCGCTCTCGCCCAGCCGGAAAGTCCGCTCCGCTGTGTCCCACCGGGTGCCCTCTCGATCCACCAGATCGACCATCACCTGGTAACTGCCCGGCTCGAAGCCGGTGCTGTCCCAGACAGCGGTGTACGCCGCCTTCCCCTCCACTGCCTTCAGCATGCGCAGCTTCATCCCATCTACCATGGCGCCGGTCCCGGCTTGTTGGATGACCCCGCGGACGGCGAGGTCGCGCCCCTCCGACGCCGCGTTCTCGATCTCCACATCGACCCGTACCGCCGCCCCCGGTTCGTAGGACGGTTCGGCCGTCTCCAGCCGGGTGATGGCGATGGCCGAGGCCACGTGATCGATTTCGAGCTCGTAGGCCTCATAGAACCGCCCCCGCTTCGTGACCCGGTCGTAGGCAAACGGGTACACGGTGATGCCCAGCGTCGTCGTGGTCGGTCCCTCCTCGACGCTCCACGAGAACGCCTCGTCGGGCCACCAGGCCGGCTCGTGCGGGTTCGCCGCGCCGCCGCCCACCGCGTCGGCCGCGGGAAGCGCGAACGTGGTCGTGGGGATGTCGAGGCCATCCACTTCTATGGGCTCGGAGCGGTAGACCAGGCGCACGTCCTGTACCTGATGGGCGCCGGAGTACGTGTAGAAAGCCCGGTAGACCGGGACCAGCGGCTTCCCGTCTACCAGTAGCGGTTGGCCGCCCGGGATCTCCACGGCATCCGCGCCCCCCGCCTCCACGATCTCATGAGCCGGGACGTCTATCGCGACCGAGTCTGGTGGGGCCTCCGCGGCCGCCGGTGTGGCCTTCGCCGCTGCGGCCACCGCGCTGAGGCTGCCGAACTTCGCGTCGCCGAACACGTGATAGATGGCGTTCCACCACCGGTCCACGAAGCTCTTCCCCAGTTGCTGCTTCGTCTGCTTCAGCGCCAGGGCAAACGATTCATTCGTGCTCCAATTGGAGAAGAACGTATCAGCGTGCGGGCACGTGTAGTCCTTGTTACACGCCCCGATCTCGATTGCTCCCATGTACGCCGCTGCCCGCCGCACCAGCATGCTCTCGGCAAAGCCGAAGCCCGCCGGGTAGTCCCCCGTCCCGCACGAGGAGGCGAACACGAACGGGCTGTGCGTGCCAAAGGGTGCCTGCTGCGCCTGGATGTCTCCCACGTTGAACACGTCCCACGTCCCGGCGTTGCCGTGACCGGCGAGGAAGACGATGTCCTTGTCCGCCGAGTGGGTGAAAAAGGTGGTGGTGATCGCGTGCTTGGTCGGCCCGACCAGGATGTTGCCCTCCGCGTCGTACTCCGCCAGATCCGGCGTCCGCATGCCGACGATAGAGCCCGAGAGCACCTTGGAGATGCTACTCACCTCGTGCTCGAAGTCGAGCTTGTCACACTTCCCGCCCATACAGGCCGGAAACCCACTCACCGCGAACGTGAGCAGGCCATCGTAGTCGTAGCCCGCCTCGCCCCGGTACGAATAGAGGCTGTTGCGGATGGCGATCATCTGTAGCGCCGGCGTATTGCCAATAATGCGGCCGATGCTGAGCTCTGGCTTCGGCTCCGTTCCGGACGTGCTGGCATAGGGATAGTCGGTGGGGGAGGCGGTGAAGGGAATGTCCCCCTTCGTCGTGTGCCGGGTTCCCCAGTACCTGCTCCATCCGGGGACGATCTGGTTCTCCCCGACGAGCAGCAGATAGCCGTTCGAAGCCCACCCACTCTTCAGCCTGCTACTCCAGCTTCCGCCGCTCGTGATCAGGTTTCTCAACGCTGTCTCGCTGTAGGTGTCGATGTAGCCCAGCGCCCCCTGCTTCTCGTAGGCCAGCTCCGCCATCGTCGACAGCAGCAGGTCGCAGTATTTCTTGTTCCGGTCGAGCCCGGGGTTGTAGAACTGAAACAGCCGGTACGGATTCGTCACGATCAGATAGTCGGCCTGCCTGAGCGCGTTCGCGTGGGCCTGTGAGACTGTCTCTCCCCCGGTGGTGAGTCCCACCGGGTGCGTCACAAAATGGTGGTGACCGCTGTACGCGGCCGAACTCCACGCCATGTCGATGAAGACCCCCACCTCGGGCTTCGACGTCGCGGGATACGTCATCACGGGCATCACGTTGTAGAAGAAAACGTCCCACCCCCCGGGCGGAATCGTGCCCTCGGATGCAATCTCGACGTAGCCGTATCCTCCCTGAGGGTGGTATCGCGGCAGGTACTTCACACCGCTCGCGTCCATCGCCATGGGCTGGAACCCAATCATGCCGTCCCGAATCACCACGTTGCGCGCCTCGTAGTCGCCCGTGTTCTTCACCTTGAGGCCCACGATGAACCGGTTCTGAACGCGGGTAAGGGTGTGGTTGGTCACCTCCAGCCGCGCCGGAGACGGCGGCGGTGGCAGCGCCACGTTATGGACCGTCACGTCGGCGGTGTCGAGACTGACCTTCCCCTCCTTGTCGAAGGCCTGCACGGCGAGCCGGTACGAGAGGCTGTTCGTCAGTCCTCGCGTGTCCCAGAGGTAGGTCACCGTGGCTTCTTGGGGCGGGTTGGTGACGTCGAAGGGCTCGAACTGCTGATAGTCGCCATCCACGTAGAACCTCGCCGAGACGATGCCGGTGTCATCGGTCAGAACGGCCGTCACGCTGACCACGCCGGATACGGTGTCCCCCTGCTTGGGCGCGGCGATCTCCACCTCGGGCGAACTCGCGTCCTTGAGATTCTGAACCGTCACCGGCTGGGCGTCCTCCGCCTCCAGCCCTGCTACGTCCACGGCCCGCGCTCGCAGATCTGCGCCGCCGTTCTCAAAGGCCAGCGTATCGACGGTGACCCGGTACGGCGGCGCGTAGTCCGTCAACAGGTGCTCCTCCCCCAGCGCGAAGATGACCTGCTCCACGCCTGCCTCCCCGGACGCGGCAGCCGTGATGGTGACGGTCTCCGTGAGCGTCGCCGGCGCGTCAAGCGCCACGCTCGGCGGACGTCCCGGCGCCGGCGGCAGGGTCTCGAACAGGAAGCCGTCGCTCGTCGCGGTGTTTCCAGCCGCGTCCCTCGACTCCACCACCCCCTGGTAGGTCGTGGCCGGCTCAAGGTCGCTCAACGCGACCACGTGGCTCACGCTCAAGGCGGCATCTCCTGCCTCCAACCCGTAGCTGCCCGCGATTCCGTCGTATAGGACCAGGCTGTCACTCGCCTCATCCGTCTCCCAGCTGATCGTGGCCCCTTCCTGCCCGACCTCCACCGACACATCGGTGACGATCTGCGGCGGTGTCACGTCGCATGCCCACGTCTCTCCGCGCGTGTTGTTATCCTCGTCGCTCTCGGCGACGGCGTCCTCCACGTCCACGCGTACCTCCACCGCGTCCTCGGCTCCACTGCACGCCCACTCCAAGCAACCCTCGTGCGGCTGGTCGCTCTCCAGCTCCTCCTCCACGATTTCCTCGGAGACCCCCGTGCCATCCACGAACAGGGCCGTCCGATGCCCGGCCTCGGCCGGCGCGCCCCCCGCGTTCACCATCTGGTAGCACGCCGCATTACCCTCACGCCACAGGTCCGTCACCGTCAGATCGGGCGCCGCGGCAGCCGGCCTGTCCCAGAACTTGTTCCCCGTCAGCGTCTGGTCGTGCAGCGGGATCGCGTACTGGATCCAGTTCTCGCTCTGAACCGTCCCGCTGACGCTGCTGGCCCCCGCGGAGATCATCCCGGCTGGGTCGCGCTCGACGATGTTGTAGAATTCGCAGCCGCCGTACGCCCACAGACCATACCACCCGTTGGCGTCTGTCCTCGTGCTATCGATGAGTTCGCCCAGAGTGCCCGCGTCGCCGGAACAGGTCAGCTCCAGCGCCACATTCTCCACCGGGGCGCTTTCAACGCCCACAGTGCCCGAGTAGACACGGCCTGAAAGGGCCGGTGGGCGGTCCCAGAACTTGTTGCCGGTCAGCACCTTCCCATCCAGGGGAGCCACGTACTGTATCCAGTCAGGGTCCTGCACCGTACCGCCGACCGTCGTGGCGCCGAGCGACGCGTACCCCTCCGGATCGGTCTCTCGGATGTGATAATACTCGTAGCCCTCGGAAACCTCCAGTCCGTACCAGCCGTCGGCGTCCGTCGTGGTGCTGGCGATGAGCGCACCTGGGTCGGGGTAGGCGTCGTTTGCGCCGTAGGCGTAGACACTCACGCCCGGTAGGGGGTGCGTCTCGTCACCCACCGGTCCCTCATACACCCGTCCCTGCAGCGTCCAGGCCGCAGGCGCCGTCTGAGAAGCAGGCGCTGAGCCGGCCCCCTGCACCCGCCCGCCTGGTCCTGTAAGGGGGAGCAGCAGACTGACAATCAGTGCCGTCAGTGAGAGCTTCTTCATACACCTCATTCGTGTCCCTCCAAGTGTGGCCGAGTTGCAGCTTAGGATGACTCTCCTGCGCCTCATCCCGCGCTAGCCGCTCCGCACCACCAGCGGCAGGTACACCCGGATGCCCCACAGGTGCCCGTAGATCTCGAAATCCACAGCGTGTAGCCAGTCATCAAATGCCACGAAGAAATCGCTCAACGGGCCGCCGACCACGGCTGGATTACGGGCGGCGGTTTGACCCATCGAGACCTCTTCGCCCAGGAGCTCACCATCGGCGGAGACGGCTCGCTCGCAAACCAGGGCGTTGCCGTGAGTCCAGGTCACGAGATACTGACTCCCGCTCGTGCTGGCTGCTACGTCCGACTGATACGTAGGCATGTCTCTTGGAGGGGCGATCTCGATCTCACTTCCGCTGAGGTTCCCCTGGCCTGTCACCCGTTGTCCCACGACTTTCCAGGTCACCCAGGTCTGCCCTGTCTCGCTGAGACTGGAGACAACCATGTATTCCCCCTCGCTGCCGCTGGGGATAGCCGCCACAGCCGGGCCGAACTCATCGTTGCTGGTGCTTAAAATGGGGAACGAGCTGCCAATCTTCTGCATGTTACTGCTCGATGGATCGTATTCGACCCGTTGGCCGTAGATATTCCAATCGGAGCCGTCGTTCCGCTGCCACACGATCAAGAACTCGTCGCGAGCGGCGTTGTAGGCCACGTCGGGCAGCCCGGGCCGTGTCGACGTGCTGAACCCGTCAATGGACAAGACGCCAGAGGACATGCCGGAGCCGTCGGATAAAATACCTACAGCGTCGACCTTGCTTCCCTGGGCTCCGTACCAGTTCTCGTTGACGAAGCGAGTAGTCAACAGATAGACGTTCTGCGTGGGGTTGTGGGCAATGGCCGGATGGTCGTAGTAGACGGTGCTGCTCATCCCACTGGTGCTGAAGACAAATTGGTGGCTCGCCTTCCCGCCGGTCGCCGGGAGGCGAGCGCCGCCGATGTTCCAATCCTCGGCGTAGACCACCATGTATTCGTCGTCCTGGCTGTTGTAGGCCACGTCGGGCTGGCTGCGCGCGTGTCGACCCCAGACGATCGCGAACCACGGCAGCAGCTCTCCATTCTTCGTGAGGCGTCGTCCGTAGATGTCATCGTATAGTGGTCGATCATTCCACCAGACGGTCAGATACTCCTCCCGTTGGTTGTTATAAGCCACAGCCGGCCCCCTAGCATCCACGCCTGCACTTGGACTGATGGGGAAGCTGGAACCGATAGGGCCGCCCCCCTCGCTCTCCTCCGCATGGACGCTGAAGGGCACGACGCGGATGCTGTCGGCGGGATCGTCATTGTCATCCACGAACCCTCCCTGGTGGGCGAGGGCGTCCAGGACGACGGTAGCCTGCGCGAGGAAGGTCCTCGGCTCAGCACAGGCACCAGCGGTGCCCAGCACCAGAAAGAATAACCCTACCCCGCCCACCACCGCCACGACGATCGATGTTCTGCCGTTCATTTGGTGTCTCCTTCTGCTATTGTTCACGTTATCCCACCAAACCGGGCTGCCCCTCCGACCCAGAAGTCACTCCTTGACGAGCGGAGCAGCGCGACAGGCACCTGCAGACTCCGACGCTTCCTATCCATCTGACTCCT
>CAYMHT010000098.1:0-9646 GCA_964390305.1 uncultured Anaerolineales bacterium
ACAGCGCTGCGGGGTCGACAAATCTCACATCTGGCCTGTCACTCACGGGCCGTCCCTCAGAATGACAGGTGAAGCGTCAAGCCACTTCTTCTCATGCTGAGTCAATACCCGGGAAGTCATGGAACCATTTGCCCTCCGCTCACGTCTATACACATGAAACGCAGCTACAGTCTAGAAGATGAAGTACCGAAATCAGACCAGAGAATCTGGAGGGATGAATAATGTTCCGTTCACGAGTCGTCCAGTTGCTTGCGCTCGGGTCGCTCCTGCTTCCGTTCGCGCTGTCGGCCTGTGGCGCTCCCGGTTATGCCGACGACACCCCCACCGATGCGCCTCCCACCCCCGGGACACCGCAAGAGCCACGAGGAGCGATTGCGGTCGAGGGTGTACAGGTGTCCCTTGGTGATCGCATCGTCTTCGAGGGGCGCAGCACGCTACCCGATGCCACCCGCTTGAATACGGAGCTCTCTGCGGACGGCAGCCCGGTCGCCTGGTGGCCCGAGGAGATGTCCGTCGAGGTCGAGGGTGGGCGCTGGCAGGTCAGCGTGCCACTCGGCGAAGAGGGCGCGCCCCAGGAGCTGTCTGCGGAGAAGCAGTACGTCCTCCGCGTCTGGGAATGGGGCAACCCCGCCGTCGAAGCAGAGCCATTCCCCTTTGATCTGTCAGCGCCGCCGGCGCCACCGTCGAAGTCCGGGACGGTGACCGGGATGGCCAGGGTCGAGGAGATCGACCTCCTCATGATGGAGTCGTTCCCCGTCCAGGTGGCAGTGGTAGCGCGCGGATACCTGCCCGATGGCTGCACGGACATCGACGAGATCAACCAGACCTTCGATGAGGAGACCAACACCTTCTTCGTGGAGATCACGACTGTGCGCCCGACCGACGCGATGTGCACCGAGGCGATCGTCCCCTTCGAGGAACGCATCTCCCTCGACGTCCACGGCCTCCCGGCCGGCACCTACACCGTCGACGTCAACGGCGTCACCGACACCTTCACCTTCGATGTCGACAATCAGCTCCCGGAGGATCGGGACGAGGCGTCCCAGATCGAGTGGCAGGAGGCTCGGGAGCTGATCCTGTCCGGTCAGGTCGAGCAGGTAGTGCAGCTCCATTCGCTGGAGGTCCGGCTCTACCTGAAGGACGGGCGCGTGCTTGTCACCACCGAGCCGCACATCGACGAGGTCTTCGCCGTCGTTGATCAGTGTGGGGAGCCCTGCGCCGACATAATCCTCGCCACCGAGTAGCCGGCGCAGGGGGCTCGCTGGGACCGATCCCCGATGATGGGTCCCGGCGCCTATCCCTCGTGGACCCAACACGCACTCTGACGGGCCGCGAGAGAACTCGCGGCCTGATGCTTCGTCTGGTTATCTGATGGCAGAAGACAGTCAGGACGTGCTTCTCTTGCTCTGGAGACAGAGACAGCGCGGGGGCGATGGCTTGGAGAGAGTCTCAGCTGACCCGATTTTGCTCGAGCTGGATCGTGATTTAGGTCAGGAGCGGGGATTCGACAATCCCATAAGAGGGACTTTGGATCTACTGAGTCTCTCCTAACAGGGGGCTGAGCCCGGGGGCTGGGTCGCGTCGGGGAGAAGAGCCGCAGGCTGCGGCGAGATTCTTGTCGGCCGAGAGCGCTGAGTCCGTTATGGGAAGGTCGATCGGTTCCGGCTCGCCCAGCACGGGCGTCGGATGCCGCGCGTTCACGTCCCACCAGGCCAAGACCAGCGCCAGATACTCCCGCGTCTTCCACACGATCTGCCTCGTGGCGTAGATCCTCCGGTCCGCCGTCACCGCCGTCACATGCAGCCCCAGCGCCTCACACGTGTAGAGCGAGCGCGCCGCGTGAAAACGTTGTGTCACCACCACCGCCTCGTGCACGCCGAAGATCGCCCTTGCCCGGTAGCAGCTGTCGTACGTCCGCCGCCCCGCGTAATCCAGGACCACGTCCTCCTCCGGCACCCCCAGCTGGACCGCGTACCGCTTCATCGCCGCCGGCTCGTTGTAGTCCACGCGGCGGTTGTCCCCGCTGCAGAGCAGCTTCTCCACCTTTCCCGCTCGGTAGAGATCGGCCGCCGTCGCCACCCGATCCGCCAGGATCGGCGTCAGCGATCCGTCGGGCCACAACCCGGCCCCCAGAACCAGCGCCACCGGCCGCGGCGGCGTGTCGGCGATGTCGTTGTAGATATGGTCCTCGTATCTACGCTCGATCCACAACCGCAGACCGAGCACCAGCGCCAGGCCCGCGATCACACTGACAATAGCCACCGCGATCATGCCCTTCACGATCGTCATCTTGCCTCAGCGCCCGGGCGCGTCACGGCAGCACGCTCGCCACGTTCACGCCCGTGTCTTCATCCGGGGTCTGCAAGAATACCACGTGGCGCGCGGCCCGGACTACATGAAGAATCCCGGTCGGGGTACGCCACCAGTGACCGGTCAGTCCCCGTGGCGGGCTGAAGGGCTGCACTGGAAAATGGCGTTGCGCAATGAGTCTCACCAGGCTGTTCTCAAACTCAACTGCGTCGCCGCTGCTGTCCCACGCCGTCCGCCATACCACTACCCGGCGTCCGTCCTCTCGCTCCCACACGGCGAACGTGTCCCCATCCCATCCCTCGGCGGCCCGCCAGCTCGTCTCCTCTGGGAGGTCCTCGCTGAGGTAAAGACCCACGACAAGCTCGCCCAGCGTTTCCTCCAGCACCTTGCGCCATCGATCTCCCAGAACCCCGCCGATGTCAGGTACCACGACTTCCTTGGGCTCGTCCCGCTGCTCGAAGTAGCGGTCGGGATGGAGGATCTGCTCCGTCGAGCGAGGAGGATCCGCGTAGGCCCGGTTCACCGCCTCCCAGCCACCAACCTCAAGCAGCTCCTGCACGAATACCCTCCCCTCCTGATTGGGGAATCGTTCCAGCCGCTCCCACGCCTCACTGCTTGCCAGTTCCTCGCTGCACCGCGGGTGCTCTGCCTCGATGACCAGCTCCGTGAGCCACGGCCAGTCAGCCGTCGAAACATCGCCGTACCGGTACAGGGCGGTCGAGACGGTAGCGTCTCCCGCGATCAGGGCCTCAACAGCCAGTCGTTCGTCGACGGTTCTGGCCCGGTCCCCCATGGCCTCCAGATCGAAATGCTGGTCCTGCAGCGCGTGGACGTAGGCGTGTGCCAGGAGCGTCTGCGCATTCCCATCACCCTCCGGCTGACCTGCGGCGACGTAGAGCTGTTCCTGCTTCGGCAAGTAAATCGCAGCAGGAACCCGCACCGCGACGGATATCGGGCCCCGGGGCACCAGATCCAGGGCAGCATAGGGGAGCTGTTCGCGTTCGAGATCGCGCTCCGCATAGAGTTGGTGCAGCGCCAACGCCATCTCGTGCTCGTCGAGGAAGCTCAGCGGCACCTCCACCTGGGGCGAAAGACCGCGATCGGCCACCACCTGGTGAGCGATCTGCTCGAACAAGCGAGCTGCCCGCACCTGAGTCCAGATGCCTTCCTGCGGCACAGGCGTAGTGGCGCGCGTCGGGGTCAACGTTGGCAGCGGGCTATCGGCTGCCGGCGCGCCTGACGTGTTCGCTGGCGACGCCGTCACCACGGCGGCGGCACACTCGAAGTTCTCCAGTGACGTGACGATGAAACCGGCAATCAGCGCGAGGACGCCGGCCACGACGAAGACCAGCAGGAGAACGATGCGGCGCTGTCGGTCGGTGAAATCGGAAGCCCTCACGCCAGTTCCCTCAGCGTGCTTCCACACCCCCGCCCAAGATCAGGCCGTGTGAGCGGAGTGCTTCTAGTTGCTGCGCGACGATGCGCTCGATGCCCAATCCCGCCAGATCCAGCATCTGATCCAGCGCCCGGCGTGAGAAAGGTGCCCCCTCTGCGGTTCCCTGTACCTCGATCAAACGTCCGTCCGCCGTCATCGCCACGTTGAGATCCACCTCAGCATCGCGGTCCTCGTCGTAGCAAAGGTCCAATCGCGCCTCCCCCTCTACCATGCCCACACTCACCGCGGCGACGGGGGGTTTCAACCCTTCCTCTGGCACCAGTCCTTCTGCTGCCAGGCGCCGAACGGCCATCGCCAGCGCCACGTAACCGCCGCTGATCGAGGCCGTGCGTGTGCCGCCGTCGGCCTGCACGACGTCGCAGTCCACGATCAACAACCGCTCCCCGAGTAACTCGAGGTCGACGGCTGCCCACAGCGAGCGGCCGATGAGACGCCGAATCTCCTGCGTCCGCCCGCGCAGCCCCTCGGTCTCCCGCGGCGTACGAGTGTGCGTGGACCGGGGCAGGAGTGCGTATGACGCGGTCAGCCACCCCCTGCCTCTCCCCACCATCCACTCCGGCACCTGATCGTCGACGCTTACGTTGCATATCACCCAGGTGCGGCCCATCTCGATCAGGACCGAGCCCTCAGGGTATTCGATGTAGTCGAGCGTGAATGTGATCGGGCGAAGCTCGTCGAACCGACGATTGTCGGGGCGTGGGAGGGAGTTGTCCATAGCGGTCGCGATTATACCACGTGGCGGAGGTCGGACAAGGTCCCGCGGTTGGGTACGATCTGCGCCCTGGCTCTGTCACGTGCGGAGTGGGGAAGTCGTGAATATCCGGGCCCGGCCTCTGCGGGCTGCCTCGTCGGGACACCGCGGCACCTTACGGTTGTCGGGGGCCAGGCATCATGGGGGGCCACGTCTACCACTCTCTGTGTCCACGGCTGTCTTGGTCCGGCCCCGACTGCTTCTCCTCCCATCCCGTTTCTCTGGGCTTGGATCCATCCGCGCAGCGGAGGGGATGCGGGCCCTCTGTCGATGCCGCCTCACGCGCCCTGTGCCCAGTGTGAACAGGGAGCGCTTTCCCGGGGCTCTCGATCTTTACGAGTCGGCTGGGTTTCGCGAAGGGGGAGTGAGCATCACTGTTCGGGAGACGCGCCGCGGGTGAACGACTTCGTGCTCGTCACCACTGTTGCAGCCACCATCACCAGTCCGGCGGCGGACAAAGAGAGATTCGCCACCTGGTCGACCCGCCAACCTGCGATGAGGGGCATCTCGTCCGCTCGCAGCAATCCGAGTCCGAACGTGCCCAGGCTGTGGAGCGTCAACCAGCCGGCAAAGACCACCCCGCTGTGCCCTGGGCTTCGCCCGGCGAGCAGGACCCCGCCCAGCAGAAGCAAGCCATACGCGGCGCCAAGGAGCTGCACGGCCACGCGAGGCTCGCGGATGCCGTACAGATTCGGCAGATCGCGGCTCAGTGTCCACAGCAGCCCGTCTCCGGGGTAGGTCTCGATTCCGTAGGCACAGCCAGCCGTATGGCAGGCCAGCCAGGCGAAGCTCGCCAGCGATGCCGCCCCGGGTGTGAGCACGTCCAGCACGACCGGCAGCGACATCCGTTGAAGGGTTGCCGCGATTCCTGCCCCGATCAGGCCTCCGATGAGGGCTCCCTGCCAGGCTAGCCCGCCGCCCCACGGGCGCATGGCCTCCCGTATGTGGTCCTGGTAGTACGCCCAGTGAAAGGCGACGTACACCGCTCGAGCCAGCAGCAGCCCCCCGGTCCCGGCGGTCAGCGCCGTGTCGACCATTGGCATAGGCTCGAGCCCCCGACACCGCATCTCCCGCAACACGAGCACCCCGGCGGCCAGCAGCCCGATGTAGATGAGAGCAGCGTAGCTGCGTATGACGATCGGATCAACCTGTAACAGAATGGGATCCAGTCTCTCGCTCCTACGTCGTCTACACCATGTGCGTACCTGGGTGTTACCGAGCGCAAAGCCGCCCCGCGACGGGGGCGGCTCTGCACGCCGTCAGGGATGCCCCAAAGCGGCTCTCCGACGACGGCTCCTCGGTCCGATGCCGATTACTCCAGCTCGACGACCGCGCCGGCCTCTTCGAGCTGTGACCTGGCGTCCTCGGCCGCTTCCTTCGCCACCCCTTCCAGCACGGCCCCTGGCGCACCGTCGACGACTTCCTTGGCCTCTCGAAGTCCCAGAGACGTGAGCTGACGCACGGTCTTGATGACCTGAATCTTCTTCGGGCCAATCTCCTTCAGCACGACGTCAAACTCCGTCTTCTCTTCCTCTGCCTCTTCCTCCGCCGCGGCTGCCCCGGGCATCGGGCCCATGGCGACAGGGGCTGCTGCGCTCACGCCCAGTTTTTCCTCGAGCAATTCGACCAACTGAGACGCTTCCAGCAAAGAAAGCTCGCCGATTTGATCCGCGATCTGTTCTAGATCTGCCATTTTCTGAATTCCTCCCTGTTCATTGAGCAATCATCGATTGCGGTCTATTGACTGATTTCACTGATTTCAACGGGTCTAGGCGGGCTCGGCGGCCGGCTCCATCTCGGCCCCGGCGCCTCCCTCCTCCAGCTTGTCTACGTACGCTTGCAGAACATTGACCACCTGACGGACGCCGCTGGCGATCGCCCCGGCTACCTGTCGGCCCGGGCCGTGGATCGACCCAAGCACCTGGGCCAGCAGGACCTCGCGGGGCGGGAGCTCTGCGATCCTCTTGACCTGCGCCGCCGAGAGAACGGACCCGTTCATCCAGCCGCCCTTAAGGCTCAGATGGTCCGTTTCCTGTCCTGCCTCTACCATTGCCTTCGCCACTGCTGGAATCTCCCCATGGCAGAAGCCCACGGCCGTCGGTCCAGTCAGCCACTCATCTGGGAGCGACATGCCGTGCTCCTTCAGAGCCAGGGCCAACAGGCGATTCTTGACTACCTGGAGTTCCCCGGCGACTGGGCGTAGCCTGCTGCGGATCGTCTCCATCTCACTCACGCTCAGGCCCCGGTAGTCGGCCAGGATGATCCCTTGACTCTCTTCCAGCTGCTCTGCGTATTGCGCCACGCGTTCAACCTTCTGCTCTCGTGATAGCGCCAAACTCACTCACCTCCTTCTTGTGACATGAAAAAACCCCTGGCCGTGCCGACGCAGAGACGCACTTCCAGGGATGGATTCGTCACGTGCCTCGGCAGGCCCCAATTAAGCGCTCCTGAGCGCACCTGCTGTCTCCGGCTATGCGATTGTCAACTGCCCAGACGCTACAGCACCGCCTCCATCGCCAGAGCTTCCGTTGGATCTACCTTGATTCCCGGGCCCATTGAAGACGTCACCACGATCTTCCGGATGTACCGCCCGCTGGCTCCCGGCGGCCGACCCTTGACCACCGCGTCTACCATCGTCGCGAAGTTGCCGAGCAGCTTCTCGGTTGCAAAGCTCACCTTGCCGATGGGCACGTGAAGGTTAGCGTGCTTATCGACGCGGAACTCCACGCGTCCCGCCTTGATGGCACCGATCATCTCCGGCAGGTCGTCGGCGTCGACCAGAGTGCCGGCCTTCGGGTTCGGCATGAGCCCACGGGGACCCAGGTAACGGCCCAGACGTCCGACCTTGCTCATCATCTGCGGCACGGCGAGGGCGGCGTCAAAATCCATCCAGCCGTTCTCGATCCTCTCGAACCATTCATCGCTGTCCGCCACGTAGTCAGCGCCGGCTTCCTCAGCGAGCCTCGCCGCCTCACCGGCGGCGAATACCAGCACCTCTACCTCTTTGCCCAGACCATGGGGCAGACGCACGGTCCCGCGCACCTGCTGGTCAGCGTGGCGCGGGTCAATCCCCAGTCGGAAGTGAACCTCGACTGTCTCGTCGAAATTGGCGTAGCTGGTCTCCTTGACCAGTTCCAAGGCCTCCCGCGGCGAATAGAAACTCGCCCGATCTACCTTTTCCAGTGCCTCTCGATACTGCCTACCGTGTTTTCGCACGATCTTCCTCCTTGTGGTCCTAACGGGACGTGCCCTCCCACAAATGGCCTAGCTTGGATACAGCGGCCGAGCCGTTTGGGCGCTGTGTCCAACCCGCTTGCAGGCTGTGTGCAAGTCGGTCTCTACCCTTCCACCTCAATGCCCATGCTTCGCGCCGTGCCCTCGATCTGACGCATCGCACCCTCGATGTCGATGGCGTTCAGGTCCTTCATCTTCGTCTCCGCGATATCCCTCAGTTGGTCCCGGGTGACGCTGCCTACCGTCTCGCGGTTTGCCTCCGAAGATCCCTTCTCAACGCCAGCTGCCTTGCGCAACAGGTCCGCCGTCGGGGGCGACTTAAGAATGAAATCGAATGACCCATCCTGGTAGATCGTGATCTCAGCCGGGATGATATTCCCCACCTGACCGGCGGTACGGGCGTTGTATGCCTTGCAGAACTGCATCAGATTGATGCCGTGCTGAGCCAGCGCCGGCCCCACAGGTGGAGCTGGGTTGGCCTTGCCGGCCTGGATCTGTAACTTGACCACTGCTTTTACTTTCTTCATGAACCTTCCTCAAATCGCGTCTAACTATCGAGTCTGAGCTCTGGCTCAGGAACAGAACCGCCGTCTGAGGGCTCCACGGGCTGACCCGAATGTCCCACGATCCCTCACCTCTCTCTCAGATCCTCTCAACCTGTAAGAAGTCAAGCTCCACCGGTGTCTCGCGCCCAAAGAACGAGACCATCACGTGGACCGTGGCTTTTTCCATATCGATCTCGTCGACCACGCCGATGAAGCCGTCGAACGGCCCGTCGACGATGCGGACCTTCTCGCCCGGTTCGAAGCTCACCTTGATCTTCGGCGCCTCGGCTTCCATCCGCTCCATAATGCCGCTGACCTCTGACGGACGTAGAGGCGCTGGCTTATCCCCCATTCCCACAAACCCTATCACCCCGGGGGTGTCGCGCACGACGTACCAGGATTCATCGTCCAGAATCATCTGCACCAGCAGGTAGCCCGGGAAGATTCGGCGCTCAACCGTTCGACGCTCTCCCTGGCGCAACTCCATCTCATCCTCAGTGGGGACCACGACTTGGAAGATCTTGTCTTCCATGCCCAGTGACTCGATGCGGCGCTCCAACTTATGCTTGACCTTCTGCTCACGGCCAGAATAACAGTGGATGACGTACCACGCCCGACCGTCCTCGGGCTCGGCCAGCTCGGCTTCCTCGAGTGCCTCCTCCTCGGTATCCCTTGCTAACTGAGCTACCTCTGCCGCTGGCGAGGGTGCCTCTGGCGAAGGTTGCTCGCCTTCCTCCTCTCCTGCCGCTACGTCGAGTGGTGCCTCTGCTGCCATCCTCTCCTCTTCGGCCTCGGGAGAAGTCGGTTCGGGCATATCCGCGTCGTTTTCCTTTACGAATTCCTGATCCAGGTCGCTCTCCTCCGCGCACATATTGCTAACTCGTTAAGTGATTATACAATCTGCCGGTTGACGATCACAGCCGCCACGATACTCGCCACCACGGCAAAGATCCCGATTCCAATCGCGATGGCATCCCCGCTGATCAGGCCCCGCAGCTCCACAGAGAACAGATAGTCCAGTAGCCCCATGAACGCTGCCATTGACACCGTGACCGCTAGGACGATCTTGGTGAGGTTCTCTGCCTCCTGTCGAGTCGGCCAATGGACCTTTCGCAACTCCGCTCGGGTATCCCGCAGGTACTTGAGGAACGCGCTGTCCCGCAGTTGTGCCAGGAATGATCGTTTCTTCGTCTGTGATCTTGCCACTGTCACAGCTCCCTCAATAAAGGCTCTCCGACTTCAGCTCCGCTTACATTTCAAGACACCGCCACACGTCCGGCGGTGTCTTGATGGCTTCTCAGGCAGGCCAGGCAGGAATCGAACCCGCAACCTTCGGTTTTGGAGACCGCT
>CAYMHT010000099.1:0-9607 GCA_964390305.1 uncultured Anaerolineales bacterium
GCTGAGCTCGGCTTCAGCTATCTGGACGAAGCAGACAGGTCAGGCGCGCTCTCCACGGACGCTGACGCCCTCGTGGAGCCCGTCGGAGAAGCCTCGGTTTCTCAGGACATCCACACTGTCCCCAACGACCTGAGCATCGCCAACGTCAACGTCTCGCTGACGACCGATGACGACGACAACTTGATCATGACCTGGCTTGATGACTGGCGCAAGCGTTACTTGTTCTATGCGCTGGCGGACAGCAGCGGGAACATCCAGACCCCGGCCACCATTTTCCAGCGCACGCGGCGCAGCTACCTGTGGTCGAGTTGGAACGGATACGGGAACGACGTCCTCAGCCCCACGGGGAAGGCCATGGCCGTATACCTCCCGCTGGCGGTGCGGAACTACGCGGGGGAGGGGCCGGGCCCGACCGAGGACCCGGTGCTGAACGGGGGCTTCGAGGCTGGAAATCTCTCCGATTGGAACCCCGACGGGGATGAACCCGGGCTGGAGCCGGGAGTCGTCACCTCGCCGCGTCACGGCGGGAGCTACGCCGCCGTGCTGGGCGAAGAGAATGCCCCCTGTAAAGGCGGATCAGTGGGTCGGTCGTGGATTTACCAGGACATCCCGGTGCCGAGCACCAGCTCGCCCCAGTTATCACTCTATCACCGCATTCTGACCTACGACAAGCTCCAAGCCGACAAGTTCGACCGCTTCGAGATCTACATCAACGGCACCCTGCTGGGGCGCTTTGGCGATACCGAAGACTTCGGATGCGACCCAGACGTCAGCGATCTGGGCTGGCAGCCGTTCACCTATGACCTTTCGCCCTACCGCGGTCAGACGGTCCGGCTGCGGCTGGTCAACGTCACCCATCCCGACGACTGGTTCGCTACATGGACGTACGTCGACGACGTCACGGTCACGCCGTGACACACCGTTGCGTTCGGCTGGTCGCCGCCGTGCCGTTGGCAACTGGCGCCTTCGCGCTGAGTGCCGCGGCACGGCAGGCGATCACACGTCAACGGTGGCGGTGAGATGGATGGCACGGCGCGGCACAAGTGCACGCCGGCAGGAGGGGCTGCAACAAGCCGGGCAGGAAGCAGTGGAACGTTACGCCTCTGATGGTCATCGACGAGCGGTGAGCTCCGTGTACGGCGGAAAGGCCGTCACCTTCTCTGCCCGACAAGTGGCACTCTCTTCCCTAGGAGACGCCTTTCCCACCGGAGGATCCGAAGATTAGGATCAAGAGCTACATCTCGCTGGCGCTGACGGTGGCGGTGGTTCTGCTGATCAGCGGTCCGCCGGCTGGCTCAATCGCCGCGTACGAGAGCTCCGATCAACCCAGCGGAGGGGTAACCGGGCTTCTGCGGATCCAGGTGGCGCTGAAGCGGGCGCAGATGTCGCATCCCGACCCCACGCGCCTGAGGCAAATGGAAGCGCTGGGGCTGCGGACGGATGACCTCTCCCGTCAGCTGGTGTTTGTCCATTTTGGCCGGAGGCCTGACGGCCGTCAAGCCCGCGACATGGAGAGTATGGGCATCGCGCTTTACCAGGACACATGGATCCCCCCGGTGGGCGATCACACCGATGGCTTGATGACAGCCCGCGTGCCGGTGGACAGGGTGTATGACCTAGCTCGCAAGCCGTACGTCACGCTGCTCAACACGGCCGAAGAGGCCTATCAGCCGATGAACGACCGGGCGGTGAGCTCCGTAAGGGCTGATGACCTATGGGCCCTGGGGCACGATGGCAGCGGCGTGAGGGTGGCTGTGCTGGACTCGGGACTGGACATCACTCATGACGACATTCCAACTCCCACCGTCGGCCTGGACTACTCCGATTACTCAGACACGGACCCAGACACGGACACGACGATTGCCAACCAGGTCACCGATCACGGGACGCACGTGACGGGCAGCGTGCTGGGGCGTGGCGCCTACACAACAACCTACAGGGGATCCGCCCCTGGCGCCGATCTGATCTTTCTTAAGATCGGCGACGACACGGACGCGAGCGCTTCGACTGGGGCCATCGTTGCCGCGATCAAGGCAGCGGCGGATACGTACGATGCCGACATCATCACCATGAGCTACGGTGGTTGGAGCACCTATATGGACGGCACCTCTGAAACCGCCCAGGCCGTTGACTACGCCTTCAGCCAGGGAGCAGCCGTCTTCATGGCAGCCGGCAACGAGGCAAGCGCGGATCGGCATTACTCCGGCACGGCTTTCGGCAACACCTCGACGGCCGACATCACAGTGGATGTGGGATCTGGGCAGACAGCTCTAGCCTTCCGTCTGATCTGGTGGGATGGGCCGGCATCAAACGATCTCGATTTGGAGATCTACGACTCCGGTCACAACCCGATCGCGGCAGACACGACAGAGGAAGGTGAAAGCCCTCGCGGCACCGAAAGCGACCTCATTTACGTAAACACCGCGGATGCAGGGACGTATTACCTGAAGGTGGTCAACCACTCCGCCGCCACACAGGACTTCCACGTCTACTCATATCAAGGTGACGTCACCTTTGCGAGTGCGGACCCGGCGTACACGGTGACCTCGCCCGCCACGGCCGATGGCGCCGTTGCCGTGGGCGCCTATGTAACCAGGGAAAGCTGGAGAGACTGGGAGGGGAATGGACCGTGGAGCTATGGTCAAACACTTGGCACCATGGCGACCTTCAGCAGTCAGGGCCCGCGCGTCGACGGGTGGAAGAAACCGGATATCGCCGCGCCCGCGAGCGCGATTATCTCGGCCCTCGACTCCGACGTCCCTACCGACGATATGTACGTCATCTCCGACACTGGAATCAATGACGGTAAGCAACCGCACCATTACCGGGTGATGCAAGGCACCAGCATGGCCAGCCCGCTGGCGGCCGGCGCTGCAGCCCTCCTGCTGGACAAGTATCCTGACCTGAAGGGGCAGCCTCACCTGATCCATGACCGCATGCAGCGCACGGCCAGCAACAACGGCATGCAGACGAACACGGACGGCTATGGTTACCTGGATATCTTCTCCGCTGCGAAGCTGATTGAGACGCCGTCCTCGACGAGCCCGGCAGACGCCGGTGCGTATGACTCCCCCAGCAGGATCCTGGTGAAGATCCTGAAGCCGGCGGTGGACCTCAGCGGGGGCCATTTCGGGGTCAAGATCGGCGACAAGAGCGCTGACGTTATCGCCGTGGACGAAGGCGAAACGGAGTATACACTGGAGGTGATGCCTCCTCCTCAGTCCACGACCGGCTCCTACGACCTCGAGGTGACCGTCATCGGTGTCTCGGAGATTCAAGCGAACGCCATTCGCTATTCTGCCATCTGCGTATACCTTCCCTTGGCGCTCAGAGCCTATCCCACCTGGACGAGCAGCGGCCTGGCGGGGCGGACCGTGTACGCCCTATCATACGACCCCACGGACTGCACCACCCGCTACGCCGGCACCGGCGATGGCGTCTATAAGTCCACGGACACCGGCAGCAGCTGGAGCGCGGCCGGCCTGGACGGCCTACGGGTCACCTCCGTCGCCGTGGATCCGAGTGCCCCGCAGACCGTCTACGCCGCCACGTGGGGCGAGGGGGTCTACGTGTCGCCCGACGGCGGGGGAGCGTGGACGGAGGTCAACGAGGGTTTGGACGAGACGTCGTCCGTGTTCCCAGTGGTGGTCACGCCGAATGGCGAAGCGCTGTATGCGGGTACCGATGACGGCGGCGTCTTCAAGTCGGCGGGTGACGACGTCTTCTGGTGGCCGGCGAACACTGGCCTGACCAACCTTCACATTCGTTCTGTCACCCTCGACCCGAGCGTCAGCTCCGTCCTCTATGCCGGCACGACGGATGGGGTCTACAAGACCACGGACGGCGCCACCTCATGGTCAGCTGCCAGCAGCGGCCTCTACGGACGAACGGTGGCCTCACTCGCCGTCCACCCGACCGACAGCGCCACCATCTTCGCGGGCACTGACGCAGGCGTCTACCGCTCCACGAACGGGGGTGGGAGCTGGACGCAAGTGGGGTGCGACGGGATTTCCATTCTTGGTCTAGCTATAGATGCCCTGGACCCGAAGCGCATCTACGCCGGGACTGACGGAAGCGGTGTTTACCGAAGCCTCGACAGCGGCGACACGTGGGTAGCCGTGAACGCGGGGCTGGGAAACCTAACCGTGGAAGCGCTGGCCTTCGATGACGGCCCATGCCACACGCTTCAGGCGGCCTCGCACGACGGCGTATGGACCTACTTGGAGTAAGAATATGACATTTGTACTCATCGCCGAAGGAGAACGGTACCCGATCGGCCCGGCCGGCGTCACAATCGGGCGCAGCCTGGACAACGACATTGTGCTCCTCCACCCGGAGGTGTCGCGCCACCATGCCACAGCCTGGGTCCAGGATGACCAACTGATGATCCGTGACGAGGACAGTTCTAACGGCACTTGGGTCAACGGGCAGCGCATCACGAAGCCCACTCCTCTGCAACTCGGTGACCGCGTCGGCATCGGCGACGTCACGCTCGCAGTCGCTGGCCCTGAGGTCCCAACGCTGCACTCCGTGCCGCTCCAGCCTCCTCAGCAGGATGGCGTCCGAAGGTCTCCGCTGCTGATTCCTCTGGGCATCGTCGCGGCCATCGCCCTGATCGCGGTCGGGGCCCTGTTTGCGAGCTGGCGCAACTTCGGAGCGACTGTGTCGCCAACAAGCACCCTCACGCCGACGACCGAGCAAATCGCCGCCAGCGTGGCTGCCAGCCCGACGACGGTGACCGAGACGCCGGTCCCTGAACCAACCTCAACGCCTACGTCGACGCCAACGGCGCCGACTCCCACGCGCACGCCCACATCAACGCCGACACGAACGCCCACGTCAACGCCGACACCAACATCCACGCCGACGCCCACGCCTTGCCTCCCAGACGCCGCCTTCGTCCAGGACGTCGCGGTGGCTGACGGAGCAGAATTCTTGCCGGGTGAATCGTTCACCAAAGTATGGCGCATGCGCTCCAGTGGCTGCGCCCAGTGGGAGACCGGCACCCGTTTCGTCTTCGTCTCCGGTGACAGAATGGGCGCCCCCGATGGCGTCGCGGTGCCGGATACGCCGGTGGGGGATACCGCGGATATCGCCGTCGAGATGAGAGCGCCAGACAGCCCGGGCATCTACCAAGGCTACTGGCGGATGGAGAGCCCGGACGGAGTTCTGTTTGGCGACCGGGTCTACGTGAAGATCGCGGTTGCAGAGCCAACGCCCACCCGCGATAGCCGGCCGACGGTGTCCATCCTGATCAAGAACGAGACCGGCGGGACGCTGTCTTTGACGCTCAGAGGGCCAGCGTCCTACGACTTCACCTTCGCTCCGGGCAACCACACGATCCACATCGTGCCCGGCACCTACAACTACACGGGCCGAGGCTGCGGCGGCGCGACCGAGTCGGGGACAAAGACGATTTCGGACAGCACAACGGACTGGCGCTGGTGGTGTGGATAGCTTGCCCTACGTGACCTCTCTAGTCTGAGGACGAGGGCTCAGGCTGTTTCTGTCGCACCGGGATCCTGCACGGGGAGGAGGACGTGGAACTCGGCGCCGGGGCAGCGCTCTTCGTCGTGACCAGGACTCTCGGCCCAGATTCGCCCGCCGTGCGCCTCGACGATGCCCCGGGCCGTGGCCAGACCGAGACCGGGCCCGGCACGCTTGAACGTGACCCTTCGCCTGCTGTGCCGCATCACGCTTCCGACGGGGGAGAACCTCTCGAAGATGCGCTCCAGGTCCTCACGCGCGATGCCGATCCCCGTGTCGCTGACCACGATCTCCACCGCCTGTTCCTGCCGGGGGCCGTCGGCGGCTATGACGCGCCCCTCGATGTGGATGGTGCCGCCGTCCGGTGTGTACTTGATGGCGTTGTGAAGCAGGTTGGAGACCACCTTCCTCAGCCCCTCGCTGTCGGCCACGATGGTGGGCAGACCGACCAGGTTGCCAGTGGTGATCGTCAGATCGCGCTCCCTGAGGGCCTTCTCCCACTGCTTGAGAACCGTGCGGACGACCGAGCCAACAGCGACAGGCGATTTGACCACGTCGATCGCCTCTGGATCAAACTGAGAGACGTCGAACAAGGTGTCGACGATCTCCTCAAGGCGCTCAGCGGCGTCCCTGACGCCCGCCGTCATCTTCAGCCCGGCGTCCGTCGTGAGCGAGCCTATTGACAGCATCTCGTCGAGGATGTCATTGTAGCCCCGCACCTCGGTCAGGGGAGTGCGAAGCTCGCGGGAGGCGACGTCGATGAAATCCGACTTGGCCTGGTCGAGACGCGCCAGCTCGCGGTTGGCGGCGACGAGCTGCGCATTGAGACGCTCGTTCTCGGCGTTCTGCCTCCTCAGGTCCGCGAAGAGGCGGGCGTTCTGCAGTGCCAGGGCCGTCTGATCGGCGAGGGTGCTGAGGAGAGTGAGGTCCTCGCCGAAGTAGCTCTCCCCGGAGATCTTGGGACCCACGGCCAAGAGCCCGATCCACTCGTCCTGGGCATAGATGGGGACATAGACGTCCATGTCGAGATCGGCGAGCCAGCGGCGATCCGCAGCGGAGAGGTCCTCGAAGCCGGGCAGCAGGTCAACGTCGTACTGGGTGAGCGGTCGACGCTCTCGCTCCAGCCAGCGGACGACGGGGCTCTGTTCCGACATGGTGTGCGGCGGCACAGGGCCGTCGCCTGTGCCCATCACCCCGCGGAAGCGGACGCCGTCGGATCGTGCGCCATCTCCACCCTCCTCATCCCGGAGACGATGGACGACGAGAAGCGCGCCGCGCCGGGTCTGCATCACGTCTCCGATGACGGTCATCGCAGCGCCAGCCAGCTCCTTCAGATCGAGGATGTTGCTGATGCGCATACTGTACTGGCGAATGATTCCGGCAGGGTCGTAGGGGCGGCCGGAGATGAGGCGGTAGGCGAGCCACTGTGTGCCCCTCTGAAGCGGTCCGATGACGGCCGCCAGAACGAGCGCTGCGACCAAGGCGGCCAGCACAGGGCTGTATTCGGGATAGGAGTGGAAGAAGAGCGGGGCGATGAGGAAGCCACTGGCGTAGATAGCGGCCGTCACCAGGGTCACAATCAGATAGCACAGAGTCTGCCGAATGGTATGGAGGAGATCGAGAAGATCGTGCCTGAGCAGCGCGTAGGCGGCGACCACCAGACCCAGCAGGTGGAGCCCGGCGGCAGACAGGTCGCGGCCGGCGCAGATGAGGGCTCCGGTGACTCCGCTGACAGCCACGACAAGGAACCAGAAGCGGAGGCGGTTCCTGTGGAGAGGGCCGCGCGTCTGCCTGTACGATCGGACGGTCAGGATACCGGCGCGGAGGACGAACAGCCCCCACCCGACCGCCGCGGCGATGGTCGTGAGCAAGGGGCGCTCGAACGTCCACCCCAGCCCGATCCACATCTTCTCCGGGAGGCCGAGCAGATTCTCGTGGAGGACGACCAGGGAGAGGAGCCAGACGCCGCCGAGCGCCAGCCACGAGGGCCTGATCTTTTCGAGCCGCAGGAAGGCGCGCGTCAGCCCGACGAACGCGAGCATCAGGAAGGGCGCACCGTAGAGCAGGGCCCGCTCCAGGATGGGGTCTGGAATGAGGGTGAATCCATCCGAACGGAGGCCGACGTAGCCCGTCGTCCCGAGGAGGGAGAGCGCGGCGGTGAGGACGAGAGACCGGCCCTTCGACTCGCGGAGTGAGGTCTTGTGGAAGCCGATGCCGATGATGAGGAGATAAGGGACGCCGAGAAGAAGCAGGAGCAGCGCCGCGGGTTCTATGAGCGGCATGGGCTACTCTCCCTCCAACACCAGGGCGGACACCGCCGTCAGGCACGGAGCGGGATGGAGGGGGTGGTTCGTGCCGGAGTCATCACGCATGAATGACATACTCTCTTGAACCCGGCGGTTCGGGCTCCCAGAGTCCCGTCGTCCTCGAACGGGTGGCGCTGGTCGAAGCCTCACGCGGGGCCTCCTTCGGCGCGAAGATCGCGGAAGCGATCAGTGGGCAACCAGGGGCAGGTAGACGCGGTTCAACCCGCCGGATCGGGTCTCCAGGTTGACCTCCACGGCCTGCACGCCGTCCACGGTCCCGTCGGGACTGGTGACCGAGACCGTGACGACCCCAGTGTAGCTGGCGGCAGCCAGCGTGCCGGCTTCGATAGGCGTGACGGCGAAGCCGTCGGTGACGTCGACAGCCGGGGTCTGCCCCGAAGTGGGATCGACGGTGAACCAGCCGCCGCTGGCGGTCACCTCCCAGATGAGCGAGTCGTCGGAGCCGACGTTCTCCGGCATGAGCACGTGCGCCGAGGGGAAGAACGTGGTGTCGGAGAGGTAGTAGGTGAAGGTGAGGACATCCCCCAGCGGGCCGAGCTGCGGGGTGGGATAGAGGTCGAAGACGTGATCCGGAATCCCGACGAAGCCGTCGTTCCAGCGTCCAGTCTCGCCGCTGAGCCAGAGATCGTAGGCGGGATCATCCGGGTACGACAGATCCCGGAAGGTGTCCGGATGGTACGGGGCCACACTCTTGAAGACCTCGCCCACAGTCGGCGGCTCGTCGGCAAGCAGCTCGTTGACGAAGTTGGCCGCCGAATAATAGTAATTGTTGGCGAAATAGGCCTCCAGGCCGATATCGGCGAAGGGCGCGGCGTACATGCGGACGCGCCGCTCCGCCTCGGCCTCAGTGGCCCAGTTATCGACGCTGGAGTCGCAGGCGGTGTCGCCAGCAGCGTAACAGGCGTGGCTGATGATGACGACGGCGTCGCCGGCCATGCGGCCCGCCAGATCGCTGCGGATCTGGTCGGGATGGACGAAGCCCCCGTCGCCGAGGTAGAAGCCCCCCACGAGCTCCGGCTCCGTGCACGTCCCCCCGCCCCAGTGGACGCCGTGGCCCATGTAGAGCAAGAAGTGAGCCCCCGTGGCGGCGGAGACAACGTCGGCCCAGCTGAAGGTGCGGTCGCCGTAGTAGAAGGTCTCGACGGTGACACCGTGGCTGCGCAGCGCCTTGACCGCCCTTTCCATGTCGTCCTTGTAGGTGTCTGTATAGCTGTGTACGTCCCCCACGATGGCCACCGCTTTGGGGCCGCTGTCCTCCAGGGTTAGGGAGGACGTCGTGGCCAAACGGAGGGGAGAGGGCTCAAAGTCGTCGGGCGCGCGCAGCGGGGGCGCCATCGACGGCGGATCCGCGTCCTGGGATCGCGCCGGCAAGGAGGGGAACGAGAGAAGGCCAGCGACCAGGAGCAGGGCCACAAGGCTGGTGGTGAAGATGCGTTTCATGCGCTCAATTCCTCCTGAGCCTCATCACAAGCAGCTGCCGCCAGCCGTCCGTCTTGTATTCCCAGTATCACCTCCTGATCCCTATCCCAGTCGCAGGCGCACGATTGTAGACATTCTCGAAGCGGAGTCAAGTATCGCTGTGGCCACGGGACAGGCGTTTGTGTGTCCTCCGGGACGGTAGATGCTGTGTACGGACGACAGTCTGTCAACTCGATCCTCCACAGGTGCCACATGGCGGTCACGGCAGATCTACGAGCATTGTATCAAATGGGGGGTGTGGGCATCAATAGCCAGAAGGTACCGTTTGCGGGGGTATAGCCAGAAAGTACTATCGGGGGACGGGCTCCAGAGCG
>CAYMHT010000100.1:0-9488 GCA_964390305.1 uncultured Anaerolineales bacterium
GAGCGGTCAGAAGCCACCAGGCGTGCTTGAGGAGAGCGACGCGACGGGGACCGTCGGTGAGGTGGTAAGTAAGTGCCCAGGGCCAGCCGTGCAGTCGAATCAGCCGGTCATAAATGGTGCCCAATCCGCTCAGAGGCCAGGAGAAGTAGTCGGTCGTGACGTCGACGAGGTCAACGCGGACGCGGTCCCCGTAGAGGTCTCGCAGCGTCTCGGCGACGGCGCGCGCTGTGCTTCGATGCCCGCCGCCGGTGTTGAGGAACAGGACAAGAACCCGCCTGGGGTGCCTATGCACTCTCTCTCGACACCGACTTGGCCTGCTTCTCGAACTTGGGCCGGGGAAGCATGACCCGTCGACCGCAGGTGAGGCAGCGGATGCCGATGTCGGCTCCGATCCGGGTCACCTCCCATTCGTCTCCGCCACACGGGTGGGGCTTGCGCAGGCGCACCCGATCCCCGACTCGCACGTCCATAGGCCCCTTTCGATCCGTCACAGCGTCACCTCCCGCTGATCAATGCGGCAGTGCTCGGCCCTGATGATGGCGAGGACGTCGTCGACGGCGTGGTCCAGTTCCCCCTTCCGATTGACGACGACGTAGTCGAACTCCGGCAACGTCTTCATCTCCTCGCGGGCGGTGGCAATGCGACGCTCGATCTGCTCCAGCGGGTCGTCCCCTCGGGTGCGCAACCGCTCCTCGAGCTCGTCTTCCGAAGACACGGTCAAGAAGATCAACAGGGCCTCCGGGGCTATCTCGCGAATCGTGGTTGCCCCCTGGACGTCGAGCCGCATCACGACGTCTTTGCCGGAGCCCATGGCCTCCCGTACCTGCTGCTTGGGGACTCCCTTGTACTGCCCGTAGACGACGGCGTATTCGATCAGCTCGTCCTCCTCGATCATCCTCTCAAACTCCTCGGTAGAGACGAAGAAGTAATCCTCTCCCTCTACCTCGTCGCGGCGAGGCGGGCGGTCGGTGACGGTCACCACGAAGTAGAAGCGGCAGTCTCGTTCCTGCATGCGCTGTACGAGGCTATCCTTGCCCACGCCCGAGGGGCCGGAGACAACGATCAGCAACGGCTGGCGTTCGAAGTCGTACACGGAGTTCTTGTCCATAGAACGCGCTGAACTTGCGATGTCTGAGTTAAGTTGGTATATTCCTAACCGGTAGACCCAGTGGATCCAATTCTGCTCGGCCTAGGGGACGCGTGCCGCGATGGACGGGTCCAGGCCGAGAACGGGGGATTTGACAATCCCCTTGGAGCGATTCCGATAATGCCGAGGCTGGAAGGACCTATCCTTGTTAACCGCGCATCAGCCTGCCGATCGACCAGTCTGCCGACAGATAGGAGGTTAGCATGCCAATATACGAGTACTACTGTCACGATTGCGAACGGCGTGTCTCGATCTTCTGGCGTACTTTCTCGGAGGCCGACGAGGGCACCGCTGTCTGTCCTCACTGCGAGGGCACAGACCTCACTCGCCTCGTATCTCGTGTGCGGGTCGTGCGCTCTGAGGACAGCCGTCTGGAGGATCTGGCTGACCCGGCCAGTATGCCAGATTTTGACGAGAACGACCCCAAGAGCCTCGGACGCTGGATGCGCAAGATGAGCGATGAGGTGGGGGAGGACCTGGGGCCGGAGTTCGACGAGGTCGTGGGACGGCTCGAATCCGGAGAGAGCCCGGAGGAGATTGAGAAGTCAATGCCGGACCTGATGGGAGAGGGCGGTGAGGACTTCGGGGGCGAGCCGTACGACTTCTGAGGTTCAGGGTCAAACCAGGGGTCGATCTCCGGTGCGCGGTCGGCGGATGTCATGTGGCTATTTCCTTCCCAGGTGCGCCGCCACTGCCGCACGAACGTCGGCCTGTACGTCCTCGATGGGCCGATTGGCCTCCAGGACCTCCCAGCGCTCGGGTTCCGCATTGGCCAGCTCCAGGTACCCGGCGCGCACGCGCTGATGGAAGGCCAGGGTCTCCGCATCCATGCGATTCCACTCCTCCCCGCTGAGAAGCCGCCGCTGCAGCCCCTCTCCTGGGGCGATGTCGAAATAGAGTGTGGTATCAGGCTTCAACCCCCGGGTGGCGAAAGCCGTGACGGCCTTCAATGTGTCGAGATCGAGTCCCCGCCCGTACCCCTGATACGCGAGTGAGCTGTCGGCGAATCGATCGCTGACCACGAGCTTGCCGGCTGCCAGGGAGGGGAGGATAATCCGCGATACGTGCTGGGCTCGAGAGGCCGAATAGAGGAGGAACTCGGTCCGGGGCTCGATCGTGGCGTTGTCCGAGTCGTGGAGCACGTCCCGGATCTGGTTTCCGATCTCGGTGCCGCCCGGTTCCCGGGTGAGAAGGACATCGTGGCCCTGATCGCGAAGCCACTCGACCAGGAGATGTGCCTGGGTGGTCTTGCCGCTCCCGTCAGGACCCTCGAGCGTGATGAAGGCGGTCATCGATGTCCCCCCGCTGATTCTACCCCTGGAAGATGCGCACCCGTCGGTCAGGCTCTTTTCCACGCGACATCGATTCCAGATCGGCCGCTCGGGCCAGCTCGTGCTGCCGACGGCGGACGTAGGCATTTTGTGGCGAGAGCAGGACCTCTGCCTTGCCGTTCAGGACCTGTTTGATCGCGTCTCTTGCCTCTGTCAGCGCTTGCTCGAGTGGACTGGGCTCTTTGCTTTCCACGTCGAAGATGTCGGTCAGGCAACTCTGCATCTGGGCGATGGTGTCGTTACGAAGCACGTAGATGGGCAGGTCGCGCTGCTCCGCCTCCTGGAGCACCTTGGTACGCTGGTTGTAGAAGGCCTTCGTCGTGATCATCAGATCCGCCTCCGTCAGCTCCTTCACGACGTAGATGGGTACGCGGACCCGCTGGGCTGCCTTGTCCAGACGCTTGCGGTTGATCCCATAGGTGTAGACTCGGACTGGCTCTCGGGCCTGTGACCGGCTCGGCGACGGCCGAGAGCCGACCGATCCCAAAGGCCTCGAGACCCCTTCAGCGCTGGTCCCTCTCTGCCCGCGCTCTCGTTCCTGGAGCGAGAGAGGCATCGCCCGCTCGGTCTGGATCTCGCCATCCGCGTCGCGGTAGCGCCGCTCGACCTGCGAGGGCTCTCGCCCGCGCAGCAGGGCATCGACGGACTGGGCCACGCTGTTGTGGACGATGAGGCGCTGCCGTGCCTGGATCTCGATGAGGATGTCGAAGGTCGGGGGTGCTCGCCGCTCCAGGATCGTCTTCTGGGTGTCGCGCCGGCGGGCCTCCTCATCGGAGAGCGTGACGCTCTCGACCCCACCGACGAGGTCAGAGAGCGTCGGGTTCATGAGCAGGTTATCGAGCGTGTTGCCGTGAGCGGTGCCGATCAGCTGGACCCCTCGCTCGGCGATGGTTCGGGCCGCCACGGCCTCCAGCTCGCGTCCGATCTCATCGATGACGATCACCTCGGGGTTGTGGTTCTCGACGGCTTCGATCATCACCTCGTGCTGGAGGGCCGGGGTCTCTACCTGCATGCGGCGGGCGCGCCCGATGGCAGGATGGGGGATGTCCCCGTCCCCGCCGATCTCGTTGGACGTGTCCACGATGACCACCCGCTTCTTCTCGGCCAGGACGCGAGCTGCCTCACGGAGCATCGTCGTCTTGCCGACGCCTGGGCGCCCCAGCAAGAGGATACTCTTTCCGCTCTCAACGATATCCTGGATGATGGAGATGGTGCCGTAGACGGCTCGACCCACGCGGCAGGTCAGACCGACCACGTCGCCATTCCGGTTGCGGATGGCGGCGATCCGGTGGAGCGTGCGCGCGATGCCGGCCCGGTTGTCCTCGTCGAACTCCCCGACGCGATCGACGACGTGCTGGATCTCGTCCTGGGTCACCTCCGTCTCGCGCAGCACGACCTCGCCGTCGGTGTAGCGTGCCGTCGGCACACGACCGAGGTCGAGGATGACCTCCAACAGATCATCGCGCCGCCCGTGCTCCTGTAGAACAGCCCGGATATCCTGCGGGAGGATGCCCATCATGGCATCCAGGTTGTCGGTTATGTGGTTATACAGATGTTCGTCTACGTCAGTCATATCTTACGTCTTATGATCAGATGTCTGGTATGATCTTGGCCGAAACTAATCCGTCCGGCGACTCGCGGACGGGAGTCGCGACGCCGCTCCAGGTGAATCGCCGGATCGACCCGTCGTCTCCATATTGTCAAACATCGCCCGACGTTCGTGGGCGATGGCTTCGGTGTCATCTGGTGCCGGCGTGTGGATTGTGACGTTGTCTGCCACGAGCACTAGATGAACGGGCACCGTTGCCTTGTATTGTACCGCTACTTGGCGTTCGCGTCAACGTGAAGCCACTGACGGGCCCGTTCTGGAAGGGCGTCGCGATTCTGGACCGTGACCTCCCACACCTCGACCGCTTGTCTGCCCTTGAGCTGGTCGACCCAGGGCTGGGAGCCGCTCATGGCCGTGGCAAGCACGGGATTCGGGCTCTCGACGGCCTCGCTGACTGCTCTCTTGAAGGCCTCGCAGAAAAGCTCCATCTTGCCGATCTCGTCTACAATAACGGTCTTGCCCGACGCCGTCGCCTGCCGGATAGCTGCCACGCCGACGTCTTCGACCGCCTCCACGTCCACGCCATAGCGGCTGACCTGGGGACGCCCCTCGCCTCGAAGATGCGTGTGAGCTATCATGGCTTCATCTCCGTCCAGCGTCATCAGTCGGAAGCCCCTGCGGCGCCCGTCCGGACCGCGGATCTCCTCGGTGTAGAATCCACCGGCGCGATCTCCCAACGCGTCGGCCGCTTTCTTGATGACCGTCGTCTTGCCGACGCCAGGGCGGCCTGTCAATAGCAGCGTCCTTCCCATTGGCGTCCTCCTTCCCTCGCTCCTGACTCCTCTTGCGCCCCTCATTGTAGCACGGGCAGGGGCATTGTCCAAACCCTCGGGGCAAGGTAAAATAGGCGCAGGCTCGGGCCGCCCGCTGCACCTTGATCGCTATGAACCGTGACACCCGCCTAGTCACACTGGCTCTCCTGCTTTGGGGATTTGGCGAGGGGCTTTTCTTCACCATCCAGCCCCTCTACATCGAGGAACTTGGCGCCAACCCGGTCCAGATCGGAGGCTTGCTTTCAATCGCTGCCGTGGTGAAGGCAGCGAGCTTCCTCCCTGCCGGCGTCATGGCGGATCGCGTGCCACGCAAATGGGTGATGGTTGGCGGATGGATCATGGGCCTGATCGGGGTCGTGTTAGTGGGGCTTGCCCGCAGCTGGCGGGCTCTCCTCCCGGGGCTGGTGATCTACGCCCTCTCGGCCTATTGTATTCCTGTGATCAATGCTTACCTGGCGCACGCAGCAGGGGGACGTCACCTGGCACAGACCTTTACCACCGTCTTCGCTGGCTACGCGGCCGGCGGCGTGATCTCCCCCGCTGTTGGTGGCTGGTTGGCCGAGGTCACGGCCATGCGCACGGTCTATTTCGCTTCGGCGCTTCTTTTCGCCATTTCAATGGTTGCCGTCGTACAGGTCTCCCCGCAGCCAGTCCACGCGCGCGCCGATCGGAGCAGGCGGTGGCGTCTATTGCTGAACCGACGCTTCCTACGTTTCGCCGCCTTCGCCTGCCTCTTGTTCGTGGCCATGTATCTCGGATTTCCGCTGGCGCCCAACTTCCTCAGGGACGCCGGAGGGTGGAGCATAGCTCGCATCGGGACGCTGGGCTCGTTCCAGGCTCTGGGTATGGCGCTCCTTGGTCCGTTTCTTGGGCGCCTGAGCGATGGAGCCACTGCGCGGAACCGTCGCTCCGATAGGGGCGAGGGTTCTCTCGCGGAAGTGAGAGAGGGGCTCTCGTTCCTGCACTGTGCCGACGGTATGGTCGTCGGTCAGGCCCTGGTGTGGGCCTCGGCGCTGCTTCTTCTGCTGGCAGGAACGTTCCCCTTCCTGGCCCTGGCCTATTTCCTGCGCGGTGCCTACCAGGGGTGCCGATCCTTAACCCAGGCGCGGGCAACCGCGCTGGCCAGAGAGGCAGATCGCGGATTGCTCCTGGGCGCGACGGAGACCGTCATGGCCGCTGCTCAAGTCGTCGCTCCGTACGTCGCAGGGTGGCTGTACGCCAGCGAACCGGCGTACCCTTTCGTCGCCTCGGTGGTGCTCATCCCCATCACGGTGGTTCTGTCCCTGGTCGGGTTGGGAGTGTGAGATGGTGACCACTGTGGGTCTCTTTCTGCTCTCGGCGGCCTCGCTGGGCTTCGAGGTCATTCTCACGCGGATCTTCTCGGTCGCCCAGTTCTATCATTTTGCCTTCATGGTCGTCAGCCTGGCACTTCTGGGTTTCGGCGCCAGTGGCACGTTTCTGAGTGTTTTTCCCCGAGTGACGAAGTTTGGAACCTCCCGGGTGCTGCGTCACCTGGCCTGGGCATTCGCGCTGACGGTTGTCGGTTCGTATGCCCTGACCCTCCACCTGCCCTTCGATTCCTTTCGCATTGCGCGCGATTGGCGGCAGGTGGGGGTGCTCCTGCTTCACTACGTGGCGCTGGCCACGCCTTTCTTCTGCAGCGGCACCGCTGTCGCGCTGTTGTTGGCGGCCCGGCCCCAAGAGGTGGGGCGGACCTACGCGGCCAATCTCACGGGCTCGGCTTCCGGGTGCGTGCTGGCTGTGGCCGTTCCCTCGCTGGTCGGCGGCGAGGGAGTGGTCCTGCTATGCGCCGCGCTGGCCCTGGCGGCGGCTTTCGCCTTCGAGGACAGCGACAGGGTCAGCGTTGAGGCGCGGTCGCGGCTGATGGCGCGCGGTCTGCGGGTGATCCACGTCTGTGTCATCTGCGTTCTTTTGCTGGGCGCGCTTCGAACGCCCGCTTTCCTTCACGTGCGTCTCTCTCCCTACAAGGACCTGAGCTACCTCCTCCAGTATCCTGACGCACAGCAGATCTTCCAGGCCTGGAACGGGTTCTCGCGGGTGGACGTCGTGCGATCGGAGGGCATCCGTGGGCTTCCCGGGAGCGGCTTCCGCTGTCCCGCCCAACCGCCGAGCCAGCTGGGGCTAACGGTCGACGGTGACGATCTGAACTACATCACTCACGTCGACCCAGGCTTTCGAGATCTGCCGTTCACGGATTGCCTGCTGACGGCGCTGCCCTATCGGCTGCGGCCCGGCGCTCGCGCCCTGGTGCTGGAGCCCCGGGGTGGGCTGGACGTCCTGACTGCCCTGGCGCAGGGGGCCGGTGCCGTGACGGTGGTCGAGCCGAACCCGCTGATCGTGAGGGCCGTGCGCCAGGAAGGGGAGTGGGCCGGCGACATCTACGAGAACCCGCGCGTGGAGGTCGTCGTGGAGCAGGGACGCACCTATGCGCGGCGAACCCCGGATGAGTACCAAGTAGTGACGCTCTCGTTGAATGCGCCCCAGCGCACGGTTACGTCTGGCGCCTACAGCCTCAACGAGGACTATCGTTACACCGTGGAAGCCTTCTCTGATTACCTGGGGAGGTTGGGGCAGGACGGTCTGCTGGTGGTGACGCGCTGGCTTCAGGTACCCCCTTCCGAGTCGATCCGGGCGTTTGCGCTGGCGGTCGAGGCCGTGGAGCGGGCAGGGGGCGACCCGCACACGAACATCGTCGCCCTGCGCAGTTATCGACAGATGCTGATCCTGGTTCGGCGAGGAGGCTTCGCGACGGAGGAGTTGACGACGGTGCGTGAGTTTGCGGAGCCACGTGCCTTCGACCTCGTTTACTTACCCGGCATTCGGTCGCACGAGATCAACCGTTACAACGTGTTGCCGGAACCCAAGTACCATCAGGCCTGTGTGGAACTGCTGGAGGCGGAGGATCGCGACGCCTGGTATGGCGATTACGCATTCGACGTCGACCCCCCCACGGATGACCGTCCTTTCTTCGGGCACTTCTTCCGCTGGGCGCAGACGCGCGACGTTTTGGCGCTGGCCGGCCACACGTGGCAACCGTTTGGGGGGGCAGGATACCTCGTCTTGCTGATCCTGTTGATGCTGGCCGTGGTTGCGGCCGGAGGGCTGATCGTGTTACCCGTGGCCACACTCAGGCAGCGAGAGGGGCCGCTGGGCGCGACGCTGGCCTACTTTGCGCTGCTTGGGATGGGCTATCTGTGTGTCGAAATCCCGTTGATGCAGCGGTTCATCCTCTTCCTGGGCCATCCCGCGTACGCGATGGCGGTGGTGCTCTTCGCCATTCTCCTGTTTTCTGGCGTGGGGAGCGCGGTCTCTCACCGCCTGCCGCTGCGGCCGGTTCTGGCACTGCTGCCTGTTCTGGTTGGGGGTTACACGTTGGGGCTACCCCGCCTCTTTGAGGTTACGCTGGCCGTTCCACTTTGGGCTCGGCTGGTCGTCGCGGTGGCGATGCTGGCCCCACCGGGTTTCTTGATGGGGATTCCGCTGCCGAAGGGGATGGGACTGCTGGAGAAGAGATCGCCTGGCCTGATTCCGTGGGCCTGGGGCGTCAACGGGGCCGTCTCGGTCGTCGCTTCGGTCCTGGCGGCGCTGCTGGGGCTTTCCTGGGGATTCTCCGGCGTCCTGCTACTGGGGGCTGCCTGTTACGCTGCGGCCACGATCACGGCGGGGTATCTTCGCTCTCTTCCGCCTCTCGAATCCCCTCGCCGGTGAAGGGGACGAAGGCAACGCCGCCTTCGTTGTACGCTTTCAGCTCGCCGTCGGGCTGCTTGACAAACCTCCAGAGCGTCTGGTAGCCACCGCGCGGGCCGATGGGGATCACCATCCGTCCGCCGACAGCCAGTTGTTCCCTCAGAGGCGGTGGGACGTGATCGGGGGCGGCGGTGACGATGATCCCGTCGAAGGGGGCATGCTCAGGCCAGCCATAGTAGCCATCCCCCTGCTTGCAGTGGACATCGGTGTAGCCCACGGTCTCCAGCGTCTCCTCGGCCCTCTGAGCGAGCTCCGGAATGATCTCGATGGTGTAGACCTCCACCTCGGGAAGCTCAGCCAGGACCGCGGCCTGATAGCCTGACCCGGTGCCCACCTCCAGGATCTTGTCCCCCGGCTCCGGTTCCAGGAGCTCGGTCATCAGCGCGACGATGTAGGGCTGGGAGATCGTCTGCCCGAAGCCGATGGGCAGAGGGTAGTCGCCATAGGCGGCGTCCTTCTGGTCTTCCGGCACGAACAGGTGGCGGGGGACGTTCTCCATCGCCTGGAGCACGTTCTCGTCGGTGACGCCTCGATTCTTGATTGTCTTGACTACCATTTGTTCTCTCTGTTGGGCAAATCTCGTCTCTTCTTCGGGGGATGGAGGTGTTGGGCTGGGGACGGCTGTTGGCGTTGATGGCGTGGGGGACACGGATGTCCCCACGCTGGTGCACGCCGTGAGGAGAGCGAGCGTGACGGTCAAGATCACCACGCGTACCCGTCCCGCCACTCGCTGCTGAACTCGCCGGCCGGCTGCGTCCGCGCGATCGTTGGTCGACCTCAAGTGCGGCACCCTTGCTATCATCTGCCCCTTCGGCAAATGATTGTACCTTAAATGGCGGCGACTGCCAAGCCACCTGACG
>CAYMHT010000101.1:0-9389 GCA_964390305.1 uncultured Anaerolineales bacterium
CGCCGCCTTTCCCTCGCGGCCGGTTGGCCCGTTCCCCATGCCTAGTACAGGCCGGTCAGCGCTTCACGCTGCCCCATGCACACCGCATTACGACTATACACGTTGCGGAGATATTGTCATGTGCTGTGAGGAGGGTGCCGAACAGGTCTCGACCGACTCGGCGGGTGGAGCGCGGACCCGGCAGAACCGGGCATTCGCCCCCTTCAGCTGAGGGGAAAACGACACCTGGCCCGGAAGACGTCAGCCGATTCCGCCCGGCCACTTGTCCACGACGTTCTGATACAGACTAGCGACGGCGGGGCCCACCACGTACAGGATCACGACCACGACGAGCGCGATAAAACCAAGAAGAAGCGCGTACTCGGTCAGGCCCTGCCCTTCCTCGCGGGGAAGGTATAGCATCGATAACTGCTCCCTATAAATTGCCCATCCCAATGCAATTCCAACCATTCTCCATTCTATCATAGTCTCGCGCCGGGCGCAAGGCCTTCTCGCCCTAAATAGCACCATAGTCCCATATCCAACCGGGCCGCATCTTCCGTCAGACCGTCGAATAGCACGACTTGATGCGCCACGTCGGGCAGGTCCCAGAGCCCGTCTACTCGTACTTCAGCGCCGCAATGGGATCCAGGGAGGCCGCTTGCACCGCTGGGTAGACGCCGGAGACCACTCCTACAAGGGCCGAGAACACCAGCGCGAAGATGGGCAGCCACAGAGGCGTGTGGACGAGAGAAATGGTCACGTCGGCGGCGCTCGCCCCGCTCTGGACCGCCTGGGCCGCCAGGTACGTGCCCGCGACCAAGTCGATGACTGCACCCAGGCCCACACCCAGGAGGACCCCCGCGATTCCGCCCAGCAGTCCGATGGCTCCGGCCTCCGCCAGAAAGACGGACATCACGTCCCGATTGGTGGCTCCGATGGCCTTCATCAAGCCGATCTCTCGCGTGCGCTCGTAGATCGCCATCAGCATCGTGTTCGCGATGCCGAACGCGGCCACGACCAGCGCGATGGCGCCGATGCCTCCGAAGACCCCCTGAATGATCAGGAAGACCTGGTTGACGCCCTGCAGCGCGCTGCGAGCCGAGAAAGCGAAGAAACCGCGACTCATGATCTCCTGTTCCACGGCGAGCGCCCGATCGGCACTCGCCACTTTGACCAGCGCCTGAGAGTACCCGTCGCGGGCGGGATCGGACCGGGTGCCGCTCAGCCATCTATTCAGTTCCACCACGTCGTTGACTGACAGGTAGAGGGTGTAGTCCCGCTGTCCGCCCGACTCCGCCAGCACCCCGGCAACCCGCAGACGCGCCGTCCGCTCCGCCGGTTGGCCGTCGTCTGTCATTCTGGTAAGCACCAGCTGGAGCGGCTGCCCCTGCAGCTCGGGCGGCTCTTCGACGGCGCGACCTGGTTGGGGTGGATTGACCATGACGGGTCCACTGCGCCCGGGCGAGGCGACCGAACGTCCCGTTCGGGGATCGAAGAAATTCTCGGCCACCCGCGCCCCCGCCACCGTCTGCCATCGTCCCACCCGGACCGAACCACTTGCTGCCGCGAAGCCCAGCTGGTCCGCCTGTGCGGGATCGATGCCCACGATCTGTGCGTACCCCTCCAGGCGGTTGAGACGGAGGCGACCCGAGCCCTGCAGCTGGTGAAGCGGTGTGGCGGCCACGACCCCGCGCAGCTCCCGAAGCTCTGCCAACGCGCGGTCGTTCAGCACCGCCTCCTCACCGGCTCGACTCGGTGCGGCCCCGCCAAAAGCCCTGGTAACCGAGCCGGGGCTCACGGTGATCTCGGTCAGCTCGCCGATGGAGCCCAGATCTTGCGTGGCGCTCCGCTGGAGGCCGGCCGCCAGCGAGATCAGCACGATCACCGCTGCCGTCCCGATGACGACGCCGATGGCCGTCATGACCACGCGCGCCTTCCGCCGGAGCAGATTGCCCAACACCAATCTCAGCAGATCGCCTATCGCCATAGGTTCCGCACAACAGACTCCGGCCCCTCGCCGGCTCGCAGCCCCCGCGCTCGCGTGTGATTGAGCCAGGACGAGGTTCGGTGGGGAAGTCCTTCCATCAGCTCCCCAGACCCAGTAGCGCCCGAATGAAGCTCCAGATTCTTCCCAAGACGCCCCCTTCCCGTTGTGGAGGCGTGGCGTCGGCCTCCGGCGTGGGCATCACGGGCTCCTCCACCTCCACCGTCAACGTCTCGGTCACCACCTGCGGTTGATCGAAATCGTCCAGGTAGTGGATGGAGACCAACACGTCGGCCGTGCCGCCCTCTTGGGCGATGGCCGTCGCCTCCAGGGACGCCGACGTCCCCCCGTCCAAAGGCCCCACGTAGAGAGAGCCCTCCTGGATCTCCAGTGCCTCGCTGGCCAGGTCCATCGTGCTGACGTTGATCATCGTGCGCCCAATGTTCGTGACCTCGATCGGAAGGGGAAAGGGCTCGCCAACCATGGGTCTGCCCAAAGGACGGTAGAAGCCGATCTGGAAGTGGGGCTGCCGGCGGACCAGCAGACTGATCAGCTGGCTATCCGTATGGCGAGTGCCGCAGGCGTCGTCGTAGGCCAGCGCCAGCGGGAGGCTGTACGAGCCTGAGTCTGCCGATCCATCCACGACCAGCTGCTGCGTCACCTCGATCGTCGCCCCGGCGTCGACGCGCGACACGAACTTGACGTTGCCGGAGCGGAGCGGTGCAAAGGGCCGAAGATCGGCCGCGCCCTCGCCGCCGAGGGTCAGGACCACGCGCTCTGCCTCCCTGCCGCCGACGTTGGTCACGCTGAACGTCAGGTCAAACGTATCGCCTGGGCTCAGCGGGTCGGGCGTGGTGTGGTAGGCGTCGACGACCAGCTGAGGGCGATCGACGAGGGCGGTGACGACCTGGAGCCCAACGTTCTGCTGATCCGCGTACGTGGCCCCCTCGTAATCGCTGTAGTTGATAGCGATGCCGAGCCCCTGGCGGCCGCCCTCGGCGATCCCCCCGAGCACCAGCGGCAGCGTCAGCGTGGTCTGACGGCCGACGACGATGGGATCCAGCGCCGTCTCGTTCCCCCCGTCCGCCGGCACGGCCAGGTCGATCGAGGCTAAGCCGACCACCACGCCAGTCGCCGTCCGGTTCCCGCGGTTGGCCAGTTGCAGCGTGAGACTGAAGGCGTCGCCCGGGCCCACAGTGGTCGGCTGGGTCCGCGCTTTCTCGATGATCAACTGCGGCCGCCCGGGCCCGACGCCGGCCACCTCCACGGCGACAGTCTCGGGGAACTCGAAATGACGCCCCTCGTAGTCGTTCGCGCTGACGTTGACCTGCAGGCTGTACGTGCCCGAGGCCATGTCGCTGGGAGCGCGCAGGCGCTGGGTGACGACGGCCGTGTGGTTGATGTGGAGCTGCCACAGGAGATGGCCCGTCTCCCCGACCGGCACGAAGGTGCCACCGGGGAAGGTGACCATGGTGTTCTCGCTGGCGCGGCTGCCGTTATTGTAGATTTCAACGGTGAGCAGAAACTCGCGCCCCGCCACGACGCGGACCGGTTCGGTGGAGTAGTTGAGGATGGTGATGTTCGGTTGACCGGGGACGGGCGTGGGCTTTGGCGTGGGCGCTGCGGTGGGGACGGGCGTGGGGGTGGCGGCGACGATCGTCAGCGCCGCCCGGAGCGTGGCCGACACGCCCATCTCGCTCACCTGCACGTCGTACGTGCCGGGAGGTACGCCCGGCGGCACCGTGGCCTGGAGCGCCTCGCTGTTGACGTAGGTCGTATCCAGCAGGCCGTGGCCGACCAGACGGACGACGGTGGCAGTCGTGAAGTCGCTGCCGTAGACGCTCAGAGCGCCGCCGTTCTGACTGACCAGTCTGTCGGGCTCGATGCCGGTGAGGGAGAGCTCAGGCAAGGGCCTTGCGGCAGCGACGCTGACCATCAGGAGGGCCACCGCCGGAGTGACGATCAGGAAGATTGTGAACAGAGCTTTCCGCATTGCGCCTCCATAAACGGTGTGATCAGAACCGGTAGACCCCGTCCTATTCAGCCTACGGCACGCGTGCCCCGATCGCCAGATCCGGGCCATAGGGCGGACGCGGCGCTCGCACGTGCGCCACTCCGGATCCTGTGACACGCGGGACCGAGCACGCACGGTTCACGAGCCCGTTCCGTCGGTGATCCGCCCGTCCAGCAGATGGACAGATCGGCGGACGAAGTCCATTACGGTCGGGTCGTGAGAGACGGCGAGGACGGTGCGCCCCTGCTCCTGGTTGAGTTTTGCCAGCAACGACATCACCTCGGCGCCCGTCTGGCTGTCCAGGTTGCCCGTGGGCTCGTCGGCCAGGATGATGACCGGGTCGTTGGCCAGAGCCCGCGCGATGGCCACCCGCTGCTGCTCCCCGCCGGAGAGCTCCGTCGGCCGGTGATCCATACGCCCGGCCAGCCCCACCGCCTCGAGCAGCAAGCGAGCCCGCTTCTGGCGGCGGGCCGGGGAGACCCGGGCGAAAAACATCGGGAACGCGACGTTCTGGAGCGCTGTCATCGTCGAAACCAGGTTGAAGGCCTGGAACACGAAGCCCACCTCGCGGCGACGGTATCCCGCCAGTTCGTTCTCATCCAGCGCGGTGATGTCGCGGCTCCCGACCCAGATTCGACCCAGGCTGGGACGGTCGAGGCCGCCCACCAGGTGGAGCAACGTCGACTTGCCCGACCCAGAGGGCCCCATCACGCCCAGGAACTCGCCCTCCTCCACCGACAGGTCCACCCCGTCCAGCGCGTGGACGGTCGTATCCCCCATCTGGAAGTCTCGATGGAGGTCCTGAACGCGGATGAGCGGATCTTGCTCGGACATCAGAGACTAGATCACGGTCTCAGCTCAGGGTCCTATCACGGTGGCCTGGGTGAACGCGGCACCGACCAGCACCGGGATCAGGCTCAACCCGGTCAGCAAGACCCATACGCCTAACGCGACCAGAACGGCCTTGCGCCGTGCCAGGCGCATCGTCACACCCACGCCGATCACCAACAGGACCAGGTGCCAGACCAGGAACAGGTCCACCCGCGACAGGACGGCGGAGAGAATCTGCTGGCCCAGGCCGGGCGGGGCAGTCATCATCTCGGTGACAGACTGCCCTCTCTGCACCAGACCGGAGAGACCTGGGTTGAGGATGGGCTGACCGCTGACCCAGATGTAGGTGGCCTGGAGAAGGTCTCGCAGCGCGTGGGGGATCCAGATCCACACCACCATCCGGAACATCTGGCCGAAGGTGCTCCGACCCCCCAGGACCATCCCCGCCAGATAGAGCGCCCCCGCCCATACCAGCCAGCTCACCACCCGTCCTACCGCGCCGGCGACGGCCGGGAAGACGACGGTAATCAGAGGGGAGGCGACCACGGACATCGCCCGTTCCATCTGTTCCACCTCCTCCGGGGATGCCGCCTCGCCGAACTGCTCCTGCACGCTGGACATGGCCTCGCGCGACTGCTGAGCGGTGACGGGGGCCTGGGCGACGACGGGGAGCGCGACCAGGATGAGAGCCAGAAGGGCTGGCAACCACCACGTGCGCTTCGCCTCCTCGCTGATGGTTGCCAGCGTCGTGCGGGGCCGCACGATCATGCCCCAGAGAAGACGCGGCAACCCTATGCGCTCTGGAGAAGCGCTGTCTGAATCGGACATCGTTCCACCTCCTGGACTTGCTCGTCGGTGCCCGAACCGATCCACCCCATTCTACCACGACCTCGGGGGTCGGCAAAGCCTCCAGCCGACCGGGCAAGGCCCGGGAAGCGCGAGCCAGCGGACGACGACTGCTCAAGTTATGTGTCTGGTGTGCCACCTGTCACCCCCTCTCACACCTGGCGCTCTGGCCAATATCTGTTACACTCTAGTGGCCGGCCCAATCACGCTGGCCACGTGCACATACTGACGCAATCGGAAAGATCTATGGAGATATTCAACCAGTTGATGGTGTACCTCGAGACACTCGCCGGCCAGATCCCTCTGGAGGCCTTTACCTTCCTTGGAACGATCCTGGAGGAGATTCTCGCGCCTATCCCCTCCCCCTTCGTGATGACCATCACAGGGTCCATCGCCCAGGCGCAGGGTCACCTCCTTGGATACCTGATCGTCGTCGCCCTCATCGGCGCCCTGGGCCGCGTCGTGGGCACCACCTTTCTCTACTTCGTGGCCGACATCGCCGAGGACATCGTGTTCGGCAGGTTCGGTGAGTTCCTCGGCATCGCGGACTGGCAGTTCGAGCAGATCGGGACCAGATTCAACGGCACCGCCCGGGACTACCTGACCCTGATCCTCTTGAGGAGCATCCCCGCCATGCCAAGCTCCCCGCTCTCCGTGATCTGCGGGCTCATCAAGCTCGACTTCCGGGTCTTCGCCATAGGAACGGCCATAGGGAGCATCTTCCGAAACCTGTTCTTCCTCTACATCGGATACACGGGGCTTGCGGCGACCAGTTCGTTCATGGAGGGGCTGGATAGCGCAGAGACCGTTTTCCAGATCCTCTTCGTCCTGGCGCTCGTCGGCGGGTTCTACTACTTCTACAGGAAACGCGAGAGAGGAGAGCTCCTCAAGACCGCCGAACTTCCTGAAGAGAGCTCCGGAGACACGACGATCGGCGCACCGCTCCAGCCAGATAAAGACCAGGTCTCTTGAGCACCCATCCACCATCTGACGCAGACCCCTCAGTCATTTGACCCAAGCATAACCACACCCAAAGCACGACTTTTGTTTCAGGCACCATAAGACTTCCCGCCGATGCCCGTTCGTTGAGTCTGTGATACCATGCAGCCAAACACCGGACGGGCCATCAGGAACCACCCGACCAGGACGAGACCAAGGGCGGCCTCGTCCCAGGGCACACCTCATCAGCGGGGTGGATTCTCATCCGCCACCGGCCGCCGGCGCCGCAGACGTACGTCTATCACGGGAACTTTCAGGGCCATATGGACGTCACGAGACTGATGCAGATTAAGCTCATCATGGACGACGAGAGGAGGCAGACGTGACGAGAAGGTGGATCAGATTCGCTGTGCTGGGCGTCATCGCCGGGGCGCTGCTGAGCGGGTGTGGCCAGACAGCTGAGCCGAGCGATGTCGTGTTCGAGGAAAGCTTTGAGACGGGGTTGCAGGACTGGGAGAAGGGATCAGACGTGCCCGAGGATCCCAATCATCCCGGACAGCCGGTGGCGTGGTCCATCGACGTCAGCGAGGAGCGGGCCTCAGAAGGCGAGAAATCGGCGCTGTTCGTCCTCGACGGCGTCGCGGATGACGGCACAATCTGGCTGACGCGGTCGTTCGACGGTGCGCCGAACGAAGGCTTCACCGTCGACCTCGCCTTCGACTTCTGGAGCGCGTCGGAGAGCTTCAACACCCTGGCCTACGTGGCCGCCTATGCCGGCGACAGCCCGCCGACTGGTGAAGCGGACTTCGACCTGGGGCAGCCGGCCAACCTCGCCGAGGGTTGGAAGGCGTATACCTACAGCTTCGACGTCGAAAGCGCCGACTCGGGAGAGGTGTGGGTGGCTTTCGGGATCAGCGTCGTATGGGAGACCGAGGTCACGTACTACGTCGACAACGTGCGCGTCGAGATCACGCCTCGGTAGGTGACAGGGCGCGGGAGGGGCGGCTGGCTCAGGGCGCTGAGGTACTGACCTTCTGGTCGGCGGATCCACCGCCCCTCAGCGCGGCCCTCGACGCCGCGGCGTGGCGGATCCGTCTGTTGGCCTGCCGCCTGGGCAGGCCCTCCCGCCCCTCATATCGCTCCTGCCTCGCCCCCACGCCCTCCCGTTTCACCCAGCACGCTTCACACACCACGCTCTACACACCACGTCTCACACCTCACGCCCTCTGCCACCTGCGCTCGCAGCTTCTCCACCCGCTCCTCCGCCACCGCGTCCTCCGGACGCCGGCTCGACCGCCGCTTGCTGAACGCCAACTCCGTCGCCAGCCCATAGTAGCGACCCAGCTCCTTCCATCGTTCGAGATCCCCACTCAGCAGCGCCTTTGTCCGCGCCGTCGCCCGCCCCGCGGGGGAGGAGATCACGGCGTAGTCCCCCCGACTCAGCGTCCCGCGCTCCACCTCGTCGCTCAGCCACTCGACGATCCACTGTCGTTCCCGGGCCGAGGTCCACACCATCACGCCCACTAGAAGCAACACCCCGCCCCAGTCGAACGTCAGCGCCACCATGAGACACGGCCATCCCAATTCGGCCCCCAGCGTCGCGCTCGCGTTGTGGATGGCGTGCGCCGTCACGCCCGCCAGCAGGCCGGCCACCGGTGCGACCACCTTCACCCGGACGTCGGACGCCAGTGCCGCGAACGCCACACCGAGCCCGATCAGGCCGGTGAACATGGCGTGATTGAGCCCGAACACGAACGCGCGATACACCGCCAGCGCGACGAACGCCCCTACTCCAGCCTCCACAAAGACGGAACCGAAGTAGACCACGTTCTCCACCGCCGCAAACCCGAACCCCACCAGCCCACCGTAGAGAATGCCGTCCAGGACACTGTCGATCTCGTGCCGGAAGAAGAGGAACAGAAGCAGCAGCGCCCCACCCTTGAACACTTCCTCCGCCACCGGCGCGATCACCGCGGCGTGCACCAGACTCGCCGCGGTCGGCTCGATCAGCCGCGCGATCGAGATCCCGAGCATCAGCTCGGCGATCACGGAGAAGATCGCTGCCGGCCCCGCCCCCCACAGGAACGCGGCCTTCAGGAGGTCCAGGGGCTCTTTCTCGTACCGGTCGAACCACCACAACACCACGGCATAGACGACCATCGGCACCACGCCGACGATCACGGCCAACACCACCCCGATCACCGTGGTCACAACCTGCATGCCCCGTCACGCCGGCCTCGGCGGCCGGACCTCCCACACATCGCGGGCTTCATCGTAGAAGAGCGAGAACCGCCGTCCGTCGGACACGCGCACCCGGAAACGGAGCCCTCGCGGCGTCCGCTCCCGACCCTCGACCGCCGCCACCTCCAGCCTTTCCCCCTCGTACACCAACGTCCGCGGTCGCTCGGGATACCGCGCGCCGGCGTAGCACTCGACGTTGCTCTCCACGGCTCAGGGCTCGAGTGACTTCAGGTACGCCGTCAGTTCGTCGCGCATGTCGTCACGCCGCAGGCTCACCTCGATGCATGCCTTCAGCTGGCGTAGCGGATCCCCCGCCGCCATCCACAGCCCGTCGATGGGGTGCACCACCACCCGCGAGCGGTTCGCCAGCCCATCCACCGCGTCGGCCATCCACAACTCCCCACCCTTTCCCGTCTCCAGCCCCTCCAGCACGTCGAAGACCTGCGGGGTGAAGATGAAGTGGCCGATCTGCACCAGGTTCGACGGCGCCGTGCCCGGCGCGGGCTTCTCCACGATCCGCGCCATCTCGTTCTCCGACCCTGGCTTCAGCTC
>CAYMHT010000102.1:0-9314 GCA_964390305.1 uncultured Anaerolineales bacterium
ACCATTGGTGCCCGCTTGCCCGCTGCGTGCGCATCGTCGACGATGAACCAGAGCCGACGGAGACGCCCACGGCGACCGCCACGAAGACCCTAGAGCCAACGGAGACACCGACCGCTACCACGACCGACACGCCAGAGCCGACAGAGACGGCCACGAGCACCCCGACTTCGACCTCTACGGCTACGCCAACGCCGACGCCGACTCAGCCAGCCTCGCCGCCGGAGACCCCGACGTCGCAGGCTCCGTCCGCAACCCCAACGGAGACGCCTTCGCCGACGCCATCGGCAACGCCCCCCACCTCACCGCATCCTACGCCATCACCATTCGGGGCGGGGGATGTCGACGACCGTACGCTCGGCTTTGGTGATCTGTTGCAGGTGATCCGTCATCTGGGCGCCCGTGCCGACGACGCTGATTGGGCGTTACATCAGCACGCCGACTTCAACCGCGACGGGCGGGTCGACCTCAATGACGCCGCATGGGTGCTACGCGTCAGCTTCGAGGGCTAGGTGTCGATTGCTGGATGACCGATCTGCTTGAAGGGAGGTGTAACGGGCAACGAAGGGGTGTGAAGACCCCGGACTTGACAGACGTCGACGCCCGCGAGTCCCTTGTCTGTTGCTGAGGCTATGAGTCGGGGTGCCCGTTACCTTCGCTTCCCTGGGATTGATGGCGCTGCCTCCCGCCGATGTCGTCTGGAGGGCGCCTCGGTCGCGACTTCATCGGATACTAGGAACTGCACGTCCAGAAGCCATATAGGAGGAACGATGAGGATCAACTTGAGAAGGCTGGGATGGCTGGCTCCAACGCTTCTACTCTCTGCACTGGCATTCGTTGCCATGGGGCTGGTGCTATCCGCTGCCGACGCCGAGCAGGCGGCAGCCGACACGGCCATGGTGCACGTGGATGGCGATCTGGGCGAGGACAGCGAAATCTGTGGCACCGTCGTCAGTCCCTGTCGGACCATTCACTATGCCATCGCCAGCCGAGTTGACGCCGGGGGCGTGGTCAGCGTTGCCGCCGGCACGTACGTGGAGCAGGTGGTCATCACTCGAGCGCTGACGCTTCGCGGGACCGGAGAGGAAACGGTGATCCAGTCCCCGGATGTTCTCACCGCCAGCTTTAGCAGTGGCGCGGATGACAACTATCCCATCGTCTATGTGAACGACACCGATGACGTCATTATCGAGGATCTGGTGGTCGACGGTGCGAGTAAGGGCCATAACAACGACCGCTTCGTCGGTGTCGGCTACCACAATGCCGGTGGAACCGTGGAAGCAGTCGAGATCAAGGACGTGCACGAATCATCACTCAGCGCCGTGGGGCGGGCAATGGGTCTCTACGCCTATAATCAGGACGGGGTGTCGCGCCACATCACGGTGAGCAACTGCGAGATCCACGGCTTTGAGAAGAACGGCCTGGCCCTACAGGCGGAGTCAGCGACCCCGCTGACGCTGGATGTTCGGCAGAACCGAATCACAGGACGGGGGACGTCCACCCTCACGGTGCAGAACGGCGTCGTGGTGCACGCCCCGCTGGGGAGCGGCATCGTCCAGGGTAACACGGTGGAGAGCATCGCCTACGACAACGCTGACAATCCTGGCAGTGGCGAGGCCGCCACCAGCATCCTCAACTACCACGCCGCCCTGGACATCAAGGGTAATACCATCAGGGAGGGCCACGTCGGCATCTACAACATCGACGCTGCGGCGGAGATCAGCGAGAACACGCTGGAGATCGAGAAGGTAGGGGCGTATGGGTTTGGCATTATCGCCTCGGACCCGCCCCAAGTCGTCCCTTCGCCCTTCGGCCAGGAGGATACCAGAGTGGAGGCCTTCGGCGAGGCGAGCTCACAGGCTTCCCCGCTGGACGTGACCCTATCTGGCAATGTCCTCACCTTCACCGGTGCTGACAACGACGAAACCGTTGCCATTGAGGCCAAAGCGGGCTATGGTCCTGACAATCTCAACCTCGTGGTGAGAAGTAACAGCGTGACTGGTTTCGGCGTGGGCATCAAGATGTGGCAGTGCGAATCCGGCTGCCATGACGACCCGGGCACGTTCACGAAGCTCCAGGTCTCGTATAACCGCATCGCGGGCAATGACATCGGCCTGTCCTCAAACGTTCACGGTCTAGGCGTAGACGCGATGAACAACTGGTGGGGATGCAACCAGGGACCCGATCACGACGACTGCGATAACGTTGCGGGAGTCGGAGCGGTGGATGCTAACCCCTGGCTGGTGCTGGGCCTTGAGGCGGATCCTTCCACGGTGATGGTAGACGGGACGTCAACCGTGACCGCGGATCTAAGGTTCAACTCCAGTGGGCTGGACACCTCATCTCTCGGCCAGGTGCCCGATGACATCGCCGTTGCTTTCACGGCTACGCTGGGTAGCGTGACGCCTGTCCTGACGGGGACGACCAGTGGCGTGGCCACGTCGACGTTTACCGCTGGTTCGGTGGCTGGCTCAGCGTTGATCTCCGCGACCTTGGACAACGAGACAGTCACCACGAGTGTGGCTGTTGAACGGGTTGCACTTACCCTGGACAAGACGGACGGTATCACCACGTCCCGTCCCGGCGATCTGCTCACCTACACCCTGACCATCACCAATCCCTCCGGCCTGGACGCTACAGGGGTGGTGGTCACCGACACGCTGCCCGTGTCCACCACCTACATCGGAGGAGGAGATTGGCAGCCGGCAGGCGATGGCGCTACGTACATCTACCCGCTGGGTGGGTTGGCGGCGGGACAGACCGCGACGCTGTCCATCACTGCAAGGCTCAGCGAGGCTGTTCCACCTAGCCTCAATACCATCACCAATACCGCGCAGGTCGCGGATGACGGCACCCAGGGCCTGCAGGCCCGGGCCTTGGACCACGACGTCAATCAGGTGATCGTTCCCCCCGATCTGGTCATCACCAAGACCAATGGCGTCACCACGGTGGTGCCTGGTCAGACAGTGACCTACACCCTGACCATCGCCAACGCCGGTGAGCGGCATGCCACGGGGGTTGTGGTGACCGATACCCTCCCTTCCCTGACCGATTTCGTGACCGCCACCCAGCCCTTTGACCACCTCAACGGGGTCGTCACCTGGGGCCCCTTCGACCTTGCGGCGGGAGCGGGCACGACCCGCACCATCTCGGCGCGCTTGCTGGACGCACCGTGGCCGGCGGGCGTGAGGGTGATCACCAACACGGCGGTCGTCGCCGACGACGGCACCTACGGTCGCGATCTCGACCCGGCTGACAACACGGCCAGCGACGTGGATGTCGTCGGCGTCGGTCCCGACTTGGTGATCTTCAAGGATGACGGAGAACCGTCTGCGCTCCTGGACGAGGTGTCGTTTTATGTCATCTCTTACATGAACAAGGGCAACCAAGGTGCGAAGGGAGTGCTGATCACCGAGACGGTACCGGCTGAGACCACCTTCGAGCCTGGGCTCAGTACCTCCGGCTGGCAACAGGTGGGTGCGACCGACAGCTACACGCTGGCAGTGGGTACGTTGGCACCGAACGCGGCGGGTGTGGCTGTCTTCGCCGTGAGAGTGAACCCCACCCTGTCGGCTGGCGTGACCGCCATCGAGAACCTGGTTGCCATAGCAGACGACGGGACGAGCGGCGCCGATCTGAATCCGGATAACAACACCGACACCGACGTCAATGCCGTCAGCGGGGCTCCTGATCTGGCGGTCGAGAAGGACGATGGGAGGACCAGTGTCGGCCCGGGCGATCTGGTAACGTACACGCTGAGTATCAGCAACGTCGGCACCCAGGGGGCCACCGGAGTCGACGCCAGCGACACCCTGCCGGCCCACACCACCTTCATCACCGCCAGCCATGGCGGTACGCTGTCTGGTGGCTTCGTCAGTTGGCCCCCCTTCCCCCTTCCAGCCCCGGGATTCACCACTCGAACCGTCACCGTTCAGCTACCGGCGACAATACCAGCTGGAATGGATACCATCACGAACACGGTCTCCGTGACCGACGACGGCGCGAACGGGGCTGATCTCGATCCCTCGAACAACTCGGCGCAGGACGTGAATAGCGTCGTGGCGACTCCTTTCTTGGTGGTTACGAAGACCGATGGGCGGGATCAGGTCACGCCAGGCGAGACCCTAACCTATATCCTGACGGTGAAGAACGTCGGCGATCAAGGAGCCGCCGGGGTGGTCCTCAGCGACACCCTTCCGGCCTACACTGACTACGTGGCTGCCAGTGGTGACGGCGCTGTTTTCGATAGCGTGGTGACCTGGCCGCCCTTCGATTTGGGCGTCGGGGACTCCAGCGAGCACGTCGTCACCGTCCGCGTGCAGGATCCCGTGCCTGCCACCGTCGAGGCCATCACCAATACCGTGGTCGCAATCGGGCCGGATGGCGTCTGGGACAGCGATGTGGATGTCAACGTGCTCGTGCAGGCGCCAGCGCTGGTGATGACGAAGACCGATGGCAGGGATAGCGCTGAGCCTGGCGATGTGCTGACCTACACCATCACCATCACCAACCCCGGGGCCCAGCCGGCGACGGGGGTTGTGGTCACCGATACGCTTCCTGGTCACACGCAGTTTCTCTCGGCCAGCGCTGACTACACGCTTGACCTCGCAGATGGTACGGTGGCTTGGCCCGCCTTCCAGTTGGCTGCTGACGAAGTGGCGACGCGGCAGGTGGTGGTGCGGGTCGACGAGACACTGCCCAGCGGCGTTGATTCGATCATGAATGCGGCCATCGCTGCTGGGGATGAAGGGCTATCCGCCAGCGCCAGCGATGTGACTCACCTGCTGGCTGCGCCGGACCTAGGGGTAAGCAAGACCGACGGACGGACGGCGGTGGGTGTTGGCGATGTCATTGTCTACACACTGTCGGTGGAGAACGTGGGCACGCAGGGGGCCACAGGGGTGGTGCTGACCGACATCCTCCCGAGTCATACAACGTTCCGGACGGCGAGCGACGGCGGTGTTGCGGACGGGGGCGTTGTGAACTGGCCGAGCTTTGACCTCACCGTGGGCGCCGTCGAGACCCGCACGCTGACCGTCGTGATCGCGGATCCGTGGCCGGAAGGGGCTACGCCGGTGCTCACGAACACCGCCTCGGTGGCCGACGACGGCGCCAACGGGGAGGACTTTGATCCGACCAATAACACCGATACTGATATCAGCGAGGTATGGCTGCATCGGACTTACCTTCCGCTGGTCGTCAAGCAATAAGGGTGTCGACCTGCGGTCGGCAGACAGATCCGCGCGATTGCCGCGGGTCAGGAGCCGCCTCTAGCCCCAGATGGCTTGCCGCCGTCGCATCGGCTGGTTGGGCGGGTGACAGGCCTCCTGGTTGGCGTACGGGGGAGTGTGCTAGCCGGATCGGCCTTCGAGATCGCTCGAGGGGTCTAGCAGGCTGGGTGTTCAGTCCGTCGAACGGGGCGGTTGGATGCAGCGACCGGCGAATCTTAAAATTCGCGCATTCTGGAGTTCTGACGCGTATCTGAGATTACCCTTGTGCGTTATTCATATTGAGACAAGATAGATTTATCCATTTCCCTAGGAGAGGAGGAACCTAGCATGAACAGACTCACCCTGCATCAGATTGATCCTTTGCTTCCGGACAGAGGCTGGGCGCCAGTCAGATGGGCACTGGCACTCGCGCTAGTGCTGGTACTGCTGGCCCAGCCACTTGTGCTGCCGGCAGCTGCGCTGAACACGGAAGGTGAGGCGGATGTTGTCTCGCTGCCTCTCTCCTTCGTGCCGAACGTGGGCCAGACCGATGCACAGGTTGGCTTCCAGCTGCACGACCGGGGCAGCACCATCTTCTTCACACCCCAAGCTGTTGTCCTGGCACTGCCCTCCGACGTGGTGCATCTCCAGTTTGAGGGTGCCAATCCGGCAGCGTCTATCACCGGCGCGGACCGGCTGCCCGGCACAGTGAGCTACTACTTCGGTGCCGATCCGGACCGCTGGCATGCCGGCATCCCCACCTACGGTGGCGTGGTCTACGAGGCGCTCTACCCTGGCATAGACCTGATATACGATGGCAAGGAGGGGCAGCTCAAGAGCACTTACGTCGTCGCACCGGGCGCCGATCCAGACTTGATTCGCTGGCACCACGAAGGGGTCGAGGGCGTGCAGGTCGACCAGTCTTCGGGTGACCTTGTCGTCACGCTGTCCGGCACCACCCTGTTGGAGCGGGCGCCCATCGCCTGGCAGGAGATCAATGGGCAGCGCGTGCCCGTCTCAGTCAGCTATGCCCTTGATGGCGACGGTAATGTCAGCTTCGCCCTGGGCAGCTATGACCGGACGCTCCCCCTGATTATTGATCCCGTGTTGAGCTACAGCACCTTCCTGGGGGGCACCGGTTTCGATGAAGCCGATGGCCTGGCGCTGGATGGTGACGGAAATATCTATATCACGGGCGCCACCACCTCCCCTGACTTCCCGGATGCGGATCCTAACAAGTATGAGGGAAACGAGGATGCCTTCGTGGCTAAGCTGGATCCCACCGGCAAGGTGCTGCTCTACAGCGTCTACCTGGGCGGCAGCTGCGATGACGACCCCAACGGCATCGGGGTCGACGCGACCGGCAACGCCTACATCGCCGGCGACACGGATTCGGGGGGCCAGGAATGCCAGCAGGAGTTCCCAACGAAGAACGCGCACCAGCCAGTGTATGGTGGCGGGGACTACGATGCCTTCGCGGCGAAGTTTGACCCCGATGGCCAGCTGATCTACAGCACCTATCTGGGCGGCGGAGGCCGTGACGATGCCGACGCCATTGCGGTGGATGAGGTGGGTAATGCCTACGTCGTGGGCGCCACCACCTCTACTCTCTGGCTGGATGGCGGTCAAGGTTTTGGCGGGGTCATGGATGCCTTCGTGATCAAGCTGGATCCAGACGGTGACTGGGAGTACGGTCAGTACCTGGGCGGCAGCGACGGCGACTCGGCCTGGGGCGTGGCGCTCCACGGCGACAACGCCTACGTGGCCGGGGATGCGGCTTCACCTGATTTCCCGATGGAGAACCCCTACCAGGCGACCTACGCTGGCGCGGGGGACATATTCGTGGCGAAGCTGACGGGTGATGGCACCGGCCTGGAGTACAGCACCTATCTGGGTGGGAGTGGCAAGGACTACAGCTATGGCCTGGCTGTGGACGGCGCGGGTCAGGCGTACGTCACAGGACAGACCGAATCCAGTGACTACCCCACCACCGCCGGCGCTTACGATACCGTGTGTGGTAGCGACGGAGCGTGCAATTCCGGGAACGTGAACTGGAACTACTTCGGAGGCTTCTACACCTATGGAGATGCGTTCGTCAGCAAGCTGAGCGCCGATGGAGAGAGCCTATTGTACAGCACCTTCCTGGGTGGCAGCGGACTGGACAAGGCCTACGACATCGCCGTGGATGGGGATGGTTGTGCCGTTGTCACGGGCGATACGTTCTCTCCCGATTTCCCCACGCGCCGGGCGATCCATGACTTCCGAGGCGCGCCCGGTGAGCCTGACGTCTTCGTGGTGAAGCTGGAGGCTGACGGTACCACACTGGGCTACAGCACGTACCTGGGCGGTAGCCAGGCCGACTACGGCACCGGTATTGCGTTGATCAACGACACGGCTTGGGTGGCGGGCTTCACCTTGTCCGAGGACTTCCCGGTTACGGAGGATGCGCTGCAGGATACCCACGCTGGCGGCGGCGCAGACTCGTTCCTGGCACGACTGGATCCCGCCGTCATCGGCGGGGCGACAATGTCCGGCTATCTTGTGGGTATGGTGCGCTCAGGGGCTGGGCCGGCCCTGGTGTTCGGGCTCATCCTGATGGGCGCGGCAGTTGTCGTGGCCCGGAGGCGCCTGCGCTAACGAGCTATATCATCTAAAGCCGACGGCAGACTTGGGGCGGAATTGCCCGTGACTGGGGGCCGGCTGTTGCGGTAAGTGGAGTGGCTTGCAGCCTTGGCTGAAGCATCGGCCGGCTGCCAGGTGTGTATAGATCGTCCCGGTGAGCATGACCTGCTGCATGAGACGGGGTTGGGTGCATGGTATGCCTCCAACCCCGTTCCATCGTCAGTTCAACCTGGATAACAGGGGTTCCGATCCATGTGGACCGGCGAAGGCGCGAGCGTTCGCCGCTGACGGCTGCAAGGCCCACCCGCAACGGCGAAGAACTTGAAGGAGAAGGTGTCGCCCTAGGTGGCAGCCACATCGGCATTGACATCGCGCGATCCTAGTCCTCTGCCCGCCAACGCCCGTACCAACTCTTCAGCTGTTCGTGCTCTGGCAACAAGGGCGGATCACATTCGTCACCGCTGTGCTCTGACTGGGAAGCCGCGTGCAGAGCGCCTTCAGCCGTGATTCGTCGTGAGCGACCGCGGGAAGTCGGTGAGTCTCGCCCGTGTGGGACGCTGCACCCGCCCGCATGGCGTCAACTTGGACTGACCGCACCACTGAGTTCCTTCCATATTGAGCACGGCGTCCTTCGGAAGTCGAACCCGGGGAGTACGGGGCCCCTGGAAAGCCACGCCAGCGGTGCCAGTCCGTCGCAAGCCAAGGGCCGGACGGCAACTGTTCCTCACTTGACAAGCTCGTTCCTTGTCGTACAATGGGATTGGGGTGCCATCGCGATCACCTGGCAGTTGGCTGTATGGAACTGCTCTGGAGCGACCGTATGTCAGGCTGGCCCTCGAGCACGTTTCCGCGAATCCATGTAGCGCAGGTTCCTGTTGCTGGTTCTCTGGGTCCGGGTCGCATCTCGCAGTATGGTGCGTTGGCTAAACTGAGTGGGAGGTAGGCACGAGATGGGGATCGACATGAGGCGGATGCAGCTGTTCGCGACGTCGCTGGCGCTGGCAGCGTTAGCCCTGGGCGTGGTCGGTATCGTCGTATTCCAGGTCGACGTGCTTCAGGTGCTGGCGGCCCCGGACCGGGTTCGCGTGGATGGCCCAGGTGCCACGGTCAGCGGCGATCAAGAAGCCGTGGTTGCCGATCGCGGAGTGGGTGCTAGACCTGCGTCCGCTGCGGCCAGTGAGCTGCGGATCAGCAAGACGGATGGGGACGAGACCGTGGAGCCAGGTGCTACTCTGACCTATACTATCATCGTTACCAAGACGGCGGGGAACGCCATCACGGGCATCGTGGTGACGGACACCCTGCCGGTGTCGACGACGTATGTAGGGGGCACGGTTGACTGGCAGCAGGTGGGGTCGACGCAGGCGTACACATACGCTGTGGGCAACCTGACTGCAGGTGGGGCGCAGACGTGGACGGCCACCCTCACAGTGGAGGTGACGGAGACCGTGCTGGCGGGGGTGGAGATCACCAACACGGTGGAGG
>CAYMHT010000103.1:0-9301 GCA_964390305.1 uncultured Anaerolineales bacterium
GCTGACGGTGATGGTCGCCATCGCCGCCGACTCCTCCAGGTACTGCATGCGTCCTCTCACCCGCTCGCTCTCGGCCTGGATGTTCTGCAGGCGATCGTAGACCTCGAGGGCGGCCTCCGTGTCCTCGGCCTCCTCCATGAACGTCAACAGCCGCTCCTCCGTCGCCTCCAGGTGGCGCAGCCGCGACTGGAGATCCACGTACTCCTCGGTCACGTCCTCACCAGAGACGTTCTCACTGTTGACTTCCGTCGCCAGATCGCGGATCCGCTCCAGCGCCGCGTCGAGGCTCTCCGCGGGTACCCGGAACCTCATGTTGGCCCGTGTCCCCTCCTCGTACTTCCGCACGTTCGACTCGATCACGTAGCCACCCAGCTCTCTGGTCAGCGCTTCGATCTCGTCGACGGCCTCCTCTGTGTCCTGTACCACAATGTCCAGGGTGGCGTTGCGGATGATGAGACGTTCCGTGTCCGCGTAGTTGGCTCCGCCGACACCTGAGTCAGCCGGCTCTCTGGGGGCCTTCTCCATCTCGGCCTCCTCAGGTGCGGGAGCGCCGGCCCTTTCGTCCGTGACGAATCCAGGGGCCGGCGCGGCGGCGCAGCCGACAATCACCACTGCCAGCAGCGAAACGACGATACCGAATCCAATTCTCCTGTTCATCTTCTCCTCCTTAGACTGCTCTCCAAGAGTGCCACTTTGTCATGTTCTAGACGTTCACCCAGCCGCAGAAGTTCCGTCTCATCTTCCGATCTGAAGCCGGCCGATGAGCTGCTGGGGGAGCCCGCGGGCGCGCATGCGTTCCTGGGTCACTTCGATCGGGTAGCTCACGCGATGGAACTCCCAGGTCATGTTGTCTGTGTCCAGCATCGCGTAGCTGGCCCGGGGATCACCGTCCCGGGGCTGCCCCACGCTGCCCGGGTTGATGATTGCCCGCTCTGCCCCCAGCTCCACTGGTTCGGGGAGGGGCGGCAGCACGGTCTCGGCGTGGTCGTGTTCCTCATCCAGCGCAAAGAGCACGGGCACGTGTGTGTGGCCCACCAGGCAGAAGGGCGTGGAGAAGTGCTCGAAGTTCCGGTGGGCAGTATTGGCGTCCATGATGTACTCCCACACCGGTTCACGCGGGCTGCCGTGAGCGAGGGTGAACTCCCCTCGCTGCAGGCTGGGCGAAAGACCGTTCAAGTAGTTGCTCGAACTCGCGGTGAGCTCGCGCTGCGTCCACTCGTTGGCAGCGCGCGCGATGGCGTTGAAGCTATCCAGGCTCAGCTTTCCCAAAGCGGCCCAATCGTGGTTTCCTGCCAGGCTGGTATGCGGGAAGCTGCGAACGCGCTCGATGCAATCGTTCGGCTTGGGGCCGTACCCCACCAGGTCGCCCAGGCACCAAAGCTCATCGAAATCCGGCGCGTCGTCAAGTACGGTCTCAAGTGCCGCGAGATTGGCGTGGATGTCAGAGATGACCAGGTATTGCACCGTTAACACTCCTCGTGAATCGTGGTAGGCTTCAAAGGATCCTCGTCTGGCACATCGCTCGATTATATACGACTTATCGCTTTGCGCTAGACGTCGGCGAGGGGCTTACTCATGGCCCCTCGTCCTGCGTCAGGTGCTTGTGGCCCACGGGCAACGGTTGTATAATTCTTTGCAGACTTGTGGCCTCATCAGAGATAGCACCATGGTCCTGCTTGAAGAGCACATGCTGGAGTTCATAAGCCGCGGCGTTGAGCAGACGCAGCGGCTGGGTGCCCGTCTGGGTACCCTGCTTCAGGGCAGGGACGTGGTTTGTCTTGAGGGGCCTCTGGGGTCCGGGAAGACGTGTCTGGCGCAGGGGATTGGCCGTGGTTGGGGAGCGGAGGAGCGGTTGGTCAGCCCGTCCTTCGTGTTGATCCGAGAGTACACGCGAGCTGAGGACGAGGAGCGACTCTATCACATCGATCTCTACCGGGTCTCCGGCGCGGAGGAGGCCTGGAGTGTGGGGGTGGATGATTTCTTGGGAAGCGACTACGCCGTCACCCTCATCGAATGGGCGGAGCGGGCGAAACCCCTGATCCCTCCCGAGCATCTCTGGATCAAGTTGGACTTCGTCGAGCCGGCGGATCTGACCCGGCGCCATCTCTGGTTCTCTGCCCACGGGCCGCGCCATCAAGCTCTGCTGCGCGAGTTCCGCGCGAAGGCGTTTGGAGCCTAGGTCCTATGCTGGTAGCGATAGACACGGCGACAGATCAGGCGAGCGTGGCCTTGCACGACGGGTTCCGCGTGCGGGCTGAGCACACCTGGGAGGCACCGCGGCGGCATACCATCGAGCTGACACCTCGACTGGCGGCCGCGATGGAGGAGTTGGACCTACGGCGTGAACAGCTCAGCGGCGTCGCGGTGGCGATAGGCCCGGGGTCGTTTACAGGTCTTCGCATCGGACTGTCGGTGGCGAAGGGACTGGCCATCGCACAGCGGCTCCCGCTGGTCGGCATACCGACGCTAGATGTCGTGGCTGCTGCCCAAGGGCGGGACCGGCGCCGACTGGCCGCGGTCATCCAGGCGGGGCGGGGACGGATCGGCATAGCGATCTATCGTTGGCAGTTCGGGGCGTGGCAGCTTCACGAAGGGCCGCGTCTCAGCACGTGGGCCAACCTGAAGGAGGAGATTGCCGAGCCGACGCTCTTCTGCGGGGAGATTGATCGGGCGGGCGTTGAGGTGATTGGTAGACTCGGCGACCGCGCTGTGCTCTTGCCACCGGCGTGGCGCCTGCGTCGCGCTGGCTTCCTGGCCGAGCTCGGCTGGCGACGTCTGAACAAGGGCGACGTTGACGACCCAGCCTCGCTGACCCCGGTGTATCTCAAGCATCCCGTTTGATGCCGTACACGCTCCGCCGGATGAGACCCGAAGACGTGCCGGTGGTGGCCGCCATCGACCGGGTTTCGTTCCCCACTCCCTGGCCTGGAGCCGCTTTCCGGCGCGAGTTGAAGCGAGAGCACGCTTACTACTACGTTCTGCTCAAGCCCGAAGGAGAGAGCGCGCCGGTCTCCGATCGAGGGTGGGCGGACCGATTGCGCCGCGTCTTCAACCTGGCGACGAGAAGCCGCATTATCGGCTACGTCGGCTTCCGTCTGGAGGGCGGGCAGGCGCATATCACAACGATTGCCGTCCATCCTGATTGGCGTGGGCGAGGACTTGGCGAGCTGCTGCTCCTGGTGGCGTTGGAGGAGATGGTAGACCAGGGGATGGGCACCGTCACGCTGGAAATGCGTCCTTCTAACGACGTGGCCTATGAGCTGTACAGGAAGCATGGCTTTGAGGTCGAGCGGAGGCGCCGCCGATACTATCAGGATGGGGAGGATGCCTGGGTGATGGCGGCTGAAATCAACAACGAGGGCTATCAGCAGCGGCTGGCGCAGTGGCGTGACGAACTAAAGGAGCGCTTCCGCCGGGAACAGATCGACGTTGGACAAAACGGTAACGGCCTACTATAATTCGAAGGGCTGTCGCCATGGGGGCCGTCGACGGCAGCTCTGCACGCGGAGAGGAGGGCTCGAACGGACGCGCCTGTGGGAGGACGTGACCGGACAAGTCAGGTGGTGGGAGGGAAGTGTGTCAGAGTTGGAGAGGCTAGCGGAAGAGATTGCCCGGTGCACGAAGTGTCTGCTGCATCGTGGGAGGACGCACGCGGTGCCGGGAGAAGGCTCCGAGGACGCGGACATCGTATTTGTCGGTGAGGCACCGGGATTCCACGAGGATCAGCAGGGACGACCGTTTGTGGGCGCGGCCGGCCAGTTCTTGGAGGAGCTCCTGGACAGCATCGGGCTGACACGGGAGAAGGTCTTCATCACCAACGTGATCAAGTGTCGACCTCCGGGGAACCGGGATCCGCTGCCGAAAGAGGTGAGTGCGTGCGACCCGTACCTCGACCGCCAGATAGAGCTGATTCAGCCGACGGTGGTCGTCACGTTGGGGCGTTTCTCGATGGCTCGTGCCTTTCCGAACGCTCGCATCTCTCGCATTCACGGGGAGCCGCGGAAGATCGGCGGCATCGTCTACTATCCGATGTATCATCCGGCGGCGGCGCTCCATCGGCCCAGCCTCCGCACCACCGTGGAAGCGGACATGCAACGGATCCCAGAGGTCATCGAGCAGGCGCCGGAGATGGTGGAGTCGCAGCCGCCGCCCCAGGCGGAGCAACTGCAGCTATTCTAGGCGCGTCTCCAGCCCATTCCGCTGGCCGTCAACTGACGTGAGCTCATCTCTTTCGGGAGGCTACCAGCGCCAGTGATCGAACTCATCTCTATCATCGTCCTCACATTCGCTGCGGCTCTGGTCGCACTGGGGCTGATTACCTTCTGGCTGGAGCGGGGACGACATCGCCTGGAGGGGATCGCACTGACGCTGGTCGGCTTGCTGACGGCGGCTGGGTACGCCTTCCTCGGTAGTCGCTTCTCGCTGAGGCTGTTCGGCCGGTTGATCGTCCGCGTAAACCTCCCGGCTCTGATGGCGACTGCCCTTACCTACACTGCCGGCGTCCTGATCGGCTCCGCCCTGGCGGTGGGCCTCTTCTTATGGGTTACCGGTCGCTTTCAGGGTCGCGTTGAACGCACAATCGCGGTCTTCGTTCTCGTCGCCGTGCTGGTCGCCCTCGCTGCCACCTTCCTTGCCGTCGTGCTTAGCTCTGCCTGAGAGCACCGCCCGTCAGGGCGCTTGATGGGCCACCTGTCCCGTCGTCTACTCTGCCCTGGCGAATCGCTGGCACGGGCCTCGTGCAGAGGCAGGAAGGGGCCGGGCGCAGAATCGGCCCCGCCGGCCCGTTTGGCAGAAGAGGAACTCCTGGAGGCCCCGACTACGCCGGTACGGCCGATTCCGGTGCGAACCTCATAGCCCAGATCTTCCAGATCCTCTGCCACGCGAGCAGCGGTGCGCGTCTCCTGGAAGCCCAGCTCAGGATGCTTGTGGATGTCCCGTCGCCAGCGGACGAGGTCTGGTTCGATGTCCCTGGCTCTTTCTAGCATAGCATGTGCCCCTTTCCCGCGCCCCTGACGGTGTTCTCACATAGGCGTAGCAGAAATGGTCAGCGCATCAACAGGTAGTGGTAGGCAGACAGAGCTGCTTTGACGCCCTCGCCGACGTGCACCAATACCTGCTCGGAGACCAGGGTCACGTCTCCAGCGGCGAACACACCAGGCCAGCTCGTGGCGTTAGACTGATCGACGATGATGTGACCACGGCTGTCACAGTCGATCCAGTCCTTCACGAGCCCGGAGTTGGGGAGGCGTGTCAGCTTGACGAACACGCCCTTAACCGGTATTTCGCGCGTCTCTCCATCCGCCATGACAGCCACCACGCCGCTTACGAACTCGTCGCCCACGACTTCCTTGACGATCGCACCCTCTACCACCTCCAGGTTGTCCATGCCCCGGAGTTTGTCGACCAGCGGAGTCGGCACCAGCGGATCTGGGGCCAGAAGATGAACCGTATGGGCTTTGCGAGACAGGCTTGCCGCAGCCCACTGGGCACGGCGCCCGTTTCCAATCACGGCTATGCTCTTACCCAGGAAGAGACCGGCGTGGGTGGTCGCCGAGTAGCTCAGCCCGCGCCCGGCCAATCGTTTTGCCCCTGGCACGTTCAGGCGCTCTGGTTTGGCACCTGTGGCGACGATCAAGGTCTGCCCCTCGAAGCAGTCGCCGTCAGCAGTCTGTATGACGAAGGTGTCCTCTTTAGGGCTGACTTTGGTCACCCGGTCGAAGTGACGCACAAAGTCCAGATAGTCGAGCTGACGGCGAAAGGAATCCAAGAGCGTCTCGCCGCTGATGCTCACGCGTCCTTCCTTGTCCTCGAGCTGCATTTCGTACGTCGTCTGGCCGCCCCATTGCTCGGCGACGATCATCGTCTCCATGCGCTGGTTGAGCGCCATCGTGGCGGCACTGATTCCGGCGGGTCCGCCGCCGATGATGATCAGTTCATACATTGGCTTCTCCTCCTCACGACCATTCTTCTGGCACGGGCGGAATGATCTCCTTCTCCATCAGGAACCGCGTCATCTCCTGGGCCTGCTGAATTCTGTCTCTCGCCTCGTGTAAGAGCTCGCTATACGTCAGTCCTCGGCGCGCCACCCCCTGCTCCTGAGCCTTGACACCCACGGCTGCTGCCTCGTGGGGGAAGACCTCCCAGTCGCCCATGGTGGGTAGGAGCTGGTCCTCACCAAAGCCTCGCTCCCGCTGATAGTCTGCCAGGGCCCGGGCTGCGGCGATGGCCATCTCATCGGTGATCGTCGTCGCCCTCACATCGAGGACGCCACGAAAGATGGCGGGGAAACCGAGCGAGTTGTTGATCTGATTGGGGAAATCGCTGCGGCCGGTGCCGACGATCCGCGCGCCGGCCTTCTTGGCCTCCCAGGGCCAGATCTCGGGGATAGGGTTGGCGCAGGCGAAGAGGATCGCATCGTCAGCCATGGCCGCGACCCAGTCGGGCTGAATCGTGCCCGGCCCCGGTGTGCTAGCGGCGATGCAGACGTCGGCATCGCGCATTGCGTCCGCGACGTCGCCGCGCCGGCCCTCGGCGTTGCTCTGCTGGCAGATGCGCCACTTGTCGACGAACTCGGTCTTGCGTGCCTCGATGTCGGCACGCTGAGGATGGAGGATGCCCTGGCTATCGGAGGCGATGACGTTTCCGAACTCGACCCCGCTGGCGAGCAACAGGCGCAGCGTGGCGATGTTGGCTGCGCCGACGCCGACCAGGGCCACGTGGATATCCTCCATCTTCTTGCCTACGATCTTCAAGGCGTTGATCAGGCCGGCGAGAATGACCGTGGCTGTTCCCTGTTGGTCATCGTGCCAGACTGGGATATTGACGTCGGGATCACTGCGCAACATGTCGAGCACCCGGAAACACTTCGGCTGTTCGATGTCTTCCAGGTTCACTCCGCCGAAAGACGGCTGCAGCCACTTGGAGGCGAGGATGATGCGGTACGGATCTGTGGTGTCCAGGCAGATCGGCACGGCATCCACGCCTCCGAGGTACTTGAAGAGCAGCGCCTTTCCCTCCATCACCGGTAGTCCGGCGGTGGCGCCGATCTTCCCAAGTCCGAGCACACGTGTGCCGTCGGAGATGATGGCCACGGTGTTCCCCTTGTTCGTGAACTCGTAGGCCAGCGTCTCGTCCTCGCTAATGGCCCGGCAGGGTTCGGCCACCCCCGGCGTGTACCAGATGGCGAAGTCATCGAGCCCGCGAACGGGGCACTTCGGCGCGATCTGTACCTTGCCTTGGTAGTAGGGATGTAGCTTCATCGCGTCTTCGGCTGGCTTCTTGGCTTTGGCCAGCAGTTCTTCTTTGGTCAGTTGATCAGGCATCAGGCCTCCTCAACAGTGAACGGCGTCCGACATCAGCTGTTACGTTTGGCTTCGATCACTTGCTCCATCGAGACGATGGAGCCGTATCTGGCCTTCAATGCTTCGAGACCCTTTGTCTGCTCTTCATAGATCTCGAATAGTCTCTGCGGGACGTTCTGCTCTTCCTTGTAGGCCGCTTTCTGCAGCTCGATCCGAGCCAAAATGTTGTCGATGTAAAGGGCAAACTGCTTGTCGTAGAGCTCTCTTGGATATTCCTTGTCAATCGTGGCGAAGAGCTCCCTGAGGTCCTCGTACTTCGGCAAGTATCCGATGGGTGTCTCGATCGCCTCCAGCTCGCCGTGAGCTATCTTCTCGAGCCAGCCGAGCCAGACTTCTACGTCGCGCTTCTCGCCGAGCAAGCCCTCCCCCTCTCCGCCGCGGGCACCGTGCGTGAGGAAGTAGTTCAGCCCGGCGATCACGGGTTGGTAGGCCAGCTTGTCGGAGTTGAAGAAGGCGAATTGCGCGTCCATGTAGTCTGCCAGGGGGCCAGGGATGAAGGGTTCGTTGGCCCAGGGCTGGCGTCTCACGCCCCTGGCGCCGACCTCCGTCGCCGTTGCCGCCGAGAGAATCGATGCGCCGATGACCACGCCGTGGTCCGGGTCCTTCGCGACTCGAACGGGGGGCATTGTATCGCTGTCCCGGCCGCCGTAGGTGATCACTCGAATCTCGACTCCGCGGGGATCCTCAGCTGCCGCCCGGTTGTAGTTGCTGATCTCCGTGCATTCAACGGTGCAGCGAGCGTTCGGATGAGAGAGTGGGATCGCGTTGCCTTTCGTGTCCGTCTTGCCCGTCCACCACTCGCCCTGGAAGTTGATGCCTCTCTGCGGAAGATCCTCTCCGTTACCCACCCAGTAGGGGACGCCGTGGACGTCGATCAACACGTTTGTCCAGATCACCTCAGCGCCCTCCTCCCGCAGAGCTTTCATCAGGTATGGGTCGCTCTCGCGGTTCACGTTCTGGACAATGCCGAAGACGCCTTGCTCTGGATTGATGGCTCGGAGCGTACCGTCCCCGGCGATCCAGAGCTGCGCCAGGTCGTCCCCGATGAAATCCGTGCCCGTCATGGCTGTCGTTGTCTTTCCGCATCCTGACGGCGCTGCTCCCGCGAAATAAGTTGTCCGCTCACCTCTCGTCAGACCTGTGATGAACATGTGCTCGGACAGCTCCTCCTCCCTGCGGAAATAGGTAGCCAGGTCGACAGCGAAGCGGTGGTTTCCCTTCTTCAACAGCAGGGTGTTGCCGGCGTAGGTGCAGAACATTGAGTAGGTCGTCAGCCAACTCCTGTCCATGAATACGCGAGCTTCCGGCAGGTCCTCGGGCCTGTTGGGCCCCTCGCTGTGGACGTTGGTAAAGAAGAGCCCGGCCCGCTCTGCTTCCTCGTCGAAATGACGGTACACGTGTCGGTAGAGGATGTCGGCCGAGTGCATTACGTAGGTCGACGTCGTGATCTCCAGCGCCGGGATGGCCGCTCTGGCGCCGATTGGCCCCCGGCTGAAGAAGCCGATGAGCAGGGTCTTGCCACGGCCTATGGCGTGCATACGGCTCTCGATGTAGTCGAGGGCGGCGCTGCGCAGCAGGCCTTGCGCCAGGACGCTGGTCTCTTCACCCTCGTTCACGATGTAGTACGTCCTGTCGATGATTCGCGCTTGCTCCTGGGGGAGGTCGAAGTGGATCGTGTGATCCCTCATTGCCACAGGACGTTCTTCGCCTTTTGCCAAGCTCATGATCCGGACCCTCCGCCGGTCTGCCGGAGTCCCGGTATTCACAAAGACTTGATCGGGTTCTATCATCGAGATGGCGTTGGCGATCTTCAGAAGTGCTTTTTCGTTTCTGATCCTGCCCAATTTCTCCAAGCTCTCCTGGTCGCAGCGGAGCTCGAGAAATGCGTCGACTTCCTCGACGGTCTTGATCCCGCCGACCTCCGTGAGTATGTCAGTCCC
>CAYMHT010000104.1:0-9288 GCA_964390305.1 uncultured Anaerolineales bacterium
GGCGTCATCGTCGTCGCTGAGATTCTGTTGTTTGCCGGCCAGCCATTCGTCGGCCGCTGGTTTACACCGATCGTGTGGACGGGATACATCCTCTTCGCCGACGCGGTTGCGCTTCGTCTGCGGGGACAGTCGCTGATCCACGACCGGCCAAGAGAGGCGCTGATGCTGGTGTGGATCTCGGCGGGCTGCTGGCTACTGTTTGAGGTCTACAACCTCCGCCTGCAGACCTGGACCTACGTGGGCGTCCCCGAGAATCCGCTGGAGCGGGACTGGGCGTACCTGTGGTCGTTCGCCACGATCATGCCCGGGCTGTTCGAGACCGCGGACGTCCTGGCTGGCCTGGGCTTCGTGAGCGATCTCCGTGTCGGGGCGCGTGACCTGTCGCCGGCGGTGTTGGCCGTGCTCTTCGTGGTGGGGGTGGCCTGTGTGACGATCCCCCCGTTGCTGCCCGTCCACATCGCCCGCTATACGTCTGGCTTCGTGTGGATCGGCTTCATTCTCCTGCTGGAGCCGATCAACATACGGTTGGGCGCCCATTCTCCCCTGAAGGCGTGGGCTGCGGGGGACCCGCGTCCGGCGGTCAGGCTCCTGGCGGCAGGGATGGTGTGTGGTCTGTTGTGGGAGTTCTGGAACTTCTGGGCCGCCGCCGGTTGGCGGTACGTCCTGCCCTGGCCGCTCGACTTCGGACCCCACTACTTCCGCATGCCGGTGCTTGGGTTGTTGGGATTCCCGCCGTTCGCCTGGGAGTGCTGGACGATGTTCCAGTTTCTGAAGCGGGCGCTCCACGGCGACAGCCTTTGGGACAACTGACCGATGGGATGCTGTATATGCTTCAGTTCGTGAAGTTTGGCGGATCGCTGATCACCGACAAGACTCGGGCGTACACCGTGCGGCACGAGGTTGTGACGCGGCTGGCGGAGGAGGTACGCCGGACTCTCGATGCTGAACCGGACATGCGGCTGCTGCTGGGCCACGGTTCGGGTTCCTTCGGTCACTGGGCCGCTGAACCGTATGGCACGCGCGAAGGGGTCAGGACGCCAGCCGAGTGGCGTGGCTACGCTGAGGTGGCGGCGGCAGCGGCGCGTCTGAACCGCGTCGTCACGGATGCCTTTGTCGACGCAGGGGTTCCTGTGCTCAGTCTGCAGCCCCGGGCGTCGGCCCGCTGTCACGACGGACAGCTCGTTCATGTGGACACGGGTCCGGTCCAGGAGGCGCTGAGTCATGGCCTGGTGCCCCTGGTCTATGGCGACGTGGCGTTCGACGACGTTCGCGGGGGCACCATCGTCCCTACCGAGGCCCTCTTTGTGTACCTGGCCGACAGGCTCCGGCCGGATCGCATTCTGATCCTGAGCCGGGTAGCCGGTGTGTTGGGCTCCGATGGTGAGGTCATCCCCCGAATCAGTCCTGCCGACCTGCCTCGGCTGCGAGAGATGGTGTCCGGCTCGCAGGCTGTGGACGTGACCGGCGGTATGGCGGACAAGGTGGAGCGGATGATTGATCTGGTGGGGCGGCATCCCCAGACGACGGTGCACCTCGTCACGGGTAGCCAGCCTGGGCTGCTCACTCGCTGCTTGCTCGACGAGGAAGTTGAGGCGGGCACACGCATTTGGGGCTCTGAGCCGACGAGGCGACAGAGCAAGCGGCATTGACATGGAGCCATCACCTGCTATAATCCGTATCCCCTGAGCTGGCACGAGGGGCAGGTCGATGGTGTGGTCGTGTGGACCGGCCAACTGCTCCCCAGGCCCGCGCCGCTCTATGACCGCACAAACAGCCCCCAGATCTGGGGGCGAATCTGCGACAGGGTGTGATCAGGGCTTAAGACCGTTGTATTGTTTGCCGTACCGAAAGGACCGCGTATGAGAAAGACTAAGACCTGGCGCCTGGTCGTCATCATCGTCGTCGCGTTGGTGTCGCTGTTCGTTGACCTGAACATCAACCACCCGGCCTGGGTGGAGAGTCTGCTCTTCTGGCAGCCGGAGGGACAGCGGGAGATCGCGCTGCGCCTGGGGCTCGATCTCCAGGGCGGGCTCAAGGTGCTCCTGGCGGCGGATCCCGTGGAGGGACAGGAGTTTGACCGCAGCTCGATGGAGACAGCTCGCCGCATCGTCGAGAACCGCGTCAACAGCCTGGGGTTGGATGAGCCGGTCGTCCAGGCGCAAGGGGAACGGCGCATTATCGTCGAGTTGCCCGGGGTCGAGAACCCTGAGCGGGCGGTGGAAACGATCAAGGGCACGGCGCTGCTGGAGTTCGTCGATGCTGGAAGGCCTCTTCCACCGGATACCGTGATCACCACGACCCTGGGCGGGCCCGAGACGGTGGCTTCGGAGGTCACCAGCGCCGACTCGCTGACGGCGACCACGGGCCTCACCGAGGCGCAGCCTCAAGCGCCAGACAGGGTCTACGAGACAATTCTGACGGGAGCTGATATCGCTAACGTCGGCCTGGATCGCACGGAGCAGAATCAGTATATCATTCCCTTCGAGCTGAAGCCCGAGGCTGCCGAGACGTTTGCCGAGTACACGGCGGGTCACGTCGGGCAATCGCTCTGCATTGTGCTGGACAAGACCGTCGTCTCCTGCCCGACAATCAACGAGCCGATTCCGGGAGGACAGGGGATGATCTCCGGCGCTTTCACCTACGACGAGGCAAGGCAGCTGGCCATCCAGCTCCGCTACGGGGCGCTGCCCATACCGCTCCGTGTGGAGAGCTTCAACCGGGTCGGCGCCACGCTGGGTGAACGCTCGGTGGCGAGGTCTGTGCGGGCTGGTGTGATCGGGCTGAGCGTGGTGCTGCTCTTCATGCTCGTGTATTACAGACTTCCTGGTGCTTTGGCTGACGTGGCGCTCATCATCTACGTCCTCATCAACTTCGCACTCTATAAGCTGGTTCCTATCACGTTGACGTTGCCCGGCATTGCCGGGTTCGTCCTGTCCGCGGGCATGGCAGTCGATGCGAATATTCTCATCTTCGAGCGCATGAAGGAGGAGCTGCGCTCCGGCCTGTATCTGACCCGGGCGATCGAGCTGGGCTTTGAGCGCGCCTGGCCCTCCATCCGGGACTCGCAACTGTCGACGCTCATTATCACCGCCATTCTCTTCTTCTTCGGGACGAACTTCGGAGCCAGCATCGTGAAGGGATTCGCCATCACACTTGCGCTTGGGACTGTGGTCAACCTCTTCACCGCGGTCTTCGCCACCCGCACGTTCATGCGCCACCTGGCAGCGCGAGCGGAGGAGTGGCTGGCCGCGCGTGCCTGGGTTTTGGGAGTTTAACATGTTCAATCTCGTCGAAAAGCGGCGCTGGTATTTCACGTTCTCTGGGATTGTCATCGCGTTGAGTCTCACGGCGATGGTCGTCTCTTACGCCCGGTATGGTCAGCCACTGCGCATCGGCATCGACTTCACCGGCGGAAGCATTTTCGTGCTGAGGTTTGAAGAGGCCGTCTCTGAGGATCAGATCCGCGAGGTCCTGGCCGATCGCGGCCTGGGCAGCAGCATTGTGCAGGCCCTGGGCTCCCCGGAGGAGCACCGCTGGCAGGTGCGAACCCGGGAGGTGACCGCCGACGAGGTGGGGGAGTTGCTGACGGCGCTCGAGGAGCGCGTTGGGAGCATCGATCGAGATGCGCTGACTTTCGACACGGTTGAGCCGTCCATCGGCGCGGAGGTGGCTCGCGCAGCCGGGCTGGCCGTCCTCGTGGCCTCTCTGATCATCGTGGTCTTCATGTGGTTCTCGTTCCGCAGGGTACCGAAAGCGTTCCGCTACGGGGTGGCCACCGTCGCCGGGATGGTCCATAACCTTCTGATCGCATTCGGCTTCTATGCTTTGATGGGGATCACGGCCGGCTGGGAGGTGGACTCCCTGTTCCTCACGGCGATTCTGACGGTGATCGGCTTTTCGGTGGAGGATAAGATCGTGGTGTTCGATCGCATCCGTGAGAACATCCCGAAGTACCGTAAGGAGCCGTACGAGACGGTGGTGAACCGCTCGATTCTGGAGACGATCCACCGGTCCCTGGCCACGCAGCTGAATGCGATGTTCGTCATGGCTGCCATCATCCTGTTCGGCGGCGTGACGATGCGGCCCTTCATGTCTGTCCTGCTGATCGGCATGCTCAGTGAGACCTACTCCGCGATCTTCATAGCCCCGCCGCTACTGGTGGCGTGGGAGAAGGAATCCCGGCGACGCGCCGCAGCGCAGGCGGCGGCGTGAGAGGGGGGATGAGTTGCGAGAGCGCCGGAGTGGCCCCCTCTACCCGGTAGGGGTGCGCGTCCGGACGCTCGGCTAGCCGCGACGTCTGTTCCGGCTGATCCAGCCCGCCCACTCGCCCCATCCCAGAGCCAGTAGAACTGGCACGATGACCAGATAGAGGCCGGTGATGAAACCGGCCTTGCCGGCCGTGGTCCGCACGAGGCCCACTTGCTGGAGGGTTGCCGCCCCGAAGAGCAGCGTCCCCAGGAACACCCCGCTGCGCAAGTCGCCCCAAGATGGGGCGTGCATCCCTCTCCAACCCAGGATGGGGATCAGCGTGAGGGCGCCCACCGCGAAACGCGCCGCGTTGAAGGCAAACGGGCCGACCTGTTCCGTGCCGACCCGTTGTGCGACGAAGGCGCTGCCCCAGATGACGGCCACCAGCAGGAGAGACAGACCGGCCTGCAGGCGCCTCTTGCGGCTTGAGGCGAGGCTCACATCACTCATACCTCAGCGCTTCGATCGGGTTCAGAAGGGACGCTCGGCGCGCCGGGTAGACGCCGAATATCAGCCCGACCGCGGCCGAGAATGTCGTGGCCAGAAGCACGGCCTGCGGCGTGACGACGGCGCTGAATTCATCGATCAGCCTGGAGATAATCGCGGCCCCCGTTGCTCCCAGGCCGATCCCGACCAGACCGCCAATGACGGAGAGGGTCATCGCCTCCAGGAGGAACTGCCACAGGATGTCCCTCCGCCGTGCCCCCACTGCTTTGCGGAGGCCGATCTCCCGCGTCCGCTCCGTCACCGATACCAGCATGATGTTCATGATGCCGATGCCGCCGACGAGCAGACTGATGCCGGCGATGGCGCCCAGGAACGTGGTCAGCACGTTGGTGATGTTGCCAAATATGCTGATGATGTCCTCCTGGCTGATGATCGTGAAGTCATCCTCGTCGCTGAAGTCGATGCCGTGCTGATCTCGCAGGATAGCGGCCACCTGCTGCGAAGCGGCGTCGATGCGGTCTTTGTCCGCGGCTTCGACGATGATCTGTGAGACCCGATAGTCCCCCGACTGGCTGCGCATCGAGACCAGGCGCGTCTGCATCGTGGTCAGAGGGATCATGACCGCTTCGTCTTCGCTGCCAAAGGACGACCCGCCTTTTCTCTCCATGACCCCGATGACCCGAAACAGGACATCATTGATCTTGACCGTCTCGCCCAGGGGGTATGGATTGTCGGCGAACAACTTGTCGACGACATCCTGACCGAGGACGGCCACTCGCGAGCGTGCTTCCATGTCTGTCTCCCGAATGAACTCGCCTGCGACAGGGAACCACTTGCGCACCGCGGCGTAGTCGGGAGCCACCCCCTGAACTCGCGCGATCATGTCCTGCCTGGCGGTGGCGACCACCGTCGTCTGCAGCGCCGCCGGCGACACCCCCACCACGTCGGGGGCCCGCACGGGATCGCGCAGAGCTTCCACATCCTGATTTGTCAACTCGGCGCCCCCCGTAATCGTCCCCGGCTGACCCGCGAGGGCCTGTTCTTCACCGCCAGGGACGACAAACAGAAGGTTGGATCCAAAGCCTCGGAACTGCTCCTCGACGTAGACAGAGACGCCTTCGCCGGCAGACATAAGCGTGATGACCGCCCCGACGCCGATGATGATGCCCAACATGGTGAGGGCCGATCGAAGCTTGTTCGCCGTCAGGGCACGGAACGCTATACGCACGCTCTCCAGGAAGTTCACGCGGTTCCACCTCCCTCCCGCCCGCGCTGGTCCGGGGCAGAGGCTGAACCCGCCACCGGGCGCCCCGCTGGCTCGTTGTCAGAAGTGTGACCACGCTGTTCTGTGAGATGATCGGACGGCGCGGCGTCGCCAGCTTTCGTTCGCGCCATGAGCGGTTCTGCGACCAGCTCATTGTGCGTGATCTGTCCGTCGTACAGGTGCAGAATGCGCTCAGAGTGGCGTGCGATCACCGGATCGTGGGTGACCAAGATCACCGTAATGCCCCTTGCCTGGTTCAATCCCTTGAGGACCGCCATCACGTCGGCACCGGATTCGCTGTCTAGATTCCCGGTCGGCTCGTCGGCCAGGATAATGGAGGGGTTATTTGCGAGGGCCCGCGCGATGGCCACCCGCTGCTGCTGTCCGCCCGAGAGCTCTGTGGGCAGGTGATCCAGTCGATGGCCCAGCCCAACAGCCTCCAGCGCCTCTTGCGCTCTCTCCCTTCGCTCCGCCCGCCCCAGGCCGGCATAGATCAAGGGCAGGGTCACATTCTGAAGTGCTGACGTGCGTCCCAGCAGGTTGAAGGTCTGGAAGACAAACCCAATACGACGGTTGCGAATCGCTGCCAGTTCGTCATCGTCCAGGTGGCTGACGTCCTCGTCCTCCAGCAGATACGTCCCCGCGGTTGGTTGATCCAGACACCCGATGATGTTCATCAGGGTGGATTTGCCGGACCCGGAGGGTCCCATCACGGCCAAGATCTCTCCCTTTCTCACCTCCAGTGAGACGCCTCGCAGGGCGTGTACCTGGACCTCCCCCATCTGATAGACCTTGGTGATGTCCTGCAATGCTATGACCGGTGTCGCCATGCTGTTCATCCGCCTCAATCGGTGCCCAGATTGAACAGGGAGGACTCGGGGACGCGTACGACTTCATCGCCTGCAGAGAGGCCCTCAAGCACCTGAGCGAGGCCTTCAGAACGTGCGCCCAGCCGCACATCCGCGCGCTCGAGGGTGTCCCCTGTTCGTCGGTGCACGTAATACCCGCCCGTATCCCGGTCGACGCGCACTGCCCACGTCGGTATCGTCAACACGTCGCTGAGCTCGTCCACGGTGATCGCGGCACTGGTGGTCATGTCGGCCCGGATGGGCGCGTCAGTGGGCTCGAGGTCGATCTGCACGTCGTACGTGACGACGCCTATGTCCAGCCCCGCCGCCTGCGCGATCTCCGCCACCGTGCCCGAGAGGACGGTGTCGGGAAGGGCATCGAAGGTCAGCCGGGCTGTCTGGCCTTCCACCAGTTGCCCCACGTCCATCTCGTCGACCGACACGTTGACGTGGAATCTGGACGTATCCACGAGCGTGACAGCCGGCGAGCCGGCCGGAACGTCCGCGCCGGTCGCTACATGGACCGCTGCAACTTTGGCGTCGGAGGGAGCCTTCACCACAGCGTGTTCTACTGCCAGCTCAGCCTGTCTAAGCGACGCACGGGCCTGGGCCACCCGCCCTTCGACCACAGCGATCTGCTCTCCGGTAGCGCCCTCTAGCAGCAGGTCGAGCTGCGCCTGGGCTGCGTCGCGCCTCGCCGCGGCGGAGGCCACATTCGCCTGGGCCGCGCGCAGCCGATTCTGATCAGCACCGCCCTTGACTTGTTCAAGACGCGCTCGCGCTGCTTCTAACGCCTCGTCAGCCGCTTTCAGCCTATAGCGTGCCTGCTCCTCCGGGATCCCCAGAAGTGGGCATATCTCGCGTTCAATACTCTCTGGTGCCGGGATCACCTCTCCGTTGGGCAATCTGACTGGATCGCCTTTCGAAATCTTGACCGTCATGCACTCCAAAGTCGTCTCATGCCAGTCCTTGGCCTTCTTCTGCGCGGTGAGCGCCGATGCGACCTCGGCCTCGGCGGCTGCGATCTGCGCCTGCCCGGGCCCGCCCGCCAGTTGATCGCGCTCGGCCGCGGCCGCGCTGAGCTGAGCCTCGGCCGTGCGCAGGTTGGCCCTCGCCGCCTCGATCTCCTCAGGCTGCGCTCCTGCTCTTAGCTTCGCCAGCTGGGCCTCGGCGGCAGCCAGGTTCGCCCTTGCCCGCTTCACTTCCAGGCCGAGACGCTCCTCATCCAGGCGGGCCAGGACGTCGCCAGCTTCCACCTCATCTCCTACCTTGACTGGAATCTCGACGACCTGACCGCCGGCCAAGAAACTCAGTTCAACGCGCTCGACCGGTCTGATGTGACCGCTGGCCGAGACGACCACGAGCATGTCGCCCCGCCTGGCGACCGCGGACCGCAGGTCCTGCATCGCCTGAGCGGACTGCTGCCGCGAGCGCCAGATCAGCCCGCCGACAACCGCCCCGATCGCGACAACGCCAAGAAGAACGTAAAGCCTTGGTCTTCTCATCTTATTCAATCCTGTATCGCGTCCCAAGGTCGAACACGCTGTTGTCCTCAGCGCGTATGAGCTCTTCGCCGTCGGAAAGGCCGCTCTGGACCTGAACCATGCCCTCATACCGGGCGCCAAGCTCGACGTCGACCCGTTCGATCTCATCCCCCACCCGTCGTTCGACGAACGTCTGGCCCGTGTCCGGATCGACTCGTACTGCCCACGTCGGAATCTTCAGCACATCGTCCAGTTCTTCGACCACAATGGTGGCGGTTGCCGTCATGTCCGCACGCAGCCGAGCATCTGTGGCAGCGAGATCGATGACGACGTCATAGGTGATCACGCCGCTTTCGGCTGTGGCGATCGGTGCGATGCTTCTGACCGTGCCGGTGAAGGCAGATTGCGGCAGGGCCTCGACGGTCACCTCAGCGGGCTGTCCTTCCTCCAATCTTGAAACGTTCAACTCATCGACGCCAATGGTCATATGGAAAGTCGAGCTATCGAGGAGGACGACGGCCGGCTGCCGTGTCGGCGACATCTGGCCAGGCGTCAGGTTGACCTGAGAGACAACTGCAGCGAAAGGAGCGTGCAGGGTTGCTTTTCTCAGAGACAACTCAGTCGATGCCAATGCCACCCGCGCCTGGTCGACCTGGGCCTCGGCCTCGGCGACGTCCTCCGCCCGGGATCCGGCCCGCAATCGAGCGAGACGCGCCCGGGAGGCGTCGCGCTGCGCCGCAGCCGCTGCCACGTTCGCGTCGGCAGCGCGAAGCGCGTCCGCGCTCGGACCGACCATGAGATCGTCGAGCTGAGCCTCTGCCGCTGCCAACTCCTGCTTCGCGGTGTAGAGGTCGTAGTTGGCCTGCTCCTTCCGGGTTCCCTCTTCCTCTATCCGGTCATAGGCGTCCTGGGCTACCTCTTTGGCGGTCCTGGCCTGTGCGACCCCGGCGCGGGCCGAAGCGATCTCGGCCTGTGCAGGACCACTCGCCACCTGGTC
>CAYMHT010000105.1:0-7075 GCA_964390305.1 uncultured Anaerolineales bacterium
CAACGGGCAAAAGGATAGATCGCAAGGCTAGGGCTTCCCTGGTCGAAAGACTAGGCGTGGCCCTCGTCGAGAGGATGGGCTTCCAACCAAATTCAAACCCTGCTAAAACCAAACCCAACCCCGTTTCTAACTATCCCGTCGCCAGACACGTGGAATACCGGGTATAATACGGTTCAAGGGGGGTGGGCGAGCACTACGGGGATCGCAGCCAGGCTGGCCTCACGATCTGTGCCCCGGATACTGACCGGCGAACCAGCCCACGTCAGGCAAGCCCTCCCGTGTCATCGGACAATTCGGGGGTACCGAGAAGCCCGCAGAACAACCTGGAATAGGAGACGGCTCAATTGCAGCGCGGTCGAGCGCAGTCTCATAGAAATGGAGAGATGAGAGATGGAGAGCCCCAACCGGCTCGGGTCTGAAGGCGCTCCCGCGAGTGGCGTGCCTGGAAATGCTACGGGCCTGATCGACACCAGCCCAGTAGAGGACTGGGACATATTCTCAGCCCTCCTCGACACCCTGAGCGCCCTCGTCGTGGTCCTGGACCACGAAGGACGAATCGTCCGCTTCAACCGGGCCTGCGAGCGCACGACCGGCTACTCCACCGAAGAGGTGGTTGGGAGGCGCGTGTGGGACCTGTTCCTCACCCCGCAAGACGTGGAACCGATGAAGGCCGTCTTCGAGCAACTCCCAGCTGGCGAGTTCCCCAAGGAACACGAGAACGTCTGGCTGACAAGGGAGGGCGAACGCCGCCTGATCGCGTGGTCAAATACCGCGCTTCCCGGCCGTGCAGGCAAGGTCGCCTATGTGATCGCCACCGGCATTGACATCACCGAGCAGAGGGAAGCCCAGCAACGGATCCAGGAGCAGAACAAATTCCTGACATCGATCCTGGAATCCGTCACGCACCCCCTGTACGTCGTAGACGTCGGCGAATACACGGTCCAGATGGCGAATAGCGCTGCTTACGCAGGCAGCCTGCCAGACGGTGCGACGTGCTACGAACTGTTCCACGGTCTCAGCAAGCCGTGTCCAGAGGTTGGCTATCCGTGCCCCCTGGAAGAGATCAAGAAGACCAAGACAAATGTCACTGCGGAGCACGTCCACCGTGACCCTGATGGCTCCAGGAGGATCGTGGAGGTACAGGCGTATCCCCTGTTGGATGACCAGGGCGAGGTTACCGCCGTGATTGAGTACTGTCTTGATATCACCGATCGGAAGGAGATGGAGGAGGCGCTGCGAGAGGCCAAAGGGACGGCCGAGAGGGCAAGGCGTGAGGAGCGACGGCGCCGCCGTGAGGCGGAAAGACGCAGACAGATCGCGGAGAGTCTCACCACCGTCCTGGCCGCCCTCAATTCCAACCAGCCGGTGGACGAGGTGCTTAACTATATCGCCGAGCAGGCCATCGAGCTACTGGACACACAGGCCGTTGGCATCTGCCAGCTGACAGGTGATCCCCAGGCTTTGGTCCTCAAGGCTAGCCACTGTCTGCCGCAGACATCTGGCACCGGTGCTCACTTGCCGGCGGGCACTCAGGCTCTGGAACGAGCGATAAAGCTGCGGCAGGTTGTGAAAGTACCGTGTCTGACGGCGAACCCGGCCGCGCCGCCGACAGGTCCGTGTGACCAGGAGCCGTTCCGAGCGCTGCTCGCCGCTCCCATCATCCTCCAGGATGAGGCATACGGCGGGGCAGCGTTCTACTACTCGCGCCCACGCTCCTTTTCGGATGAGGACGTCGAGCTTGCCATCGTCTTCAGCAACCAGATCGCCCAGGCCATTGAGAACGCCCAGTTAAGGGAGCAGATCCAGGAGGCCGCCGCCACCGCAGAGCGTAACCGCCTGGCTCGCGATCTCCACGACTCGGTGACCCAAGCCCTGTTCTCCGCCACCCTGGTGGCCGAGACCTTGCCGCGGATATGGCAGCGCGATCCGGACGAGGCGAGGGAGGGCCTCGAGGAACTGCGCGATCTCACATACGGCGCCTTGGCCGAGATGCGCACTCTGCTGCTCGAGCTCCGTCCCTCTGCGCTGCTGGAAACCGAGTTGGATGACCTTCTCGTTCAGCTGTCCCAGGCGATCACGAGCCGGGCGCAGCTTCCCGTCAGGATGGACATCGCGCCGAGTCCGCCGTTGCCGGAAGACGTACAAGTTACCTTCTACCGTGTCGCTCAGGAGGCACTGAACAACGCGATCAAGCACGCGGAGGCCAGTGAGTTGACCGTCAGTCTGGAGGTCACCCCGCCAGTTCCCGGTCAGCAGGAAGACGGTTGGCAGGGGCGGGTGGAGCTGCGCGTGCGCGATGACGGTCAGGGCTTCAAGGCGGATTCGACGCCCGCATCCTGTCTTGGCCTGGGCATCATGCGTGAGCGGGCTGAGGCTATCGGCGCCAGCCTGAGCATTGAGAGCCAGGTCGATGAGGGAACAGAGGTGATAGTCGCGTGGGAAGGGAATCAGCCATGACGCTGCGCCGACGGCGAGTCTTTCAGCGCATCAAGAGGGAAGGAGGGGGTGATGACTGACACGCCACGGATTCGGGTTCTCATCGTCGATGACCACGCCGTGTTGCGCAAAGGGCTGAGATTCTTCCTGGGCGGCTTCGACGACCTCGAGCTGGTGGGCGAGGCCGGTGCCGCGGAGGAGGCCATCGAGCTGTGTGCCGAGACCGAACCGGACGTGGTCCTGATGGACATGATCCTGCCGGGAATGGACGGCGCCGAGGCAACGCGCATCATCCGCCAGCGCTGGCCCCAGACCCAGGTCATCGCGCTAACCAGCTTCCAGGAGGAGGATCTGATCGAGCGAGCGCTCAAGGCCGGCGCTATCGGCTACCTGCTCAAGAACGTGAACGCCGACGAGCTGGCCGAGGCCATTCGCGACGCCCACGCTGGCCACTCGACCCTGGCGCCGGAGGCCACTGAAGCCCTGATACAAGCCACACGCGAGAGAAGCGACCAGCCAGACTACGGGCTCACAGAGCGCGAACGCGAGGTGCTGGGTCTGATAGCTGAAGGACACTCAAACGCGGAGATCGCAGAACAGCTCGTGATCAGCGTCGCCACGGTCAAGTTCCACGTGAGCAACATCCTCTCCAAGTTGGGCGTGGACAGCCGCACGGAGGCTGTGAGCGTGGCCTGGCAGCAGAACCTCGTCCCAGGAGAGAAGTCCCGCTGAGGGCTCATTCGCTTTGCCTGGCCGGACAACGTCCCCGGTCGTGCTGGTGCTCCGCCGGACTCGCCTGTAGCTCCCTGACAACAGACACCAGCAGGTCGCCGACCCTTCCGACAGCCCTGCGCGTCGGCCCGCTCCGCACGGGCCTGGCCATCTGCATCAGCCACCCCGGCCGCCTCGGGTTGCTGGCCGGCGACCAACAGAAGCTCATCCCCCGGCCCCTTTTGCTGCAGCCGGATCTGCGACTGGCACCGTCCCTCACTCGACGCCCAGGCCACTGAACCACTGAAACGGCTGAGAGCATTGACGGGGCTGATCATGACGGCAGATCCACCCCACTCCCCGCCCCTGTCATTCCGACCGAAGCGAAGGAAGCGGCGGCTGAGTTCGCCTTTCCTACCAAGCTCAAGCGGGGCCTGCCGCCCCGCGTTCCCCCGCTGCCTAATCTTCCCAAAAGCCACTAAGCCACGCTATTGAGCCGGTGACTCACGCCAGCGAGGAGCCCCCGTCACGTGCCAAACTGCACAGCTTTCGGGAAGATCCCGTCCTCTCCCCCTCTCCGTCCTCGCTCGCGGCTGACCCGCAGGGATCAGCCGCTCTCCACCCCATGGAACGCTTCCCCTAACGCTCGTGAAACGACAGGTACGGTATTATGCTCTAACCTGGAAACGCTCAACGACCACACCCGAGCGGGAACTCTCCCTGTGTTGGTCAACCCGGACATACAGGAGGATCATAGCGACCGACTGTCTAGTGAGCTCGGTCCGGATCGACAGAGGAGACGGCGAAAGAGAAGAGTCGGCGCGAGCCGAGCAGCTCGCGGAACGAGCGGAGCAGCTGGCGGAGCGACTGGCGCTGCCCGTCGAACGCCTCACTAACGATTGGGAAACGCTTCATGTGGGAGAATAAAGTGTCATAAGGGAAGAACTGACAATGCCGAGGGAGACCCCTGCTCATGACGCGGCAGGGCGACGTGACAACCCGCGAATTGCCTTTTCGCAGGTTCGAGCATCTGTGGAGCGGTGCCAAGAGGCACCTGGACGAGATTGGCAGGTAATATGAAACGCACAGAAGCTTCAGGGCATGAGTCGCGATCCGGGCGGCCCGACCGGCTGACGTGGATTGCATTTCTTCTGGTGGCGGTGTTTGCCGGCGGCAGTCCGGTGGCCGTTCGCTTCAGCAACTCGGGACTGCCGCCCTTCTGGGGCGCGACCCTGCGCTTCAGCGCAGCCGCGCTTATCTTCTGGGTCATCGTCCTGGTGCGGCGTATCCCCCTGCCGAAGGGGCGCGCGCTGGTTGGCGCCCTGCTCTACGGCCTGCTCTCGATCGGGGCCTCGTACGCGTGCATGTACTGGGCCATGCTCCGCGCCCCGGCGGGTCTGGCGGGAGCGGTCCTCGCTTTCACCCCTTGATGACCCTGTTCTGCGCCTGGGCCCACGGGCTCGAGATCGTCGGCTGGCGGGGCCTCATCGGCGCCCTGGTCGCGACGGCCGGCATCCTGCTCGGGGTCGTCGAGGGGTTCGGCGTCGCTATGCACCTGCCATCCGTGCTGGTCATGCTGGGCGGTGCGGCCTTCCTGGCTGAGGCTGCCGTGCTACTCAAGATCTTCCCGTAGAGCCATCCCGTGGCGACCAACGCGGTGGCGCTCACGACGGGGGCACCCTTGCTGATGGTCCTCTCCCGGCTCCGGGGCGAGGAGTGGGCCCTGCCAACCACCTGGAACACCTGGGCTGCCTTCGGCTATCTGGTGCTGATCGGCTCGGTCGGGGTCTCCACCCTGTACCTCACCGTCCTGTCGCGATGGACCGCGTCGGCGACCTCGTACATCTTCCTGCTGATGCCCGCCACGACCGTCGTCATCGCCGCCGTCGTGGCCGGGGAGGTGGTGACCACCTCGTTCTTCATCGGTACCGCCCTGGTGCTGGCGGGGGTCTGGCTGGGGGCGGTCCATGCCCCGCCCGAGGAGGCCGAGTCGACGTGTCCCGGGGTGCCGGCCGAGGCCGCCTGCCGACTCGATGGAGAAAGCGGGACTGGTATGGAGGAGATGGTGCGGCGCCAAACGCCTGGAAGGTCCGCCGGGCGGCTCCCGGCGTTTGAGTCGGCCTCCGCGGACCGCCGGCATTTGTTGGGCGCTCCTCACCACTCGCCGTAATGCAGCCGAGTGTCGAGATCCTCCCGGAGCGTCCGCATCAGGGTATGGTCACCGAACCCCGCCGTCTCGGATTCCAGGGGGTTGTCCAGGATCTCCAGGATCTGGCTGATGGTGCTGCTTGACACCACATGGCGTGATGCTAGAATCCCCGGGCGCGTCTGCCAAGGCACGCCTCGGGGGAGACCAGCGTCACGGGCAACCACGCACACCGCCGAATTAGCCGCGTGCCGCGGCTACCGAGCTGGTCGGACTCGTGGAGGCAAGCCGCAGGCAGACGGCTATTGGGCAGGCCAGACTGATCACTGACGAAGCACCGAACGAAGTCCGTGGGCTGCCGCCCGTGGAGCAGAACCGGAGCCGCGACGAACCCGGGGTAGATGGGATCCGGCACCTGTTCCTGGAGGCGGCTTTCTCGCGCGCGGCTCAGGGTCAGACACCGCGCCGAAGGGAGAGAATGTATGCCAGCACGGACTGAGGGGTTCTACCGCTATGCGATCGCAGTGTCCGCCTTTGTGTCCTACCTCTTGCTGGGGGGTGCCTACTACTCCCTCTCGGTCCTTGCGCCGCTCATGGCCGCCGACCTGGGCTGGAGCGCCACCGCGCTAGGAGCAGCATTCTCCATCTGGATTCTCCTTCTGGGGTTGAGCGGCCCGCCCGCAGGAGCTTTCGTCGCTCGTTTCGGGCCCAGGTTGGCTGTCTTGCTCTCCTCCATGTTGGTGGCCCTGGCCCTTGCTCTCTTCTCCACGACCACTGCCCTGTGGCAGTTCTACGCGTTCACCACGTTGCTGGGACTGGGTTTCGGCCTCGGCACCCTGTTGCCGATGCAGCAGCTGATCGGCAACTGGTTCTTTCAGCGGCGATCCCTGTTTCTGGGCTTCGTGGTCACCGGTGCCGGCGTCGGCGGGCTGGTCCTGGCGCCCCTCACGGGCACTCTCGCAGACACCCTTGGGTCGTGGCGCCCCGTCTGGCTGATCTTGGCCGCGGTCCTGTTGCTGCCGGGGGTTCTGGCCCTGTTCGTGATAAGGGACAACCCGGACGAGGGCGGGCAGATACCGGACGGCGTCGCATCAGAGCCCGGCGTGGAGCCCGGCAGCCCCAGCCACGGCCACAATGGGCGTGTCTACAGGACCATACGGACGTGGGATACAGAAGCAGCCATCAGAACCAGGGCGTTCTGGTTGTTGACGTTCTCGTGGGGGATTATGAGCTTCCTGTTGCAGGCGGTCACGGCCCACCAGGTGGCCTACCTTGCCGACGAAGCCCAGGTGGATCTCACCGTCGCGGCGTCTGCACTGGGGTTGATCGCCGGCTCCAGCATTGTCGGGCGGCTTGCTTCCGGCTGGCTGGGGGATCGCATAGAACCCAGGTTGGTCACGGCGGGCTTGCTGCTTCTCATGAGCCTGGGCCTTACCATCCTTGTGATCGGAAGTGGCCTCCTCAGCGTGTACGCGTACGTGGTCCTCTTCGGGATCGGATACGGAGGCGTCCTCGTCCTCTTCCCCGCCATAGTCCTCAACTACTACGGCTCGGAGGGCTCTGCCTCCATCAGCGGCGTCGCGATGCTCCTTCATACCCCCTTGGGGGCCCTGGGCGCGCCCATCGTTGGCGGCATCAAGGATGCCAGCGGCAGCTACGTGCCGGCCTTTGGGCTGATGATCGGCATAGGGGTCGCAGGTGCCCTGGCCGCATTCCTGGGCAGACCACCCGCGCCCGACCTGCCCTAACTTGCAGTCCCGTGTCTGCAATCTGCAGTTTGAT
>CAYMHT010000105.1:7175-9265 GCA_964390305.1 uncultured Anaerolineales bacterium
GGTCGGTACTGAATCGCCTCCGCCAGATGCGCGGTCTCGATCTCCGCGCTCCCGGCCAGGTCGGCGATGGTGCGCGACAGCTTGAGGATGCGGTGGAACGCCCGGGCGCTCATCTGGAGCTGCTCCATCGCCGCCCGCACCAGGCTGCGCCCCGCCGCGTCCAGCTTGCACATCCGCCGTACCTCACCCGGCCCCATGTCGGCGTTGCAGGTCAGGGTCGTCCCCTCGAAGCGCTGGCGCTGCGTATCGCGGGCGCGCTCGACGCGCTGGCGGATCGCCTCCGATGCCTCGCCCAGTCGGTCGTCCGTCAGCTTGTCGTAGTCGACCCGCGGCACCTCCACGTGGATGTCGATCCGGTCCAAAAGCGGCCCGCTGATGCGCTTCTGGTATCGGGTCACCTGGGTCGCGGTGCACGTACATTCTCTGACGGGATCGCCATAGAAGCCGCAGGGGCAGGGGTTCATGGCCCCCACCAGCGTGAAGTTGGCCGGGAAGGCGAGCGTCCCCGTCGCCCGGGAGATCACCACCTGGTGATCCTCCATCGGCTGGCGGAGCACTTCGAGCGTGCGCCGGTTGAACTCGGGCAGCTCGTCCAGGAACAGGACCCCGCGATGGGCCAGACTGATCTCCCCAGGCTGAGGCCAGCTTCCCCCGCCCACCAGGCCGGCGTGGCTGATGGTGTGATGCGGCGCGCGGAACGGCCGATGGCGCACCAGGGGCGTCTCCGGAGGCAGCATGCCCAGGATGCTGTAGATCTTCGTCACCTCCAGGGCTTCGTCGATGGTCATCGGGGGGAGAATGGAGGGCATCGAGCGGGCCAGGAGCGTCTTTCCGGCGCCAGGCGGACCGCTCATCAAGACGTTGTGCGATCCAGCAGCGGCTACCTCCAGGGCTCGCTTGACGTGCTCCTGTCCCTTGATCTCGGCGAAGTCGGTCGCGTACGGTGGGGGCGGGGTGGACATCGGATCGTTGCCAGGATTGTAGGGCGGGATCTCGCGCAGCCCCAGCAGGTGAGCTGCCAGCTGGCCCACGTCCTGGACCGGGATGACGTCCAGATCCCCGATCAGGGAGGCCTCGCGAGCGTCGTCGGCGGGGACGATCAGGGTGGAGATGCCCTCCTCCCGCGCAACGGACGCGATGGGGAGGATCCCGTCGACGTGGCGCACGGACCCGTCGAGAGAGAGCTCGCCGATGACCAGCGTGTCCTCCACAGCCTGGGGCCACACCTGCTCCGAGGCCACGAGCACGCCCACGGCGATGGGGAGATCGTAGGCCGGGCCCTCCTTCCGGATGTCTGCGGGGGCCAGGTTCACGGTGATGCGCTTCGCCGGGTACATCAAGCCCGAATTCTTGATGGCCGAGCGAACGCGCTCTCGCGACTCCTTCACGGCCGCATCGGGAAGTCCGACGACCGTAAGCCCGGGGATGCCGCGGGAGGCATCGACCTCGACCTGGACGATGACGCCGTCGAGGCCCTGCAGGGCGCAGCTGGTCACTTTAGCGAGCATAGGTGGCTCCTGGAGGGTTCACAGTGGGCAGATGGTGTCAAGATTGCGTTCCAGGGCGGGTTGGCGCTCTGCAGCTCCGTCCTCCCCCAGCGGTCGCAACCCGGGAGCAACTCTCGAACGCCGCCGTAGTCTATCATGGACCGCAGGGGCGGACAAGTCCCAGCCCTGTGTGCGCAACGGAAAAAGGGCTTCCACTGGGGAAGCCCTTCGTGTGTGCGGCAACTGGCGGAGCGGCTCGCCGGGCCGCGTTCTGCCAAGTGATGTCGGTCGAACCTGCAATCCGACTTGGCCTAGCTCTTCTCCTTGCCTCTCCGTCGCCGCCGGACGAGCGCCCGGATCAGGAAGAACAGCCCCACCAGCGGGAGGGCCATCGCGGCGACCGCGGGGATGATGAGCACCACGATCACGATCAGCGCGTCGACGAGGAACTGCAGCACCTTGATCAGCGATTCGAAGGCGTTGCGCAGCGTCCCGCGGGGGCGCCACCGGCCTATCTGGAGCGGCTGTGCCAGCTCGCTCGGGGTGATGCTGACGGTGATGGTCGCCATCGCCGCCGACTCCTCCAGGTACTGCATGCGTCCT
>CAYMHT010000106.1:0-9136 GCA_964390305.1 uncultured Anaerolineales bacterium
TTCTAGAACTGAACCTGCTCCATTGCATCCATCAGGAGGCCAAGGCGGTGCTCCATCTCGTCGAGGCTGTCATATGACACCTCACCAATGACCTGTCCGTCCCCCAGGAATACGACGCGGTCGGCATAGGCAGCGGCTCGCGGATCGTGGGTGACCACGACGATCGTCTGGCCCATCTCATCGCATGACCGCCGCAGGAGATCCATAATTGCCCTACCCGTCTTCGAATCGAGATTCCCGGTCGGCTCATCGGCGAGCACAATTGTGGGCTCAGTTACCAGCGCACGGGCAACGGAGACGCGCTGCTGCTCGCCCCCCGAGAGCTGATCCGGCCTATGATGGGCACGATCGGTTAGCCCAACAAGCTCTAGCATTGCATCGATCCGCGCCCGGTGCTTGCGAAGGTTCTGTCCGTCAATGATCAGCGGTAACGCGACGTTCTCCTCCGCCGTCAACGTTGGCAACAGGTTGAAGAATTGGAATACGAAACCCACGTTGTGACGCCGTACCAGCGTGGCCTCGTTATCGCTCAGTATCGACAGCCGCTGACCGGCAAGATTGATCTCACCATCTGTTGGTTTCTCGAGACCGCCCAGAAGATGCAGGAGCGTCGACTTCCCGCTCCCCGAAGGCCCCATGATGGCAACGAACTCCGCTTTCTCAACGACAAAGTCAACGCCGTCCAAAGCGTCCACCGTATGCTCGCCCAGCTCGTATTTCTTTCGAAGCGCTCGGGCTTCCAGAGTTGACACGCTCCCTCCCTCCTCCAACCTAGTTATGCGCATTTTCCGGCTCGACATCGCTGGCCGCTGCCGCTGGATCCTGCAGACAGGCCGGCCACCAGCGGGGGACGACTCCCCTCGCCCCGTACCACGGTCCCCCAAACCCGGTGAAGTGGCTCGCGCCCTCCAAGACGATCTGGCGCGACCCGCGCAAGAGCGCGGACTCGACCGGCACCAGGCCATCGCCCCACGTATTCCCCTCACCACACAGCCTCTCGTAGAAGAGATAGGCCAAGCGCTCTCTGAAGGAGCCGTGAGGCGCGCCGCGAACCGCCTTCCCGGCAACGGATGCGTAGCCGACCTGCGGGGCGAAGCAGGCGCCTGGATACTCGTCGTCAACCCACTGCCTCGTGTTCGTGCCCCGCTGGCTGTGATGCGGACTTCCGAGTGTAATGACGCGATCCACGTGCTTCAGGCCACAGTACGCGACACCCTGGAAAGGCTCTGGACTGAGGTACAGCCTGGCCACGATGCCCCCAGCACTGTGGCCGACCAGGGTCACCTTCCCTGTACTTGAATCCCTCAAGGCTCGCCGGACTGTGCGTTGAAGTCCATCCAGAAGGCGCTGCCATCCCGCCGGAGCGACTGCAAGGATCCAATCGTGGACGAATGCCTGAACAACCCACACTGGCTCATCACTCACCTCCGTCAGAGTCTGACGCATCCCACGATAGACCGCGGGAAAGCTAAGAAAACCGCCAACAATGACAATTGGCTGCGCCATGGGGAAGAAGAACCCCTGCAGCTGCCGGCTCCGGTGGTTCGCGTCAACCGTCTGCCGCCGGCACCGGTTCGAGCTCCGCGGCAGCAAAGCGGTGCGCATCAACGAGGCTCGCCCGGCTGACGCGAGGCAGGAGCGTCAACGCCATCACGGCCACGCTGATCTCCAGCGCAAACACGGTACCAAAGGCAGCCAAGTAGCTTCCGGTGGCCGAAAACACACCATCGACGAGAACACCTCCCAACAGGTTACCCAAGACCTCCGCCAATTGATGGGCGATGGTCCACATCCCCATCAGCAGGCCTGCTTGCTCACGTGTTGTAAAGTCGATCATCATCGTCAGAGCCCCCGACCCGCTGATGCCACTCCCGACACCAAGCAAGAATACCAGACTGATGAAGACGGTCTGTTGGCCCGTAGCCCCGGCCAGGATCAGGCCGGCCAGGGCGCCGGCCACGGTCACGAGGCCAACGCCGGTTACGCGCTTCCGTCCAAAACGATTGACCACCCACATACCACAGACGAGCAGCGCTCCCAGCGTACCTGAACCCCAGTACATGTTCAGGCGGGCCGTCTGCCCGACCGACATGTCGAACAGCTTGGCCCCGTAAGGCTCGAGAAAGATGTCCTGACTCAACGTGGCGAGCAAGGTGGCACCGATAAAGAAGAAGAAGAGGCGTACCTGCGGGTTCTGAAGGGTCGATCTGAGCGTCGGGCCGAACGGGACCTGCCGTACGCGCTGGCTGACGGCTTCGACGCTCTTCCCGGTGGGTTCCACACCAGCACAGCCCACTACAGACATCACAAAGGCAAACGCCCCGGTTCCCGCGACGACAGCGATCAGCCTCCCTGGGCTGTACGGCTCCAACAGCGCTCCCAAGATCACGCTCCCGCCAATGATCCCCAGGATGAAGGCCGCCTTGAGTATCGCCGTGGCCTGCGGACGCTGCCGCTCGTCAAACACGTCAGCGATCAGAGCCTGGAAGGTCGTCGCCATAGCGTTTTTTCCCATCCCGTACAGAAGGAAGGCGACGACCGCCACGAGCACACCCAGAACCGCCGAGCGGAGGATCCACAGCGCGCCAAGCGTGCCCGACAGGACGCCAACAGCAGCCAGCAACATGCCCCCCAGGATATAGGGCAGGCGCCGGTGTCCCAGAACTGGATGGCTGTCCGACATGTAGCCCAGCCATAGGCGCAGGGGTGAAACAATAGAGGGCATGGCCAACAGCAAGCCGATCAACGTCGCGGGCAGTCCGATTTCGGCGAACATGACCCGGTTGAGCACACCCAGCACAAGCACACTGACAAGCCCAAAGCTCAGTTGAAACAACCCCATCCGTAGAATCAACAATGCGCTGCGCAAGCCTCACCTGCCTTTGGTATCCCCGCTGCCTTCGTTAGGGCCGCGGAACACACCGAACCGCTTCCCCATTCTGTAGATCCCGCGCCCCATACCGGTGAGTTGCATCACTTCTGACAGATCTTCTCCCTTTCCCTCCCGTCTGAACTTGAGGTACTGTCTCATCTCGGGCATCATGCCAAGCAGGAAGATCACGTTGACGGCTAGGCCGTAAGCCAAGTAATGCGGATCGTGCGTGCGAAACCAAAGCCAGGGGATGATGAACCACAACCCGCCCATGTACGCAACGAGGAAATCTCGAAGCACGAAGAGACCGAAGAGCATACCCCCCAGGGACGTGACAAAGACCCCGGGCCAGTCGATGGCGAACATCCCTCCGTACGCAGCAGACAGGCCACGCCCCCCTTGGAACCCGTGATAGAGGGGCCAAATGTGCCCCACCATGGCTGTGGTTGCGACGATCAGGAAATAGGAATTCTCCGGGAACAGGCGCTTGAACACCAGCGTGGGGATCACTATCTTGAGCATGTCCATGACCACGGTCAGAAAACCTAACCTGGGACCCAGATGCATCGAAACGGTCGTGGCGCTCACAGAACTCATGATTAGCTTCTCGTCGCTGCCAGAGACGTCAATCTCCGTTCTCTCTATGTCCTTCTGTGGCGCGAAGACCTGGGCAACCAGCCGCGCTGCCGAGAGCGAGCCAGATAGATAACCCACCAAGGCGCATAGCAGTGCCATCGTCACGTTCACTTGATGCCCTCCCTCTTAGCTCACCAAATGCCTCAGGTACACGCGGCCGGCGTCGCCATCGACCGTGATCGCCTGCCCCTCCGTGAGGAGATGTGTAGCCTGCTTGACGCTGACAACGGCTGGCAAACCATACTCTCGGGCCACGATGGAGGTGTGGGACAACTGCCCGCCGGTCTCAGCGACGACGCCACCGATCCCCGGGAACAGAGGCGTCCAGCCGACGTCGGTGAAAGGAACGATGAGGATGTCGTCCCGGTTCAGCTCACCCGGCACTTCGGACGGATCGAAGATGATGCGAGCGTAGCCTTGGGCTAGGCCGGAACTGCCGCTGATACCCACGAGATACTCCTGTTCCTGCGGCGGCGGGACAGGAGAACTCAGTACACGGTCGCCGCATATGGTCTCGGGTAGCTCGACCTGGGCATCAGTCTTCATCTCTGCCCTGCGGCTCGTGACCAGGCGCCTGACCGAGTCGCCGTCAAGTCTCCCCTCGACCAGCTGCCGGATCTCAGGGTAGAACAGATAGAATATGTCATCGCGCCAATCCAGATACCCGCGCGCACCGAAGTGGTCAGCCAGGGCCAGAAAGATGCGCCGCATCTGATACGAGTCCTCGGACATCAGCAGGCTAGTGCGCTCCCGCAGGTCGATATAGGTGATAGTTGACGCCAGCAGACGGTCGAAGACGATGCGATGCACCCAGCTGATCTCAGATCGAACGTGCTCTCGCGCCGCTTGTCGTTTCGCCTCCATATCGTCTATCACCGGCTGCGGCGGACTGGCTGCATAGCGTCCTATAGCCTGCCAGATAAGGGTCGGACTCTCGATCCAGGGCGTTGCCGCGAAGTCCGTGCCGTTGGGGCTGAGAAAGCCATAGCGGTCCAGAAAAGCATCGACGTCGCGCATCAGCTGCCGGCCCTGCTGAAAGCCGGAGAGTATCTCGCGAATGACCCCATCCTCGCCTGCGATCAGAGAACGCAGCACATGGTCGTCAAGCGCTTGGGCCTGCAGGCCCAGCTCGCGCAGCTCTTCATTCGGCTCCAGCGCCTTTAATCCCACCAGCCCGCGGATCAAATCGCTCGCCGTCACGTGCTCCACGTGCTTTCTCACCAAACGATCCAGGAGCCTGCTGCGCACCATCATGTTGGTCGGGCCGATGAAGATGTACCACTGCAGTTCCCCGTGAAGGCGCATCAGCTGATCAAACTCCGCCAGCAGGTGTCGAGGGTCGTTGCCGGACCAGTCGGCTTCACGATAGCGGTCCAAGTGTCGATCGTGCTCTTCGACGAAGGCCTCGATCCTCCCAGCAATGCGCGAGTGGCGCCAAGCCAAGCCGAACAAGCGGAACGCGGCACGCATCGTGGTCAGGGTCAGGGCAGGCCGGCGCAGGTCGGCAAGTTCGCCACGAGACATCGCCTCGAAGAAGTTTGGCGGCATGCCCACCTGTTCGAACAAGTCACCCAGCAAGGTGACGTTCGTATACATCCGGGACCGAATCCGCGCCACGAGCAACTTGAAGTCCGTGTCGCTCGATCCGAGGAGCTCTGTGAACACGCGCCCGAAGACGTTCTCGGCCATGGTCACGATCTTCGTAGAATAGACAAGCGGCTTTATCAACCCGGGTGCCATGTCCGAGATCATCTTGTTCGAGTAGACGGTCTGCCCCAACAAAGACGTGATCGGCCGGCTCTGGAGGATGTGGAAGTCGGTTCCGTCCCAAGCCCATTCGACATCCTGCGGAGTCCCAAATCTGCCAGCTATCCCCCGCACGATTGCAGCCAGCCTCAAAACCTGATCGCCCGTGAGGGCCGGTGCCTGTACATCGGCCAGATCAGTCTCTGCCAGCACCCCTCGGGCGTCTACAGTGTATCGATCAGGTCGCACCCGCCCCGCGACGAGAGCGTCCCCCAATCCAGGAGCTGCCTCCACGACCACGCAGCGCCGCCCCGTGACCGGGTCGGCGCTAAAGGCCACTCCTGCTACCTTGGCGTCCACCATCTGTTGCACGACCACGGCCATCGAGAGGGATTGCACGGCGTCTCTCGGGCTCAGTCCCTCACGCTCGGTCAGGTACTTGACGCTACGCCAGTTGAACAAGGACGCCCAGCATAATTTCACCGCCTCCAAGAGGCTCCTCTTTCGGCCAACACCGAGAACCGTGTCGAGCTGCCCGGCAAAGGAACTCGTGGTCCCGTCCTCACCCAGCAGTGAGGAACGCACGGCTACCGGGCCACGAAGTTGACGATACGCTCTCAGGATAGGGCGTGCCAGGTGATCCGGAACACCGGCGGCCTTCACGAGCTTGCGCGTTCGCTCCAGCTCATCCTCGGTCCAAGACGATGCTCCGGAAGGCATGTTAACGGGATGGCTGGCAAGGAAATTCCGGAACGCTGCAGCGGTGATGACGAAGCCGGGAGGAACGTTGAACCCGTCCCTTGTCAGTCGGGCCAGCCTGGCTCCCTTGCCGCCGGCGCTTGCGTCCCGGAGGGCCCACTTGCTGCTCAGGCGCACGACGTAACGACCCATCCGCCCCTCTTCTCTTTGGATTGCTCACGGAATGGCCCGTTGTCGGCTCGACGGACCTCTATGCCTACCGGGAGACCGAAGAATAGCCTCATTTGCCGTTACTCAAACTGGATCGCTTCGATGATATTGATCCTTGTCGCCCGGCGAGCTGGCCAAAGGGCCGCAAGCTGAGAGACAATCAGGGCGATGACCAGGCTAACAAGAACTCCGTGGACCGGAACCACGTAGCTCAGCTCGTATCCCGTCACCGCGTTCATAGCCTGTAGCACGATGCGCGACATGAGAAGGCCGAAGACGAGGCCGAACGCCCCTCCCGCGAAGCCCATCATCCCGGCCTCGGCCAGTATCATCTTTGCCAGCTGCCATCTGGTCATGCCAAGGCTGCGGAGCATCCCAATCTCCTGCGTTCGCTCGAGCACGTTCATCGTCAGTGTGTTGACCACGCCGAGCGCACCAACGATCATCGCAATAAGGGCCAGCACGTCGAAGAGACCGCTGGTCTGATCGAGCAGGCTGAGGGCCCGACCACTAAGTGCCTCGTTCGAATCGACGGTAAGGTGCCGACGCCTTCCGTACAGACGGTCGATGCGGTTCTGGACTTCCTCTATCGAGTACTCGGGGCTAACCCCCAGCAAGAAGGCACTGACATCGTCCAGCCTGAAGTGGCGGCGCATATCTCTCCAGCTCCCTTGAATGACCATGCCCCGATTGTAGAAATCAACCACGACCCCGGCAATCTCGAACTCGCGCTCGCCGCGCCTTGTCTCCAGCCGGATCGTGTCCCCTTGTGCAAGCCCGTACTTCTCCGACAGCACGCTGGACACAAACACAGCGTCCCCGGCCGCCAATCGCTCTAACAGGCGAGCCGGGTCACCCTGGTTGGCCGCAAAGACAAAGGAGGTCACGCGCTGATACGACGCGGGATCAACCGCCATGAAACTCAGACTCTCGCGCGTGCCATCAGATCTCACCTGCTCCACACCAAAGTAGCGAATCGGTGCTACGTCCGCAACGCCCTCGACGGCCTCCAGCCGCTGCGCCAGATCAGTTCGCATCGGATAAGAAGCGTGAACGTACAGATCGCCGCCGATGTAATTGTCAAGCCACCCCCGGATATCGACCTCGAAGGCCCCTGTCACAGCTCGAATGCTAAGGATCATAGCCACGCCTATCATCAGCGCAGCCACAGTCAGCATGGTGCGCAGTTCCGCACGCAGCGTGTTGCGACTCCCCAGCTGTCCCTCGTTGCCGTACAGGCGTCGGACAAACGGCCGCGCAACGCGTTCCCAGGCCCTGAAGAGGACGGGAATGAGAAGCGTGCCGCCGACAAGCACGCCTAGCGCCACGGCATGACTGAATCGATCTTGAATGGCTGAGGGCAGGTGGAAATGGTACAGCACAACATAGGACAGCAACAGAAGCCCGCCTCCAGCTATCCAGCCCCATCGAAGGATCCACGGCTCCTGAGGATTGCCGCGGATACGGAGAGCTTCAAGAGGCGCGATGCGGCCAGCTTGCCAGGCAGGGATCGACGTGGCGATCAACGTCATACAGACACCGACGACCATGCTGGTCAGCAGACCACTAAGAGGAACGTGAACCTCTCTCACCTCTTGGACCAGGAGCAGCTCCATCATCCTGATGAGCCCCCTGGACAACAGCAACCCGCCCCCGACGCCGAGCGCCGAGCCCACGCAGCCCAGGATGCTGGCCTCGGACACGATCTGCTGCATGACTTGCCCCCGTGTCATGCCGACGGTCCGCAGCATGCCGATCTCCCGCGTGCGCTCCACGACGGTCATTGAGAAGGCATTGAAGATCAAGAAGGCTCCCACGAAGAGCGCGACAACACCGAAGAAATTGAAGCCCATCTGGTATCCGTCCAACATCTGTGTTACGCGCCTGCCTCTGGTAGCGGGATAGGTCACAGCGTAGTCCTCACCGAGCCGCGCCTGCAGGGTGATCTTGAGCTCATCGAGTCTCGAACCGCTGGAGGCCCGGCCGCTCGCCACAATATCGATCTGATCGAGGTCGCCAACCCGACCGAATATCTCTTGAGCGGTCCCCAGGGGGACAACGGCAAAAGCGCCGTTGTTAAGCTGTCCCGCCCCTTCCTTCGACATCAACCCGACCACCCGCATCGTCTCAACGCCCTCAGAGGCCACAATCTGGACGTCATCTCCTACCTGGATCTCTTCCCCTTCAGCGTAGTCCTTGACTAAGACGATAGCGTAAGCATCCAGATCAGGCGACAGAAACTGACCGTCGACAACCTTGTACTCACGAGCCTCAGCATCCAGAACTGGGTCGATGCCGTAGATTGTGAGGCCGCCGGCAACAGCGCCAAAGAAGCTGATGTCCATCGGAGCAGCAGCCTCAGTGGCTAGGGACGTCTGAGCCTGCACCGAGGGGACCGCCCACTTTACGTCAGGCACCGGGACAACGCGGCGCAGGGCCACCTCCGGAAACCCTCCCTCCCCAGCCTCCTGGCTGGTGACCACGAGATGGGCCTTCCCCGAAGCTTCGCCAAAAAGCGTGGTGACAGCGTCAAGCGTACTCAGATTGGTGATGCTGATCGCAAGGATGACGGACACACCGAGGATAATGGCAGACAGCGTCAAGAGGGTGCGCGATGGTCGCGCCCACAGCGAGCGGAAGGCGAGTAGCGAGACACGCAGCATAAGCGGCTCCTATGTCAGCTCGTGCCCGGGAAACCACGAGCCTCGCCGCGCGGAAGAAGAGACCTGGCGGCGCCACCACGGGACACGTCGCGGATCGCTGGTCCACGCCAGGTTCCGTTCATTCGCGGTTACGACAGTGACCGCCCAGGAGTCGAGCGGAGTAGGACGACCCGCCCAACGTCTTCCGGCGCGCCGTGGTTGAGGTGCCTTCACGTCGATAGGCAGCACCCGGTCCGCCAAGTATGCTTGCTTCAGTATATCATACCAGAGCCAGGTTCGTAAAGGGTGATGGAGAACCTAGAAAAATCTT
>CAYMHT010000107.1:0-9055 GCA_964390305.1 uncultured Anaerolineales bacterium
TTGGCCAGCTCGGCTGCGATGGACGAGGCATAGGTGCAGCCGGTGCCGTGGGTATTGGGGGTGTCCACCCGCGGCGCGTCGAACTCCGTGATCTCTTGACCGTCATACAGCACGTCGGTCGCCCTGGCACCACCGGGGAGGTGTCCCCCCTTCACGACCACGTTGCGCGCGCCCATGGCGTGAATGGCCCTGGCGGCCTCACGCATATCGGCCACCGTCTCGATCTCCAGGCCCGTCAGGACAGTGGCCTCGTGGTGGTTGGGCGTGATGACGTAAGCGAGCGGCACAAGCGCCTCGATCAGGGACTGGCGGGCCTCAGGACGGAGAAGCGGGTCACCGCTCTTGGCAACCATCACGGGATCCACGACCAGACATGCGATCTCGTAGTGGCGCGCCCGGGCGGCAAGGACCTGAATGATCTCGGCGTTGGACAGCATGCCCGTCTTCCAGGCATCGGCGCCGATGTCGGTCATCACCGAGTCGATCTGCTGACCCACGAAATCCGCGGGCAACTCGAATACGCCCTGCACGCCGACCGTGTTCTGGGCCGTGATGGCGGTCAAGGCGCTCATGCCGTAGACCCCGCGAGCGGCGAAGGCCTTGAGATCCGCCTGAATGCCGGCACCGCCTCCGGAGTCCGATCCTGCGATTGTGAGTACTTTCTTCATCGATGACCTCCCTTGGATGCGTGAAAACTATGTCTCGAAGTCGAGGGACCCTTTTGGCCTGAGGGCACACCGGGCCGCACTCGGCTACGCTGCGTGCCGCACCACGAACCGTCGTGCGTTCGCCTATGAAGTGGATCGGAGGACGATGGCGGCGATCAGCGCACCGATCGCCACAGCCAGGATCGCCCAATCCCAAGCACGCATGCGGTAGTCGCGCCGGAACGTGCGACCTGGCCGACCGAAGCCGCGGGATTCCATAGCTGCGGCCAGCTCATCGCCCATCTGAAAGGCTTGAATGAGGAGCGGCGCCATCAGGGCCGGGTAATGGCGCAGCGCGGACAGCCCCGGCTCGAGAGGGATCCCTCTTGAGCGCTGGGCATCCAGGACGTTCTGGGCCTTGCGGGTGAGGACAGGGACGAACTGCACGGACGTGCTGAGAACGAAAGCGACCTCGTAGGGCAGACCGCTCTTCACCAGGGCATTGCCCAGGTCTTCCGGCGGCGTGGTGCGAAAGAAGAGGAAGAAGGTCGACGTCAGCGCGACCAGGCGCAGGCTGGCCGTGACGGCGGTGGGAAGATCGAAGGCCAGCCAGGAGATGGCGAACCAGCTCACGGTCATCGCGGCCACCAGGCGGAGCCAGCGTAAATAGGCCTTCCCCTCGCCAACCACGACGACGACGAGCACCACCGCGCCCAGCTCGACGAGGAGCCAGAGGGGCTGGTGTGAGGCGACGATGAGGACGGCGTAAAGAAGCGCCAGGATGAGGCGGGTGCGGGGGTCGAGGCGCATCGTGGTCGGGTTGGGCTGTGATTGTGGGGGGTTGGTCGTCTTCAGTGGCATGTCAGTGGGACGCGGGGACATCTCGGCCGGCGGAGCGAGACCGGGCCCGACGTCGAGGGAGAGCTCGGCCAAGGGACCAGCGGGCTTGGCTAGGCTGTGACATCGTCCGGTGCGCCCTTGCGCAGTGCCTGGCGGATCTGGAACGCCTGCGTTGGCTCCAGGCTGGCGCGACGCATCGCCGCGGTATCGCTCATCACCTCCCAGGGATGGTCGTTGGCCAGCACCTGTCCCTGCGCCAGCAGCACCCAGCGATCGGCGCATTGCTCGGCGAAGTCGAGGTCGTGGGTGACCAGGACCACACTGAGCCCGCGCGCACGCAGATCGCCAAACAGATGCTTCAGAGCCTGACGGAAAGGCGAGTCCTGCCCCGTCGTGGGCTCGTCGAGCACCAGGATTTCGGGACTTCCGGCCAGGGCGGCGGCGAAGGCCACGCGCTTCTTCTCACCCTCGCTCAGCCGATATGGGGCCCGGTCCAGAAGCGGCTCCAGATGAAACAGTTCGATCAACTCCTCCAGCCAGGCCCCGTCGTACCGCTCCAGAGCCTGCGCTCCCACTTCGATCTCCTCTCGGACCTGGAACTTGAAGAACTGGTTATTGACGTTCTGGAAGACCAGGCCGACGTGGCGCGCCAGCTCCGAGACGCTGGCCCGCCGCGCGTCCTCGCCCAGCACAAACACCTCTCCCCGGTCCGGGCGATGGAGGCCGTTGAAGTGCTTGATCAACGTGGTCTTCCCAGAACCATTGGCTCCCACCAGGGCCAGGCACTCTCCCGCGTCAAGCGTCAGACCGACGTCTCGGAGGACAGACGTGTTGCCGAAGGAGAAGTCGACGTTCTCCACCCGCAGCACGGTCTCGCCTCCGGCAGGCGCCCCCGTTGGTCGGTGAGGAAGAAGGTCGGGGGGCAGCGCTCGCCCGTCTGCCGCGGAGGCCAGCGACTCGACGGTGAGGGGGACGTCCGAGAGACCGAGGGCTCTTGCCGCGCGCACGACGGCCGGCAGCGTCAACCCGTAGGGTGTGAGGTCTCGGGCGAACAGGTCCCGCGGCGCCCCGTCCAGCGCGAGTTGGCCCTGATGGAGCACCAGCATGCGCTGGGCGTCGACGGCGGCATTCTCCAGCCGGTGCTCGGTGATCACGATCGCCGTGCCGCGTCGATGGATTCTCCCCAGGGCGGCGCGCACGCGATTGACGTTGGCGGGGTCCAGGCTGGCGTACGGCTCATCGAGAACCAGCGCCTCGGGGCGGAGGGCGAGGGCAGCAGCGATGGTCACCAGACGCTGCTCCCCGCCGGAGAGCTGATAGGGCCTTCGGTCCAGTAGATGGGTGATCCCGGCGGTCTCCGCAGTCTGTCCGATCCGCTGGCCAATCTCCCTGGAGGGCAGGCCCAGGCTCTCCAGCCCGAAGGCGAGTTCGCTCTCCACGGTGCTGTTGAAGAGTTGAGCCTGCGAGTTCTGAAAGACCAGACCTACGTGGGCGAACAGCTCGGCGACGGGATAGTCTCGCGTGTCGAGGCCGGTCACCTCCACCCGGCCCTCCATCCGCCCGCCGTAGAAGTGGGGAATCAGGCCGTTGAAGGTCCGACAGAGCGTGGACTTTCCCGAGCCGCTGGGGCCGCAAACCAGCACGTACTCTCCAGAGTCGACGTCCAGGCTCACGTCCTCCAGGACCCAGTCCGATCCTGCTCCGGGATAGCGGTAGCGCAGATCGCGAACCCGGACCACGGGCTCAGACACCCGTGGTCTCCCCTCCGTCCAGATCGACGTAGCCGAGGCGCTTCAGCAGCTGGAGCGCGAGCACCCCGAGGATGGATCCGAGAACCGTGCTGGCGAGGAACGAGGCAATGAGCAGGCCCAGGGCCATGGTGCTCTGCATGAACACCGGCGCCACGAGCAACCCGCTGACGAGGGCAGCGAGAATACCGGTCCCGACGATCTCCCCGAGCGTGCCCAGATAGAGGTTGCGGGTGTAACGGTAGACGTAGCCAGCGAGGAAGGCGCCTATCATCCCTCCAGGGAAGGCCAGCAGCGTCCCCAGGCCCAACGTGTTACGGAGAATGCCGATGATGGCGGCGATGGTCAAGGCCCACCAGGGGCCCAGCAGCACGGCACCGAGCACGTTCACAAAATGCTGCGTGGGGTTGACCTTGGCGACGCCGACAGGGAACGAGGTAAAGGGCGACAGTGCCGCCCCGATGGCAACCAAGACCACGGCCTGCGCTACCTTGCGGGAGCTGGTTTGCATGGTCATCTCCTTATGGGTGGTGTGACAGACTGCAACCGACAGAACACGGGAAGCGGATCGGAACCATCACATCCGCCGGTCACTCTTGCTGGCCGAAGTGCTGCCATCCCGCCGCCTCCAACGGTATCTCCCTTCCGTCGTCAAGGATCAGCGACCGCCCTTCCTGCGGGGGGACGATCTGCCCAATGCGGGTCACCGACGTGCCCGTCTTCTCCCGGACGTCGGCGATCAACGCGTCGGTAGCTTCGGGGGGCGCCGTAAAGCAGAGCTCGTAATCGTCGCTGGCACCGATTGACAGCCGCCAGGCAGGCTGGTCGTTGAGCCGGGCGACGTGGCGTGCGGCGGAGGAGATCGGCAGGCGTTCCGCCCACAGCCGGACCCCGACCTGACTCCGGTCGCAGATGTGGCCAACGTCGCTGCTGAGCCCATCACTGACGTCGATCATGGCCGTCGCGTCCCCGGACCGGGCAATGACCCCCGCCTCGGCCAGGCGCGGCGTCGGCGTCAAGTAGCGCGTCAGGAGTGTCTCCCGGTCGCCAGGTGCCACCGGAAGATCGGGGTCGAGGGCGACGGCGAGCCCGGCGGCTGCATCGCCCAGGTGGCCGGTCACCAGCACCTGGTCACCGGGATGCGCCCCGGAGCGCAGCATCAGGTGGTGCCGCCGCACGCGCCCCAGCACACAGACGTCGATGAAGGCTCGCTCCGGCGAGCTGGCCATATTCCCGCCGATGATCGCCGTCCCGAAGCGATCCCCCTCCTCGCGCAGGCCGCGGTAGAGATCCTCCACCCAGGCCACGTCGGTATCGGACGGCAAGGCGAGGGACACCAGCGCGTACTGAGGCCGGCCGCCCATCGCCGCGATGTCGCTCAGGTTGATGGCGAGGGCGCGCCGGCCCAGCTGCCGGGGAGTGGTGACGTGGCGCAGGAAGTGCACGTCCTCCACCTGGCTGTCGACCGTGGCGAGGATCAGCTCCTCGCCGTCGGCCAAGACAGCGACATCGTCTCCGATTCCCACCAGGACGTCGGGTCGTTCGACAGCGACAATCTCCGCCACTCGATCGATGAGGGGAAACTCTCCTAGCTCCGAAATGTGCATGGTATAGCTCCTAGGCCGAAGCGTGACGGGTCACCGGGCTTCAACGATCGTGATCCGAGCGCTTGCCGCCAGCTGCTCGGGCGTCAGGGCATAGAGCCGGTCGAAGAGGGCAACTTTGAAGCTGGCCGGGCCCCGGGCTCCCTGGGCTGCGAGCTCGGCGGCCACACCGAAGCAGGCCAGCCCCCCTGCCGCCGCTACCACATAATCCTTCTCGACCGCCGCGAAGGCGGCGATGGCTGTCGTGGCCATGCCGCCGGTGCCCGTGATCGTGGTCAGCCACCGATGACCGTTGTCCACTCTCAGAACCCGTCGGCCGTCGGTGACGATGTCTCGCTCTCCTGTAATCGCGACCGTCGCCCCAGCGGCCTGCGCCATCGCCCGGGCGACCGCAGCGCGATCATCAACCGCTGCGACGCTCTCGACCCCTTTCACCAGGGCTCCGCCTCGGAGGCCGGGGGCCCGGCTCGGGCCTGAGGCTCTCGTCAGGGAGGCGATTTCGCCAGCGTTCCCCCTGATCACGGCGACCTCGAGCTCCTCCAGCAGCCGCAGGCTGCTCTCGGTGCGCAGGGTCGTGGCGCCGGCTCCCACCGGGTCGAGGACGATGGGAATGCCGCGGTCATTGGCCGCTCGGCCCGCGACAAGCATGGATTCGATTCCCGCTGGGGTCGGCGTACCAATATTGAGGAGCAGGACATCCGCCTGCTCGACCATCTCGGAGACCTCCTCTGCAGCGTAGGCCATCACCGGGAGGGCCCCCAGATGGAGCGTCACGTTGGCGGTGTCATTCGTCACCACCAGATTGGTCATATGATGGATCAGGGGTCGCTCCTCGCGGATACGCAAAAAAGCTTCCCCAACGGACCCGCTGATGTCGATCATGGACTCTCCCGTGGCTCGACGGTTCTATGCCGAACGCTTCGAACCGCGCACGATCTGCCTGAGCCGATGGGCTGCCGCCTCCGGATTTGGCGCACCGACGACGGCTGAGATGACAGCCACGCCCGCCGCGCCGGCCTCGATCACGGCCGCTGCCCTGTCGGCGGTGATGCCGCCGATACCGACGACGGGGATGGAGACGGCCTGCGCGATCTTCCTCAAGCCCTGGACGCCGATGGGCTCCCCGGCGTCAGGCTTGCTGGGTGTGCCATAGACATCGCCGACGCCCAGATAGTCGGCACCGTCGTCCTCTGCCTGGCGGGCCTCCGCCACCGTCCCCGCCGAGACGCCCAAGATGCGGTCGGGCCCGATGAGGCCGCGGGCCAGGGGCGCCGGCATGTCCTCCTGACCGACGTGCACACCCTCGGCGCCGACGGCCAGGGCGATGTCCAACCGATCGTTGACGATCAGGGGGACCTGGGCCGCGCGCGTGATCGTGTGCAGAGTCCGGGCAAGCTGGACGATCTCCCGGGTTGTGGCTGCCTTCTCGCGCAGCTGGACGACGGTTGCGCCCCCGGCCAGCGCTTCCCGAATGACGTCGGTGAGCGGTCGATCGCCAGCGGCACGCCGATCGGTGATCACGTATACGGACCAGTCGACGTCTCTCTGCCCCGTCTGAGACCCGCTGCTACTCCGCCACACCCCACGATTCCCCATGGTAGGCCAGATCCCAGAACTGGTACTCGTAGCGCAGGCCATCCACAAAGCGGCGCTCCATCCGGGCTCGCAGGGCTTCGGAGGCCTCTTCGGCCAGGGTGTCGACCTCCTGGGCCAGCGAGGCCACCCACTGCTGGAATCCGTCGCTCGTCCACTGGTCGATGAAGGCCTGCCATTGGCTCGGGCTCTGCTGCGTGCGCTTCACGGTCAACCACGAGTCCAGGTACGCCTTTTCCCCGGTGTACAGTGCCGTGTAGGCCGCCTCGTACGGATCGAAGGCGGCCGTGGTCAGCAAATAGTTGATGTAGGCCAGGTTAGTCGGCGCCGGTTCCACGCCCTCCAGGCTGATCTCGTGGTCAGCCGCCATCTTCTCGAAGAGCTCCAGCTCTTGATGAAACCCTGAGATTGTGTCGCTGAGGCCCTTCCGGTGAGCCACAGGGGCCGCCGGGATCATCAGCGCGATGAAGCGGATGGACTCACGTACAAACACGTAATCTTGCTGCACCCAGTTGGCAAAGCGCTCAGCCGGGATGGTCCCGCTGGCGGTCTCCGCCAGGAATGGGTGGGCCAGCATCTTTCGCCACTCTTTCTCGTAACGCCGGTGCAGACCCTCTACGAACCCCATCGTCCGTGCCCTCCTTGCTCATTCAAGGGGCCAGGCTTCCATCCGCCAGGCCATATCCCAGAACATCCATTCGTAGCGACTGGCCACCGCAAAGTGGTGACGCATCATCTCTCGGCGGGATTCACCCGCCGTTTCTGCCGCGGCGTCCACGATGTCGATGAACTCCTGAACGATCGGCCGGAACTCTTCAGAGGCGTAGAACTCTATCCAGCGTTGATACAAGGGGTCAGGCGAGCCCTCCTTCATCAGTTCTTCGCCCACCTCGATGTAGATCCAGTCGCAAGGCAGGAGAGCCGCGACCGCTTCCTCAAAACTGGCGTTACAGGCGACCCGTAAGAGGTAGGAGGTGTAGGCGAGCGTGGTGGGCGCGACCGGGCTGCCATAGACCTCCTCCGGCGCAAGATCCCAGTCGGTGAAGAAGCTGTCGTGCAGCGCGCGCTCGACGACGAGCGTGTCCCGGGCGTGCTCGGAAAAGAACTGGGTCCATTCGTCCCGAGGAGCACTGGCAGCCGCGGCCGCCAGCGACCTGGCGAAGTGGCGCAGATAGTGAGCGTCTTGGGTCATATAGAAGTGAAAACGGTCCTCCGACAGGGAGCCATCCGTAAGACCGGTGACAAACGGGTGTTCCAGGATGGCCTGGTAGATGGGCGTGATTCCCTCCCAGAGCCGATCGGTGAAGCTGCTTGCCATGGTTTCCCCCTTAGCGCTTGAAGTGCCGATACAGTGACTCTCGTCGCTCTGCCATAAGGCCTCCTTTGCCCAGTGCACAGCCCGGGAGCAAGGGGACAAAAGAGAAACCGTCTCCAGCGTAGGAGACGGCCTCCTCAAGACCCTATTCGATCTTCTATTCGTCCGTCGTCTTCCTACGCCGGCATTACCCGGGTCAGGTTCGTTGGGTCGGTCCCTTCGGTCAGGTCAACCTGAGGACGCCTCTCAGCCTGGTCTCCCATGCTCCCCAGCGACGCTATATGATAGATTGACAACTAGTCTACCACAGCCGCAGGTCACTGTCAAGCACACACGTGTGGTTGCGCGGGTGACGCGTTCTGCAGGGGACGCTGCAGCCGAGCGAGGAGCCGGGGCCGGTTCCAGGACCCGGGATCAGACCGGCGAGGACGGGGATGGGGAAGAGCCCTGTTACGGGGCAGACGAGGGTGATGGGACCATCAGCGGCTGAGGGCGTCCACGATGGCGACGATGACGGGCGCCACAGCGAGGGCCGGAAGGAGATTACCGGCGCGGATCTTCTTGACCTGCAGGAGGCCCAGGCCGAGCGCCAGCATGAGGACGCCTCCGGTCGCCGTCATCTCGGCGACCATGGCGTCGGTGAGGACGGCATCGGCCCAGCCGGCGCCGAGTGTCAGCGCCCCCTGATAGACGAGGACGGTGAGGGCAGAGAAGATGACGCCCGGGCCCAGGGTGGAGGCAAAGGCCAACGCGGCGAAGCCGTCCATGGTCGACTTGACGGCCAGCAGCGTGTAATCCCCGGTGAGGCCGTCCTGGATGGATCCGAGAATCGTCATAGGCCCCACGCAGAAGACGAGGCTGGCGGTGAGAAAGGCGTGACTGAAGTGAGTTGGACCGCCGTCCGAGGGGACGGATGAGGGATCGACACCCGATTCGTGGCCGCTTCCCGTGCGCTGCTGAAGCCACCGCCCGATCTGGTCGATGCCGCTTTCGATACGGAGCAACTCCCCAGCGAGACCGCCGAGGAGCAGGCTGCCCAGCACGATGAGGACGTTCCCGGTCTCGAGGGAAAGCTGCAGGCCGATGACGAGGGTCAGCAGCCCCAGGGCGTGCATGATGGTCTCGCGCATTCGCTCGGGGAGACGGGCGCCGAGCAGCGTGCCCAGCGTCCCTCCCACGACGACGGTGATGACGTTGATGATGGTACCGGTGGCGGCCATGGCGACCCTTTCTGGTCTGGTGATCTGTTCGGCTCGACCCTGGTAATTGTAGCGGGCAGAACCGAGAAGTCAATTGGCTCACGGCGCT
>CAYMHT010000108.1:0-9037 GCA_964390305.1 uncultured Anaerolineales bacterium
CCGGCGACATCGTGAGCAACAAGAAGCCGGATCCGGAGATCTACGAGTTGGCTCTTGAGAAGGCGGATCTGGACCCCGAAGAATGCATCGTCATTGAGGACTCGAGGAATGGGGTCCTGGCTGCAAAAGCCACGGGGATGAACGTCGTCGCCACGACCAGCGTCTACACGAGGGATGAGGACCTCAGCGAGGCGGACCTGGTGGTCACGACGCTCGGTGATCCCGACGGAGAGAAGGGTGAGCTGCTCCAGGGGGGAGACGGGCTCGACTACGACGGTGTCCTCACGCTCGATCAGTTGATCGGGTTGTTTAGATAGCTGGACGACCTAGGCGCGCGGGACGGCTCCGCGGGGCTGAACGCGTGCGGGGTGTCCCGGCTGGTGTCGGTGGATGGGGCGAGCTTGTGCCTGTGGAGATGGGCGGGTGGCAAGCTCGCCCCATGGTGTTGAGGGTGCGCGGCAGGGTGTCGCCTGCATCTCGTGGCCGCCCGGCTATGGACGTGCGGTCAGGCCTACGAGAGGGGTTATTGACGCCGTGCTGCCTGCCCGTGACCCACAAAGGAGTGTCGCATTGGTGCCAGCGGATGACTTCCCGGCAGTGACGGAGCGCAAGCTGGCCGTCGTGATCGACCTGGATGGGACGATATACCGCGGTGATCGGCTGGTTCCGGGAGCAGATGTGGCCATTGCTCGGCTGCGCCGTTGCTCGCATCCTGTCATATTCGTCACGAACGCCATCGAGAGCCGTGCAGAGCACGCGGCGAAGCTGAGGCGGCTGAACGTACCCGCGGATGCTGACGAAGTGGTCAACGCCACCCGAACGCTGATCCAGCACCTCAAGGCCGAGATGCCTCAGGCTACCGTGTTCGCCCTCTCAGATCCCCCGCTGGTGGAGGCCTTGCAGGCTGAGTTCGAGTTGAGTGAGGATCCGGCCCAGATCGACGTGGTGGTAGCGAGCTGTGATCGCAGCTTCGATTACCGCAAACTGAACATTGCCTTCCAGGCGCTGCGGCGGGGGGCTTACTTCCTGGCCACCAACGCGGACGCCAGCGCACCCGTCGAGGGGGGTGTGTTGCCGGACGCTGGAGCCATCATCGGGGCGTTGGAGGGGTGTACCTCCCGGAAGCTTGACTGCGTGGTCGGTAAGCCCTCGTCTGTGATGGCCGAGCTTGTCCTGGATCAGCTGGGGCGCCCACCCAGCGAGTGCCTCGTCGTCGGGGACAACCTGGCGAGCGATATCTTGATGGGGCGTCGCGCCGGCATGAGGACTGCGCTTGTGCTGAGCGGCGTGACTGGGCGGGCCGACCTGGTCCACGCTGCGGTCAAGCCGGACTACGTTCTGGAGAGCATCGCCGAGCTGCCCGAGTTGCTGGGCTGCGACTGACGCTTCACCGACCGGAGCTCCCCACAAGGCGGAGATCCTGACAGGATCGAGGCGCGAAAGCCCTTGCAGGCCGCCCCGTTCCCTCCTTCAGAGCATCTGGTTCTCCTCACTCCAAGGGGCATTCTGCGCCAGACGCAACTTTCCGAGTTTGGCTTGTGTTGACGCATCTGGGTCTGACAGTATAATCTGCCCAGGACGTCGTTCCTTTCCCCGCCACCCACATCACCGCCGAGGAGCTGAACGTCCGCGTGGCTGCCAACATCGTGATGCTGGAGGCCTGGAGGGTGCTCACGGACGTTGTCCTCGAACAGGCGATGAGCCGGGCGATGCTCGACGGCGTGCCGGAGGGCAGCGAGGGGTTGAACGAGGCGGGTTTCGAGCGACGGACCGGGTTCGCAGTTGAGCGCCGCTGGGGCGGCAAAACGGCCGGTTGGCAGCGACCGGGCTCCCTGGACGGATTCCCACGCCGGGCGACGTAGTCCACGTCCAACGGCGTGCGGGCCCGCTCTCGTTCCGGAGCGCGATCTGTGTTCCGGCTCGAGCGGAGCCGGTCTCCGGATGTCGACTCTTGGAGGATTAGGCGATGCAAGAACCGACGTTTGATGAACTGTATAGCCATTTGGACGATCTCTTGGCCCCCTGCCTCTCCCAGGATTGGCCGAATATACCCGCGGAGCGCGCCGAGGGGGTCTACGTCTACACGCGTGGGGATGAAAGGCATCCCCAGGGCAGGCGTTACCTGGACTTTCTCGCTGGCTTCGGCGCGTGCAATGCGGGGCACAACCACCCTCGCATCGTGGCAGCGGCGCGGGAGCAGATGGAGCGCATGGTCCACGCGCCGGTGGGGGTGATGGCCCACGAGCCCCTGCTGCGGCTGGCCCACGAGGTGCGCCGAGTCGTGCCCGGTGAAGCCGACATGTTCTTCTTCGGCAACAGCGGCTCGGAGGCAGTCGACGGCGCCATCAAGCTTGCGCGCTACGTGACCGGGCGCCCAGGGCTCATCGCCTTCCTGGGCAGCTTCCACGGACGGACGATGGGCGCCACGAGCGTCACGGCCTCCAAAGTCTCGTACCGCGAGGGCCATGGCCCCTTCCTTCCCGACACGTACTTTGCCCGCTTCCCATATCCTTACCGCTCCGCTGCGCCCGACGAGCAGGCGTGCGTCCAGGAGGCGCTCGGTGATATCGCCCGTCTCTTCGAGTACGTCGTCCCGCCTCGGGATGTGGCCGCCATCATCGTCGAGCCTGTGCAGGGGGAGGGGGGCTATGTCTTCCCGCCCCAGAGCTGGCTGGAGGCACTGAGGGCCATCTGTGACGAGCATGGCATTCTTCTCGTCTTCGACGAGGTACAGGCCGGCTTTGGACGCACGGGTGAGTGGTTCGCGGCCGATGTTTACGGCGTCGAGCCCGATATCGTGTGCCTGGCCAAGGGCATCGCCAATGGCTTCCAGCTGGGGGCGACCGCCGCGCGGCGGGAGATCATGAGCCACTGGGGTGCTGCCTCGCACGGCACGACCTACGGTGGCAACCCCATCGCCTGTGCCGCCGCCCTGGCCACCCTCGACGTCATCCGCGAGGAGGGCCTGCTGGAGAACGCCCGCGAGCAGGGCCCGTACATGCTCGACGCTCTCCGCGACCTCCAGGCCCAGTCCCCCATCATCGGGGAGGTGCGCGGCATCGGTCTGATGATCGCGGTCGAGTTTATCAAGCCCGGGACGGCTAGAGTACCGAACACCGCTGCCGTCCGCCGCATCCTTGATCGCTGCCTGGAGGACGGGCTGCTGATGTACCCGTGCGGGCACTGGACTCAGACCATCCGCCTCATCCCGCCCCTCATCATCACCCGCTCGCAGGTGGACGAGGGGCTCGACATCTTCCGCCGCGCCGTCCTGGCCGAGAGTTGACAGGCGCCGGGGGGACTGGCAGACCCGTCTCTTTGCCGTCCATCCCCCCTGTGCTACAATTCTGATCATCGGCCGTGTCGGCCAACGAGGTGACCAGGGAGGGCAATGGAGCGATTTGCCGTACTCCAGCTCTCCGGCTGCGCTGGTTGCGAGGTCTCGCTCCTCAACGCCGGGGACTGGATAGGAGAACATCAACTCACGTACATGCCACTCATCATCTCGGCCTATGATGTGCCCCAGGTCGAGACGCTGCTGGTGAGCGGCGGCGTACGTACGGAGGAGGATCTCTACAACCTGCGGCAGGCGGTCCGCCGTGCGGACCGCGTCGTGGCCGTCGGCACGTGTGCCATCTCCGGCGGCGTGGCCAGCTTGGGCAATCGCGAGGAGGTCCGTGAGATCTTCCTGGCCCAGGAGGAGCGGCGCGACGTGCCACGCTTGCTCCCCAAGTGTCGCCCTATCGACGCTGCCGTGGAGGTGGATCGCTACCTGCCGGGCTGCCCTCCCACGCCGGAGCTCTTCATGGCTGTTCTCTCCGACGATCCCGACTTTCGGGCGGGCAGAAATGTCTGTCAGGAATGCGGTCGGAAGAAACTCCGCGATATGCGCCCAAAGCATTTGACCGGTTTTCAGAAAGGGGAGGTGCTGCCCGACATCTGCCTCATCAACCAGGGCTACCTCTGCGTCGGCTCGTCCGTCCGGGGTGGCTGCCGTGCGCTGTGTACCCGGCCCGGCCATCAATGTGTCGGCTGTCGCGGCCCGTCCGACGTCTTCATCGAGAAGGAGTCCAAGGCCTGGCTCGCCAGTATTAAGCGCGTCTTCGAGAGCCTGACCGATATTCCCGAGGAGGAACTCGACCAGGCCCTTCGCTCGCCGCAGCTTGCCCTTTTCCTCTTCCAGTTCTCCGACTATGCGGCGCCGGAGCGACCGCCCAGGCCGAAGGAGAAGATGCTCTAACGTGGCGACCCTCACCTTCCCTCTCAGCCGCATCGAAGGGCACGCGCAGGTGGTTATTGAGGTACACGGCGGCGAGATCGTCTCCGCCCGCTTTGAGGCCACGGAGATCCGCGGTTTTCGCTACTTCGTCCGGGGCGTGCCCGCCGAGCAGATGCCTACCATCGTGCCGCGTATCTGCGGTGTCTGCTCCACCGCCCACCACGTGGCGTCTGTCGAGGCGCTCGAGGACGCCTATGACGTCACGCCGCCTCCGCTGGCTGGCACCATCCGGGAGTTGCTGCTGCTGGGCCAGATTATCCAGAACCAGGCCACGTCCGTGTTCCTCTTCACCATGCCCGATCGACTTGGCCTCTCAAGTATGTTCGTGCCCGGTGAGGAGGCCGGCCCCGATGAGGACCGGGCTGTGCTCGCCACCCGGGCGCTGCGGGTGCGGAAGGCTGGCACTGACCTCATCACGCTGGCCGGCGGACAGTTCATCCATCCTGTCAAGGCGGTCGTTGGGGGAGTGACCAGTCCTATCGACGCGCAGGCCGCCGCTGACCTGCGAGAACAGCTGGCCGAGGTACTCCCCATCGCCTGTGAGCTGTTCGACTACTACTGGGAGAAGTCCATTGCCCTTCGAGGTCGTATCGGCACGTGGGGCGATGATGCCCCGACTCACTACATCGCCGCCACGGGCGACCGACACCCCAACTACGATGGGATGAGCCCGACGCCCCTCATTTGCGTCCTGGATCCCGATGGGGCGGCATGCGAGGCCTTCCCAGCGCAGGCGTTCCGTGACATCCTCACCTTCGAAGAGACTGACTACAGCTATGCCGGGCGGACGAGCTATCAGGGTCAGGTGATGCGCGCGAACAGCCTGGCGCGCGTCAACATGACCGATGAATTTGGCACCCCGTGCGCGGATGGTTACCTCAACCGCTTCCGTGAGGCCTTTGGTCGGCCTGCTCACGCCATCCTCCTCTTCGACCTGGGCCGCGGCATCGAGCTGGTCTATGCCTTGGAGCGGGCCATGGAAATCCTGGATCACCCCCTTGATCAGGGGGACTCCGCCGTCGGCTATAGCCCGCGGGACGGTGAGGGTTTCGGCCTCGTGGAGGCGCCACGGGGTCCCTTGATTCACCGGTACCGCGTCAAGGCCGGTCTCATCGACGACGCCGAGTTCATCATCCCCACCGTCCACAACGCACTCGCCATCGAGCGCGCCCTCCGCGTCGCGGCCCGGCGCTACATCAGCCCGGAGCGCGTCGACATGGAGTTGGAGCGTGCCGTGGGGCGCGTCGTGCGGGCCTTCGATCCCTGCATCGCGTGCGCCACCCACTGACCTGTCCGTGATCCCCTCCCCCCCACCACCGTGCCTTCTAGTATCCGCTTCAGCGCCGCGCAGGTTTGTATTAGGCGGCTGGTTCGTGGAGGGCGGTTCCGCGCCGCACAGGTTTGTAGTAGGCGGCTGGTTCGTAGAGGACGGTTCGGCGCCGCACAGGTTTGTAGTAGGCGCTTCAGCGCCGTGCCGCCCGCGCGACTGCTGCTATCATCCATAAACCAGGTCACCAAGGCGGCTCGGCCCGCCATCGACCAGAGGATCATCCCCATGAACACATCCGTGATCACCACCATCGGCCGCCCCATCGACCTCAACTACCCCACCAACCGCGCCGTCGCCATCCTCAGCAGCCTCGTCCTGGTCGGCGCCACCCTCCTTCAGCGGGTCTCCGGCCTGCCCTGGATTCAGAGCGCCCTCTGGGGCGCGCAGGCTGCCCTCTCCGTCTTCCTCGCATGGGCCCTCTGCCGCGAGCTCGACCCCGACCACGCGATGTCCGCCTTCGTCGCCTTCGCCCTCGCCCTGGGCGGGCTTTGTCTCTGGGGGTTGCCCAGCCTCGCCGTCCTCTTCTGGATCATTCTGATCGTGCGCGTCGTCAACCGCACGGTAGGCCTGCCGGCCGGGATCCTCGATTCTCTGGCGGTTCTAGCGCTGGGCCTCTGGCTCTCTGTGCAGGGCAACTGGGGCTATGGACTCATCACCGCCCTGGCTTTCCTGCTCGACGCCCAACTCCCCATCCGCGCTCCGCGCCAGGTGGTGTTTGCAATTCTCGGCGTGCTGGGTACGGTGATCACTGCGATCCTGGAAGGAGCGGTGCCGTCGGACGGGGCGCCGTCTCTATGGGGCGGGCTGATCGCGCTCGGGGCGTCGGCGCTCTTCCTTCCCGTGATGGTGGAATCCCGGCGCATTTCGACCCAGGGGGATCGGACCGGCGAGCCCCTGGAGCCCATCCGGGTCCAGGCTGCCCAGGCGCTGGCCCTTCTGGTCGGTATGGAGACGGCCGTCCTGGGGGGCGTCGGGGCCGTTGGATCGCTGATGCCCCTCTGGGCCGCTGTCCTCGGGGCGTCGCTCACCTGGCTCTACCGGGCTCTCAAACGCTCAGACCGGTCATCGTAGGCTCGACTCCGGCGGCCGGTGCCTGGTGATCCTTCCACGCTTCCGTCGTATCGTTCACGCTCTTGCCGGATCCGTGATCCGGCGATTTCGGAGTAGAATCGCGGATCGCGGACCCACTCGGACCTTAGAGAAGCAGCCATTCCCTCCCTTGAGTGTATCTCAACAGAGCATTGACGCAGCCTGAATACCCCGCAGTACACATATCGCCCAAGTGTGGTATAGTCCGTCCGGAACCGGGCCGGCGGATGGGGTCCGACCGCGGGGAAACCTGTAATCTCAGTGAATCTCAGACGGAATCTCAGCGCTCGGCCCGATAGGTAGGATCGTCAAGAACAAGGAGGATATGATGCTTCGTCGAAGAAACGTGACAGATACCAATCAGGTCAAGATTTCGTTTGCCCTGCCCGAGGACCATCCCCACGCGGCGGACGCCTACGTGGCGGGCTCGTTCAACGATTGGGATCCCCAAGCCGACCGCCTAGTGCACCGCAACAACCAGACCTATAGCGCTGTCGTCACCCTGGAGAAAGGGCAGCGCCACGCCTATCGCTACGTCTCCGGCGACGGTGAGTGGTTCAACGCCGCCGACGCCGACGACTACGAGGGCGAGAACGGCATTCTGCTCACCTAACCTCAGACGTAGGGTAGCCTTGCGAAGGCTGCCGGCGAATGCCTTAATGGGGAGGCCACTTCGGTCTCTAGGAAGGTGTGTTGCCGTCGCACAGGCCCCTTCCGCCTTCGGAAGGTTCGGACTGGCCGCTACCCGTTCCGGCCCGCGTCTGCTTCTGGTGGGTGTCTCGCCCGCCAGGGCCGCCTACCAGGGCCGCGCACCAGGCCGCCGACCGGCCTTGAGCGGACACCCTCGCCGCGAGCCAACCACGGTACCAGAGCGAGGTCGAGGAGATGAGCAGCTGTCTATCTGCAGAGACAGGATCACCCAGAGAGGGGCGTCATGCCGCATTCTGATGGGCCAGGTCCAAGCTCCTGCGCCGGGACCGTAAAGACCGGCCTCGTCGTGATCCTGATCGCTCGCGTCGTGCTCAACATTCCGGTACGGCTGGGCCACTTCTTCCTTCCCGCCATCGCCCGTGGTCTGGCCGTTCCACTCTCGGCCGGCGGCAGGTTGGTCAGCACTGCGAGCATGATGGGCCTGCTGGCGCCCCTGTTCGGTGCGTTGAGCGACCGCTCTGGCGGGCGCCGTGTGATGATCTTCGGCTCGGGGCTGTTTGCCGTTGGGGCTTTCCTGACGGCTGGTCTCCCCTGGTACGGCGTGGCGCTGGCAACCTTCGGGCTGATGGGTCTGGCCAAGATCGCGTTCGACCCCGCCATGCAGGTTTTTCTGGGGCAGCGCGTGCCCTACGAACGGCGCGGCCGGGCACTTGGACTGGCCGAGTTGGCCTGGTCGGTATCCCTTCTGGCGATGCCGCTGTGTGGGTACCTGATTGAGGCCGTCAGCTGGCGCGTGCCTTTTCTGGTGCTCGGGGTGGCAGGCGTCCCTGTCTGGGGGCTGACGAGGTACGCTCTACCTCCTGATGTTCCAAGGGAGCAAAGGTCCCTCTCACAGCACCGTGACCTTAGGCGGATGCTGGCCTCCCTACTCGTCCTCGTCGAGAGTGTGTTGGCGGACGGTCAGGCGAGGCTGGCTCTGGCTGCGACAGCATTGATCGGATTTGCCCAGATCAACGTCATGGTCGTCTACGGCGCCTGGATGGAGGATGGGTTCGGTCTCTCTGTCTCCGAGCTCGGCTTGGCAACGCTCGTGATGGGGGTCGCCGAACTTGCCGCTGAGCTGGGCGTCGCTTTCGTCTCAGATCGGTTCGGGAAGCGCCGCTCCGTATTCATCTCCGTGATCCTCACCGCCTGCGCCTATCTTGCGTTGCCTCGCCTGACAGGAGGCCTTGCCACTGCCCTGGTGGGCAGCGCTGTGATGATCTTCTTCTTCGAGTTCGCCATCGTAGGACTGCTCCCCCTGTTGTCCGGGATGAATGCGGATGCCCGGGGGACCATGATGTCGCTGAGTCGGGCGGTTGGATCAGCCAGCCGCGCCATCGCGGCACCCATCGGCGTGGCGCTCTACGCGCCGGGCGATATCGGCCTCAACGGACCGGTCTCGGCTCTCGCCTGTGTGCTCTTGCTGGTGGTGCTGCTTGGCCTGCGCGAGCGGGGGCACTAGGCATCCTTCGCACAACAGAACCGCCTTCTGTCCCCTCCCGGATCCCGCCTCAGGCCCTGACCGAACGGGCCTGTTGCTTCCGCCGAAGAGCTCCTAGCTAGGTGCGGCTGGAGATCTGCTCCCGAATGCCCTGTAGTCTGGTCTTCCGCCTCTCCCTTCTTCTCGCTACGCTCTTGAACGCCAT
>CAYMHT010000109.1:0-8927 GCA_964390305.1 uncultured Anaerolineales bacterium
AGGGGATATCCTCTTCGAATGCGCATTGTCGTTGCCTCCTGGTCGTCCTAGGTTCCGAAACGCCCGTGTCAGCGGGTGGCAGGGAGCCTGATGGTGATCTTCGGCGTGCTCTGATACTCCATACTGTACCACAATCCTCCAGAAATCCAACACGGCGGCCGGTGATGAAGCGGGGACCCCTTTCGAGGGACCGCGCATGGCTCAGCGATTCTCCTTGACGGGCGTGTTCTGGTTGACATTCTTTCATTCTGTCGTATAATAGAACATATGTTCTACACGGGATGGGATGAGTGTTAGTCCTGATATGATGCGAGTGGCCTGTCTGTTGATTCCGCACCTTCCGGTGCAAGTAGAGCAGCGACGCAATCCCGTCCTTGCCGATGCCCCGTTGGTCGTCGGGGGACGACGCTGGGACGTGGGCGCAGTGCTCGATTGCTGCGTCCAGGCGGCGGCGGCTGGCGTGGAACCAGGGATGCGCCTTTCTCGAGCTGAAACTCTCTGTCCCGATGCCCGTTTCGTACCGGCTGATGAGGGGACGTACGATGCGGTTCACGAGGCAGTGGCGGATAGCGTGAGGCGCTTCACAGCGACTGTGGAGATCGGTGAGCTCGGGCTGGTGCTGGCCAACGTCTCCGGTCTGAAACGTCGGTTTGACGATGAGGCTGAGCTGGCTGGCCAATTGATCCAGGGGGTGGGTGATTCCCTGGGATCTGCCCTGAGTCCCGTCGAAGGGCCTGTCCTGAGTACATCCCGAGTCAGGTCGAGGGACGAAGGCGAAGGATTGGATGTTCAAGTTGGGCTAGGGGGCAGCAAGTTCGTGGCCGAGCGGGCGGCGCGTGCAGCCCGACCCGGGGAAGCGTGTGTCGTTCCCCCTGAGGAAGAACAGGCTTTTCTCTCGCCTCTGGATATCTCCGCGCTTCCTCTCGGTCCAGAGATGGAAAGACGCCTGCGGTTATTGGGTGTGCGCACGCTCGGGGCCCTGGCTAATCTACCCCGTCTGGCTGTGATCCGCCAGTTCGGCAGCCACGCTGGTGTCTTGTATGACATGGCGTGCGGGAGAGATGATCGGTGTGTGCATGCCGATGCCCCTCCGCTTCAGCTTTCGAGGTCACACGCGTTCATCGACCCGGTGGGCGATCGCGCGCCGCTGCTGGCTCATGTGGGCCGCATGACGGGCGATCTGGCCGAGGAGCTCAACTGCCGTGGATACCAGGCTGAGGGGATGCGGTTGGAGGTCGTTGAGGCAGCTGGTGAGGGGAATGCAGTCGGCAAACCAGTCAAGCCCCCATCGTCCAGCGCCGACCAGCTCTCTCGCCTGGGCGCCCGAATGCTGGGAAGCATGGCCATTGATGGGCCTGTGACCGACCTCTCTATCACCGTTTATCCCCTGCGTCCCTTCCACCAGGGCGCCACCCAGCTCACCCTGTTCCGCGATGGGGGCCCCAGGGCCTGTCCTGAGCGAAGTGGAAGGAACAGCCCCACATTTGACCGGGCGCTGCGTGAGACCCTACGACGGCTGTGGGAGCGCTTTGGGGAGCTGTCCGTCGTTGTCGCCTCCCTCCTCGTCCCTCCAGAACCCTCTCCCATACAAGTCACCACCGACTCAGAAGGACTGCCCAGAGCCATCGTCTGGCGCCAGAGGATTCGGGAGGTGCGGCATGTTTGTGAGCTCTGGCGCGAGCGGAGGCGCTGGTGGGCCCGACCCATTGAGCGCGACTACTTCCGCCTGGAGTTGGACGACGGCCAGATGCGCACTGTCTTCCGCGATGTGCAGGCCAATCGATGGCTGTTGGAACGCCGACACATTTGACTTCCCGACGCCGCAGGCGTCGCTATGAGCTGGTCGAAGGAGCTCGTCCTGAGTCTGTCGGAGGACCGTCTCCTGTCCCCGGCTACGCCGAGCTCCACGCTCACTCGAGTCACAGCCTGCTTGATGGCGTCTCCGCGCCCGAGGCCCTGGTGGCCCGGGCAGCCGATCTGAAGATCCCTGCGCTCGCTCTGACCGATCACGATGCCCTGTATGGTGCAGTGCGCTTCGCGAAGGCGGCACAGGAGGTGGGGATCAAGCCCCTCCTGGGTGCCGAGATGACGCTTGAGGATGACTCGCACCTGACGCTTCTGGTGGAAACCGCGGAGGGGTACGCTAACCTCTGCCGGTTGATCACGTTGGCGCGCCGGGATCAGGAGAAGGGGGTGGCAAGGCTGAAGAAATGTGATCTGGCTGGTCATGCTGAAGGCCTGATCGCGCTATCTGGTTGTCGGCAGGGGGAGATCCCGCAGCTACTGATGGCGGGGAGGCGGGAGCAGGCGATGAGCGTCGGTCAAGGGTACGCCCGTGTCTTTGGCCCCAATTGCTTTTTCATCGAGCTTCAGCGTCACTTTCGAAGGGGGGACAATCGGCTCCTGGCGCAGCTGGTGACGCTGGCTGCCCGGGCTGACCTGGACGTAGTGGCTACCGGTGACGTCCATTACCTGCATCCGCGTCAGCGAGAGGTCCACGACATCCTGCGTTGCATCCGCCATCACACCGTTCTGGAGGATGCTGGCGATCTCCTACGCCCTAATGACGAATACGTATTGCGCTCGCCAGGAGAGATGGCGGAGCTCTTCAGCGACATGCCCATTGCCCTGGAGAACTCCCTTCGCATCGCCAATCGCTGTGCCCCTGGCTTTCACTACCTACCTGCGGGGACCCAAATCCTTCCCCGGGCTCCCGTCGATGGAGCCTATGCCCCCAATTTCCATCTGCGGCGGCTGTGCGAGGGGGAGCTGCACCGTCGCTATGGGGTCGATCCCCCGGTGGACCTCCTGGAGCGGGAGCTTTCGGTGATTCAACAGATGGGCCTGGCCAACTACTTCCTCGTTGTCTGGGACATCGTTCGCTTCGCCAGACAGGCAGGGATTCGATGTCAGGGACGGGGTAGCGCGGCCAACTCGCTCGTGGCCTACCTTCTGGACATCAGTCCTATCGATCCGGTGGCGTGTGACCTCGTCTTCGAGCGCTTTCTGTCGCCCGAGCGCGGTTCGCCGCCGGACATCGACATTGACATCGCCGCAGACCGGCGCGAGGAGGTGATCCAGTACGTCTATCAGCGCTACGGGAAGGAACACGCAGCGATGGCATGCACCCTTGTGACCTACCGCGCGCGTTCGGCGGTGCGCGACGTAGGGCGAGCGCTGGGTTTTCCGCCGCCCCTGGTGGAGCGGTTGGCAGAATCCTGTCCCGAAATCCTCGACCTTGCCCGGGACGGGCTTGGCGAGGGAACGTTGGATGGACAGGGTGCCCGCAGCAGAGAGGCATCACGAGAGATCCTCGGCGTGTTGGGGGCTGAGCACCCGGCTGACTGGGGCCTCAGCCGTAAGCCGTTCCGGCATCTCTTGAGACTGGTGCCTCAACTGATCGGCATTCCCCGTCACCTGGGCATCCATAACGGTGGCATGGTGGTTTCAGGTCCTCCCTTGAGTGAGGTGGTGCCGTTGGAGCCTGCTACAATGGATGGTCGAGTGGTCACCCAGTGGGACAAAGACGCTCTGGAGGGTGTGGGGATGGTCAAGATCGACCTCCTGGGGTTGCGGATGCTGTCGACTATCGAAGATGCCGTGACGATCGTCGAGGGTCAGACCGGAGAGAGGCCAGACTTGACCGCCTTGACTCGCGACGACCCGGGGGTCTATGATATGCTCTGCCAAGGTGAGACCATTGGCGTCTTCCAGGTGGAATCGAGAGCCCAGGCGAACTTGATCCCCCGCTTCCAGCCGCGGTCGTTCGACGACCTGGTCATCCAAATCTCCCTCATCCGCCCCGGACCGCTGCAGGCCCAGATGGTCCATCCCTACCTGCGTCGCCGTGAGGGTCGCGAGTCGATCAGTTATCCTCATCCCCTCTTGGAGGGTGCGCTCAAGGAGACGTTGGGTGTGATGATCTTCCAGGAGCAGGTGTTGAAGGTCGCTTGCGACATGGCCGAATTCACACCGGGGGAGGCGGAGCTCCTGCGCCGGGCGCTGTCGCACAAGCGAGCGAAGCGGAAAATTGCCGGGTTGAAGGAGCGGTTCATGGAGGGGGCGGCACGGAAAGGCGTTGATCGAGAGACGGCACAAGAGATCTTTGAACAGCTACAAGCGTTCGGGGGATACTCCTTCCCCAAGAGCCACGCCGCGGCTTTCGCCGTGCTGTCGTATCAATCTGCCTGGCTGCGGCGGTATCACCCCTTGGCCTTTTTTACCGCGCTGCTGCGTCATCAGCCTATGGGATTTTACCCCCCGCACGTCATCGTCTCCGAGGCTCGCCGTTGCGGTGTGGAGGTCCGGCCGGTCGACGTGGAGGCCTCGGACCTGAGGGCGACCGTCGAAGGAGAGGCACTGCGGCTGGGGCTGGCGGTGGTGAGCGGGCTGGGCGAGGGTAGCGCCAGCCGTGGTCAGAGCGTGGTAGAGGCGCGGCAGTCCGATCCCTTTCGCTCGCTGGCTGACTTCTGTCGGCGCACGAAGTTGGGGAGAAGAGCGGTCGAGGGATTGATATGGGCCGGCGCTTTCGACGCCTGGGGAATGCCGCGGCGGCAATTGCTTTGGGAGTTGAAGATGGCTCTGGACGCGACCGAGGGACCACCGAAGCTACCCATGTCGGCTCCGACGGGACGTCCACGGTTTGCCTTTCTGTCGCCGCGCGGGAGGTTGTGGACCGAGGTGGCCCATACCGGAGTGAGTGCGCGAGAGCACCTGACGTCTCTGGTGAGCGATGAGCTAGATGCGATGGACGTGACGCCGAGTGAGGACCTGTCGAGGCTGGACGATGGGTGCACGGTATGGGTAGGTGGGGTGATTGTCTCGCGCCAGCGTCCGCCGACGGCGAAGGGGGTTGCCTTCCTGGCACTGGAGGATGAAGGGGGGCTGATCAACGTGGTGGTGAGACCGAGGGTGTATGAGAAGAGTCGGAGGGCCTTGCGGTCGCCGTTTGTGGTGGTCAAGGGGACGTTGCAGAGGCGAGGGAAAGCGGTCAGCGTGCTGGCGCGGAAAATGATCGCGCTCAAGGTCGAACCCGTCTGACCCAGGAACTCACTGCGCGCCACGACCATATTGACCGCGTTGGGGACCCGCTACAGCCACACTGATTCCAACGCGTGCCGGAGGCGTCCCCGCTCTCCGGCATCAAACCAATCTGCGATGAGACGGTATGAGATCGAAATCTCCGACGGGAGTCGCAGAGTTCCCTGGCGCAATCCCCTTATTATCTCCCCTCGTGATAGCCACCGGGCATCCTCCAGTTCGCCGTCGTGGAGTCGAATGGACGTGCTGACTGCTCGAGCGGTGAACCCCAGCATCAGCGAACTCGGAAACGGCCACGGCTGAGACGAGTGGTACCGAACGTCGGTGATCCCGATGCCTGTCTCCTCTCGTACTTCCCGCGCCACAGCGTCTTCCGTGTTCTCACCCGGCTCCACGAAGCCTGCGATGATTGAGTAGCGCCCCTCTGACCACGTCGGCTGCCGCCCCAGCAAGCACCGGTTGCCATGAGTGACCCGCACGATGATCGCGGGATCGGTTCGAGGGAAATGGTGTTGACCGCATCGCTCGTTCGTGCACACCCGTAGGTATCCTCCGTGCGTGCTTACCGTGGGGCTGCCGCAGTCTCCGCAGAATCGGTGTCGCTGATGCCAATACGTCATCGCCTTGGCGTACGCCAGGAGCGCCGCGTCCCCCCACTCGAGCAGCGCAGCGACCGCCCGCAGGGGGCGAAATCCCCCGGCCTGCGCCAGAGGAGGTGGAAGCGCCTCGTCGTGGGTCAAACCGACGGCGAAGTAGGCGCCCTCGTTCGCCTTTCCCAGCAGGACGACCGACTCCGCCTGTTGAAGCAGATTCTCCGAGTCGTCCGGTCTCAGCAGGATGGGACGGGGCGTCGAATCATCGGTGACCAGGACCTTCGACTCCCATATCGGGACGAAGCGACTCGTGGGATCCCTCGCTCTCTCTTTGACCCACCTCTCATCCCGGCGCCGCCGGGCAGCTCGATCCAGAGTGAATGACGCGAAGGTGTTCGGCGCAGGGTGCTCGTCGTCGGCGGTCATCTCGTTCTCTTCCATCTTGATCACCCCCTGCCCGGTCACATCCAGCCCTTGAAGGAGCCCTGTTTCTCCTGGACCACCTCCTCTTCCTGTTCGAGTGAGGTGTAGCGTCGGATCGGCCTGAGCTTGAGTGGAAGCCCTGATGCAGAAGCCCAGCGAGCCAGGGCCAGCAGCTCCTCCAGACCCAGTTCCATTGCCTTTGCCTCCCGAGGGCCAAAACGGTACGTCAGGAAATAGGGGTTCTCACTGCGGAGGTAATCGAGTATCGACTGAGTCGCCTCGACGATCTCTCCCGCATCGGTCTCTTGGTCCAGACACTGCAGAGACTGGGTGGGTAGGTTCAGGTTGCTGGTGAATATCTTGAGGACAGCTGGGTGATGCAGGAGCTTGGCCAGCGCGGCGCCGTGCCGGATGTCGAGGTTGGCTGGATGGTCCTGCTGTTTCCTGTCACGTGCGTTTACCGCCACTTGCAGCTCGAAACGTTCGTCCGCAATGGCGGTTCGACGTCGCCGGTCTCCGGCTGGGAGCAGAGCTTCAATGGCTGCGACCGTGCGCGTGGCGAATGCCTCGAACGCGGCCTTTCGGGATTGGTCCTCGGGCAGGCGCGCGGCCGGTATCAGCTCTCCAATGTCCATCCTCAGCCGCGGCCTCCTGAGCCGTAGCGCCTCCTGCAGGGCGCCCATCGTCCCGCTGAAACCGACCGGCAGCACGGGCGCGCTGGCCCGGTAGCTTAGCCAGGCCACGCCGGTGTGCGGACGCATACGGCCTGCGCTCCAAATACCTCCCTCCGGGAACACGGCCACGACGCCACCCCCCTTCAGCACATGCAACGATTTGAGGAGGGCGGCTCGATCGAAGTGGCCGCGATTGACCGGGATAATCCCGTAGATACGGGCTGCGACTTCGGTGATCTTCTCGTGAGGGATGTCCGCCGCGCCCAACATCTCGACCTGCCAGGGGGTGTAGACGGCCATCAGGACGGCCTCCATCGCTGCCCTGTGGTTCCCCACCACCAGCAGCGGCCCGCTCTTGGGGAAGTTCTCGCGGCCGCTGATCCGCACGCTGAACACGAGAGGTAGGATCAGGCGCCCCAACAGGCGCACGACGGCGCGTGGAACGCGGCGTCGGGGGTAAGGAATGGTGCATCCATCTCGCACGGTATCAAGTCCCCGTCTGTAGTGCCGGTCTCCGGGCACAACGTCCCGCAACCCGGTCACTTCTTCTGTCCCGAGTCGCCTTGGCTCGATGTCGCCGCCAGGTTCTCGGCTGCCCTGTCCCGCATAACCCGGCGCAATGCCTCGACATCGCCAGGCACGACGAAAGCCACGGCCCCGAATATTGCTGCGCACGCCAGCCACGTGCTGACACAGATGACGATGATGGCTGAGTGGAGCGAGGCGCGCATGGCGATGACGCCCGCCAGGAATGGTGCCAGCGCTGCGCCGCCATCCTCCACCAGCTTGCGGACCGCCTGGGCGGTGCTGCGTGCCTCCGGTGGGGTAATGTCGGGCACGGTGGCCATCGCGTTCGGCGCGGTGGTCGACATCGTCACGCCCGTGAATCCCAATAGGATGGTGAACAGGAGCCTGTTCTCAGCCGCGACGCTCATCGTCACCAGGAGAAACAGAGCTGCCGCCAGCGTTCCCAGTCCTCCGACGATGGCACGCCCCCGCCGTGTGCGCTTGAAGAGCGCATCCCCCAGATTCCCGCCTGCCACGAACCCGACCGAGAGCGCGGCGATGGCGACCAGCATCGTCGTCATCGCCTGGCCGGAGGTATACCCTCGCTCCACCTCCAGATAGCGGAAGAACCAGAAGATGAGCACGTTCCAGGCGAAGACGCCGAAGAAGCCCTGCGCCATGAGCAGCAGCAGGCTGGGAATGCGCAGCAGCCCTCGCAGGGCCTCCCGGTCGATGCGGTAAGTCTGGACCATGTCGACCCCTTCCATCTCCGGCTCGGCACTGCCCCGGGGCTGCTCGCGAACGGTGAAGAAGATGAGGATCGCGATCAAGATCCCGCTGCTGCCGGTGATGAAAAAGACCTTCCGCCACCCGATTACGCTGCCCAATGCCGTCGCCAGTACGGTGCCCACCATGAAGCCCAGCGGGCCGGACATCTGCATCACACCATAGACTTTACCCCGCATCTGCGGTCCGAAGTAGTCGGCGAGCAGGCTGTAGAGCCCAGGGTAGCTGGAATCGTCGATGCCGGTAGTTGAGCGAGTTGCCATGAATAGGGGATACGTAGGCGCCAGCGCGTTCAGCCACGTGGTCGACCCCCAGAGGAAGGACGCCAGTGCCAGCAGCTTGTCGCGGGCGTACCGGTCGTAAAGGTAGCCCCACACCGGGTAGAGCAACGAGGCGACGACGATGGCCAGGCTGGACACCGCTCCCATCTGAGCCTCGTTGATCTGGAAGTCCTCCATGATGGCCGTAGTGAGGGGACCGATGAGCAGCTTGTCGCCCTGATGGAGGAGCAGGAACAGGAAAAAGACGAGTGCCACGAACCAGCGATAGCGGGATTTCATCGTGCTGCTCCATCAGCCAACAACGTGCTCCTCCTTGCCCCCTCCTGGCCGTTCTGACAGCCCTGAGCATGATCGTTCACGTCATGCGGTCTCCTCCATCAGCATCCTCAGCTGGCGCGCAGAGTTCACGGCCTGTCCTTGCCAGTGGTTGTTCATATAGACCAGGGTCAGCGGGGCCTCGGAGTCCAATTGGCGGATCTTAGGTACCCACTCCATCAGCTCCTCATCGCTGTAGCTGTAGTCGTACCGCTCCCAGGCCTCGTCGTGCTGCCACCACTTCCCTCGATTCCTGCCGTGGAAGCGGACGTACGCCACAGGCCCGGTGGCGACCGCTACCGGGGGTA
>CAYMHT010000110.1:0-5585 GCA_964390305.1 uncultured Anaerolineales bacterium
TCCAGTTTGGCTCGGCCTGGTCCGTACCCGTTTGTAGTAGGCGCTTCAGCGCCGTCAGGGTTCGTAGTAGGCGCTTTAGCGCCGTGAGCGTCGTGCCGCCCTCCCCATCCCCTCACCCATCACTGCCAAAGCCGCCTCTCAGTAGGAGTGCTATATGAGGAGCACGACGCCCGTCACGACCAGAATGGCCGCCACCACCCTCCTGAACACCTCCTCGTCGAGAAGACGCTGAAGCCAGGATCCCACCATGACCCCCGCGACCAGGAACGGCGCCATTGTGAGCGCGAAGCGAAACACCCTCTCGTTGAGCAGCCGGTTCGCGGCGAAGAGCCCCATCCTGTAACAGGCGTCGGCGAGGAAGACCGCGTACAGCGTGGCCCGGAAGGCCCCTTTCTGGTCGAGGACGTGCGAGAGATAGATGATGATCGGCGGCCCATTGACGCTGAACATCGCGCCCAGGGCGCCCCCCAGGAACCCGCTCATCGGTGCCAGGTAAGACCCCAGAGGGCGACCCGGTGAGCGAGCGTTTGGCTCCTTCCGCAGCAACATCGTGAGCGCCCAGCCCCCGACCAGCACCCCCAGCACGCGCTTGAGGATCTCGTGGCTGAACGAGAGGAGCACCCACGTGCCCAGGCTGGTCCCCACCACCATCCCGCCCAGGATGAGAAGCAGCAACCGCCGGTCGACGGATCGCCAGGTTCTAGCCACCAGGATGACGCCCGAGGTGAAATCGAAGAGGAGAAATAAGGGGGTGACGAACTTCACGTCGAGCATCAGGAGCAGGAGCGGGACGGCGAACAGGGCGCTGCCAAATCCGGTGACGCCCTTAACCAGATGGCCGGCGAAGACGATCGCGCCGGCCAGCACGATGACGGTGACGTCAGATGGGGGCATCATCGTCCAGCTTCGCGGAGCGAGCCTGGGTGAGCTTCATGCCCCCATCTTCCGCTGGGGGCGGCCCTCACCGCCGACGGTCGTCGAGCCGTAAGGAAGCTGCCCCACCGGTGTGGGAATTCTACGATCCGTACCCGTCGTAGTGAACCTTGCTCTCGTCGTACTTCGTATGCGGGGGCTTCGACGCCGCAGGCTGACCAACGGGCACGAGACAGAGGACGCGGAGCCGCGCCGGGATGCCGAGCGCCTGTCGCACGTGTTCCTCATTGCTCGAGTTCGGGTAGACTCCGACCCACACTGCACCGAGGTCGAGTCCCGCTGCTGCCAACAGCAGATTCTCGGTCGCTGCGCTGGCGTCCTCAACCCAGTGGCTGGAGCGCCGCTCATCGGCGCACACCACGAACACGACCGGGGCGTCTGCACACATCTTGCTCCACGGGTGGGTGCGGGCGAGCTCTTCTCGTAGACCGGGCTCGCGGACCACGATGAACGTCCACGGCTGCAGGTTGTCGGCCGAGGGCGCCGCCATCGCGGCCTCCAGCAGCGTCCTGACATCGGCGTCGGAGACGGGCTCATCGGTGTACTCTCGGATGCTACGTCGCTTCTTGATCAGGTCCAGCATCACTACCTCCTTCAGACTTATCCGGCTTGGTGAGCCCCATCCAGGCTCCGTCTGGTTTCCTGGTTTCGGTAGGCACGGAAACCTGTCCTACGGCTCGCGTGGTGAGCGACAGGGGCCAGGATAGCTGTGCGAGATGACCATATGTAGGTCGGCCTTCCACAGCCGACGATCTTCCTATGTTTCCTCAATCAGCGTGAATCTCCACGCGCAGTAGTACGCCTCGGGATGAGGGTCTGGTGGACAGGCGATACACTCCGTCTCGAATCGGGGATCGATGGCGCTGGCGAAATTGCCGTACTCCACCAGGCCCACCGGCTTGCACGGAAAGTCGGGCAGGCCCTTGCGCTTTCGGGCGGACTGAACGCGGCAGTCGTTCATCCGGAAGATGAGGGTGCGCTCGTCCACGTCGATGATCTCCTGCTCGTTGATGCGGGCGTAGAGGCGGTATTGAAGCGCTCTCTTCAGCGCCGGAATACCGCTTCCTGGTTCGATGCCGAGGAAACCCATGATCCGTCTGGCCTCGATCACGGTGAACCGCTCCCAGGCTCGCCGATCAAGGTCGATGGCGGTCTCCATGTCGAAGGCGTCTTCTGCAGCCAGGAACCACAGCCCGTCGTGGGCGAGCCAGTTCTTTGATGCTATCTCCAGCAGGTCGATCAGCTCCTCTTTGGAATGTTGACGCAGGATCTCCCGGTCAGGCACAGTTTTCTCCTGTCGCTATAAGTCTCGAAGGTGGCAGGTGTCGTTGAGCACGTGAATGGTGAACGGTCCATCACCTTCCGCCTCGAAGACGTTGACTGCACACGTCTCCTGCTGCAGTCGCCAAAAATGGTCGTTGCCCAGCCCCAGCACGGCGCAGAGGAGCACGCGATTGACCACGGTGTGCCCGACCATCGCCACGGTCTGCCCCGGATGGCGCGCCATCACCTCGTCCAGCCCCGGGACAACCCGGTCTCGCACGTCGTCCAGGCTCTCACCGCCGGGGACCCGGACGGTGTGCGGGGCCTCAAACCAGGCTCGCAGGAGCTTCGGGTACCGTTCCTCCACTTCCTCGGGCCGGTGGCCCTGCCATTCGCCAAAGTCGATGTCGAGCAGGCCCTCAAAGGGCCGGACGACCAGCCCGTGGGCGTCGGCGATGGCTTCGGCGGTCTGCAGGGCCCGCTGCATCGGGCTGGCGTAGACGGCCTCGACCGGCCACCGCTCCGCCAGGTAACGCCCGGTGGCCTCTGCTTGTCTCAAGCCGAAGTCGTCGAGCGGATGATCGGCGCGGCCCCGGAACCGCACCTCACGGTTCCAGGCGGTCTCGCCGTGGCGAACCAGGACGATGCGCGTCAGTTTCGTCATGGAGACCCTTCATCTTCGGTGTCTGAGCTGCCTGTAGTCGTCGTCTCTCGCGTCATGGACTGGTTCAGGCGCTGCCAGGCGGCGAACTGGACGTTGACGAAGGCGTCGTAGTCCCGCACGCCGTCGACAAGGCGCACTGGGCCCGCTCTGTCCGGGTCGATCACCAGCCGACCGGCACGCAGATCCTCCACAGTTGTCGGCAGATGCGCGCGCCGGAAGTGGAAAAGCTCCGGGTGCGTGATGGCCAGCGCGGCGACGGACTCCCACATCGGAAAACCGTCGTCACGGAACCACAGCCTGGTCAATGCAAACCAGAGGCGTATCCTCCGGGCGATCAGGCGGGCGGCTGGGCCCTCCAGCGCCTCCAGAGCGGCGAACTGGGAGCTGCGGAATATGGCCGTGAGGCCGGCCTCGCCAGGGGTGATCGTCCTGGGGCAGTCCGACTGGATGGCCAGAGACGTGGCCCGAGGATCTCGCGAGAAGTTCCGCTCCACCAGCCGCCGCTCGTTCCAGGTCAACTCGCCCGACGGCCCCCCCACGCCGCCCATCAGGTGCAGGCTGCTCAACTTCCTGAAGAAATCGGGATCCAGCATGGAGGCGTGCTTCAGGTTCGTCATAGCCCCGGTGGCAAGGAGGACCACCTCGCCGGGGGCGGCGCTGACGGTCTCCGCGAGGTACCGCGCCGCCTCGTTCTCCAGCGGGTCTTCGTCGGGACCACTCGCGCCCTGCATCACCGCCACCTGATCTAGGTTCAGCTCCCTCAGCAGCCCCCGTGCGGTGCGTGTCGACATCCCCACTGGCCCGTTCCCATACGTCGTCGTCACGGCCTGCAGATCGATCCGCGGCTCGCCCAGGAGATAGAGCAGGGCGAGCCCGTCGCCCACGTGGCGGAAGGGCTGGCCCATGCTGATGTCGCAGTCATAGATCAGCGGAACGCGCCTCTCGCCAGGGGGGCTCGCCAATCCAGGTAGCGCTGGCGGCTGTGTGCGTCCGACCGCGTAGGCAGCGTAGAGGAAGACGCTGAGGCCCAGGAAAACAGCCGCGCCCAGCAGGGCGATCAACCACATGACCACCCCCAGGGCCGCCGTTAGCGCGATGCCGGCGACGATGAGCAGGACCGTTATCCAGAGCCACGGACTACGAAGCAAGACTGTTCCCCTGTTGGTTCATTGTATCACATTTGCCCCGCCTTGCCACGTGTCACCGCCCCTCCGTCGGCATCAAGAGTAGCATGAGCAGCGCTGCGATGAGCGCCAGGGCACCGCCGAACAAGAAGGGGGCGGAAGGACCGAGACCTTCCCAGGCGCCCACGCCCTGCCACAGAACGCCGGCGATCAGGGATGCGGGGAAGTCCAGGATCCCGACAATTGCGTTATACGTGCCGTATGCGGTCCCCCGCAGGTGGGGCTGGACGATGTCGGCCACCATAGCCTTGATGACTCCCTGGGTCAGGCCGTAGTAGACGCCGTAGAGCCCGTAGAGCGCCCAGATGTGCCATCCCTTCGCGGCCAGGGCGAAGCCGAGATAGATCAGGGCGTAGACGAGCCACCCTCCCACCACGACCCAACGCCGATCGACGCGGTCCGAGAGGGAGCCAGCCGGTGTCGACACGAGGGTGTACACGACGTTGAACGTGACCAGCATCCCAAGCACGCCGACGGTGCTGAGCCCTCGTTCGTTCGCCCGAAGGACGAGAAAGGCGTCCGCAGAGTTGCCCAGGTCGAAGATGCCGACGATGATCATAAACGTGGCGAAGCGACGGCCCAGGGCGCGGAACGAGATCCGGGGGCGTTCGTGTCTCTCCTTGAAGGGGACCTCCTGCGCCCCGACGGCCAGCGAGAGGACGGCCAGGACGGCTGGCACGAGGCTGATGAGGACGACCGTGCGAAAGGTGGCCTCGCCCAGCTCGGTGCCCCCGCCCTGCGACCACCAGACGACGCCCAGCGCGATCAGCAATCCCAGAACCGCCCCGCCCGTATCGGCGGCCCGGTGGAATCCGAACGCCAACCCCCGCTGATCCTCGGAGATGGAGTCAGCCACCAGCGCGTCCCGAGGCGACGTCCGAATTCCCTTTCCGACCCGGTCGGCCCATCGCACCAGGCCTACCGCAGGCCACGAGTTGGCCACGTAGAAGAAGGGTTTGGAGAGCGTCGACAGGGCGTAGCCCCCGACGGCGAGCCACTTCCGTCCTTGCAGCTTGTCCGACAGCCACCCGGAGAAGACCTTGAGCAGGCTGGCCGTCGATTGGGCCAGCCCCTCGATGAGGCCGATGATGGCGGTCTCCACCCCAAGGACGTTGGCCAGGAAGAGCGGCAGGAGATTGATCACCATCTCGCTGGAGATGTCGTTGAAGAAGCTGGTGAGGCTGGTCGCCCACACGTTGCGGGGGAGCGACCGCAGACCCTTGCCGGGTCCTTCGTGGCTGTTCTCTCTCTTCATTGTTTCTGTCTCCAGTCGTTGCTGTGAGCCCGGTGGCGAGTCAGGGGGGCCACGGCTTCTCGCAGATTTCCTCGAGCAACTCGACGGCTTTCTCCCGCCCTCGATCCAGCGCCTCCGCGCCCGCATCGGTGAGGCGATAGTACTTCCGCATCTTGCCTCCCACCACCTGCTTCTCGCTGACGAGCAGGCCCTCCTCCTCCAGACCGTGGAGCATGGGGTAGAGCGTGCCGGCACTCAGCTCGTACCCGTGGCGAGCGAGCTCCTCGATCAGCCACAGGCCGTACAC
>CAYMHT010000110.1:5685-8854 GCA_964390305.1 uncultured Anaerolineales bacterium
CGATATCGGTTTTCGATAGTATAGGCCTGCTGGTGAGGACGGTCAAGCCGGGCATCGCTGCAACGTCGAGGACTGGATTGAAGACCTGCTTGCCTATCTCCGTCTTCTGTGCTACCGTTGGTGGCATGCCGGGACGTCCGGCACACGCCCCATAGCGTCGCGTTCGTTTGGAAGGAGGGCGACGCCACAGGCCTAGAGTCGAGGCACGGCCCGACGGCCATGCTTTGGCCGATAAGAGGTCGCGCTGGCCTGCCGCGTCGGGAATCCGTCCCCTTCGCGAGATACAGAACTCAACCAAGGAGGTATCGATGCCCATTAAGGTCCCGTGGTTAACGGGTGTCTTCCCCGCATTGGTCACCCCTTTCGACAAGGAGACAGAGCAGGTTGATGAACAGGCTTACCGGCGCCTCATCCGGCACGTGCTCCCCGATGTAGACGGGCTTGTCACCAGCGGCACGACAGGGGAGTTCCCCTACCTTACCCGCCAGGAGAAGCGGCGGCTCGTCGAGATTGGGGTGGAGGAGGCCCACGGTAAGCCCGTGGCCGCCGGATGCGGCGCCTCGTCGACCCAAGCGGCCCTGACGCTGGCGCGTGATGCAAAGGAAGCGGGGGCGTCGGCAGCGCTGATCGTCACGCCTTACTTCCTCCATCCCTCCGACAAGGGGGTGTATCAGCACTTCTACGACATTGCCACTGCTGTTGACCTTCCCCTCATCCTGTACAACATCCCACAGGTGGTGGATGCCTACCTGCCCCGCACGGTGGTGGAGGATCTCGCCGACCTCCCAAATATCATCGGCATCAAGGATTCCTCCGGCGATCTCACTTACACGATGGAGGTCCTGGAGTACGCGGGCGATCGCATCGACGTCTTCGTCGGGCACGACGAGGTCGTGTTGCCCGCTCTGGCGGGGGGAGTGAGTGGGATGATCCTGGCCAGCGCCCAGGTCTATCCCGAGGTCTGGCAGGAGGTGGTCCGCTTGGTCGAGGCAGGGCAGGTCGCCGAGGCCCGAGTCCGGCAGCGAGAGGTTCAGAAGCTTTCACGAATCTTCTGCCGTCACGGCGGGGGTGTGGCCGTGAAAGCCGCGCTGAAGATGATGGGGCTCGACATGGGATCGCCGCGCAGACCACTCAAGAGCGTTGGCGGCGGGCTGATCCACGAAACGAGGGCCGAGATCCGCCTTGAACTCGAGAGGATGGGGAAGATCCCGATGACGGGAACGGCTTTCGAGTACCCGACCGGCCCGCTGGCGGAGCGCTTCGGTGAGCTGCAGATCACGCCGGAGATGATCCAGGAGCACGGACTGCGCGTGGGGAGCGGCGTTGTCGGGAACGGGTTGAATAGAGTCCAGATCGACCTGATCGCTGGCGGCAAGGAGACGCCGCTCGGCGATGCCTACGCGCTGCAGATGACCTACCCCTTGCGTCGACGCGAGGCGCTGACGGCGATCCTGGAGCCCGCCCTCACCGTGCGGCCGGCCACGCTGGTCCTGCCCACGCTGCCTCAAAGGAATCTCCGGCAGGCGAATATGATCTACGGTCCGGCGCAATCCGCGCTGGCCCGAGCCATCGTCGACGCGTTGGAAGAGGAGCTCATCCCAACGGAAGCCGTCGACAGGGACGTCATGGTTGCGCTCACCACGGTCCACCCCCGTGCGCTCGACCGGCACGCGCTCTTCAAGAGTGTCCGCACGGCGGCGACAAAGGCGCTGGAGCAGGCCTTTGCTCCCTCTCCCTCCCAGGGAGAGGGCTCGGGTGAGGGTCAAGGCGAGGGATAGGGGGGAACGCATGGGTTACAAGACTGACTGGCTGAGAGGTATCTTCCCGGCGCTGGCGACACCTTTTGACCCGAACGAGGGCGTCGATGAAGAGGCGTATCGCGAGTTGATCCGTTTTGTGCTGCCCCACGTGGACGGCGTGGTTCCCTGCGGCACGACGGGTGAGTTCTCCTACATGACTTTGGAGGAGCGGAAGCGAGCCATCGAGACCTGCATCGATGAGGTTGGCGAGCAGGTACCGGTGCTGGCCGGCACCGGCTGCACCACCACCCGCGAGACCGTGGCACTGACGGCCTGGGCGAAGGATGCCGGCGCGACCGGGGCGCTGATCGTGGCGCCCTACTTCCTCAAGCCGTCCTTCAACGAGGTCTACGATCATTTTAGGGCCGTAGACCAGGTGGGACTGCCGATGGTGATGTACAATATCCCCCAATGCGCCGGCACGCACTTCCGGTGGTGGACCGCCGAGGGCGCATTGCTCGACCTCGACCACACCATTGGGATCAAAGACTCCTCTGGGGACCTGCCGTTCATGGAGGCGCTGTTCGAAAAGGTCAAGGGGGAGGTCGCGATCTTCGTCGGCCACGACGAGGTCGTGCAGGCAGCACTCGGTGCCGGGGCGGACGGCGCCATCCTGGCCAGCGCCAACCTGATCCCTGATGTCTGGCAGAGGGTCTACGACGCCGTCCAGGAGGGCGAGCTGGCCACGGCCCAGGAGTGGCAGCAGAGGGTGCAGAAGCTGGTGCGCATCGTCGTGCGTTGCGGTTCGACCCAGGCGGTCAAGGAAGGGTTGAGAATGATGGGCGTGGAGGTGGGCGACTCACGCCACCCCATCGTGCCCGGAGGCGCCTTCCGCCGGGAGGACCGTGAGGAGCTGCGGCTTCAATTGGAGGCGCTCGGCAAGATCGAGAAGCGTTCGATCACCTATGCCGTCGCTGAGCGGCGGGTGGTGACGGACGTCTTTGCCACCCCTGCAACACCGGCCACCATCGGTGACTGGACCCTGAAGGTGGGGGAGGGCTTCGCCGGCCCTCCGTTCCAGGAGTTGGCCCACGTTGATCTCTTGATCGGGCTGAAGGACGGTCCTGTGGGCCGGGCGATTGAGCGTTCGATGACCGAGAGGGGCGAGGACCGCGGATTGCGGGTCATTAAGGAGCGGCCCTGGACGCTCTTGGTACCGACAGTGACGATCCGCACCGATAGACAGCGGGAGCTCTTCGAGCGGGCTGCCCAGGGGGTCGAGCTGGCCATCGACCTGAGCATCGAGGATGGCTTCTTGGCTGATCCGATCCTGGACGACCTGGCACTGATCGTCAACGCCTTCGTCCATCCAGCGGCGTCGATCGCCAAGCGGCTGGAGTTCAACAACTACAAGGCGACCCGCCAGGCAA
>CAYMHT010000111.1:0-1283 GCA_964390305.1 uncultured Anaerolineales bacterium
GTGTTCCCGCCCATTCCATCGGAGGTCATTCTGCCGCTGGCAGGCAGTCTGGCTTTGGAGGGGCGGTTCACGCTCCTGGGCGTGACCGCCATGGGCACTGTGGGCTCTGTAGGGGGCGCCCTGGTGTTTTACTTACTGGGGTATCTGTTCGGTGAAGAGCGGGTTCGAGGGCTGGTGCGACGGTACGGGAAGTGGCTCATGCTCTCGGAGGAAGACTTCGACAGAGCGCTGACCTGGTTTGATCGGTATGGCCAGGAAGTGATCTTCTTCGGGCGCATGGTCCCCATTGTGCGAAGTTTGATCTCGATCCCGGCCGGCATGGCGTGTATGAATCTGGGAACCTTCGGCGCCTACACGGCGGTAGGGACCGGTCTGTGGAGCTTCCTGCTGGCCTTGGCAGGGTATCTGCTGGGGAAGAGCTGGCCGCTGGTCAGCGACTGGGTGAGTCGGTACGAGAAGCTGGTCATCGGGCTCGTGGTTGTGGTGGTCGTCGTCTTCTTCGTGAGACGGTTGTACCAGCGTCGGCAGCCGGGCGCCGCATCAGACCAGGGCTGAGCCGTCTCCCTCCTGTGCTCGCTGGCTTCGATCCACCCTGCACTGCGCGTGTGGCGGGGCACGTCGGTTCTCTCGGGCAGCTGATCTGAGGTGGGCCTGAAGCGGATGGCGCAGCCCGCCTGACGTTCAGGGGCGCCCGCACATAAGGGGGCTTGCTGCGGGACTGGCCGATGGTATAATAGCGCATCTGAGGCCAGAGCAGCTGATCAGGGAGTGTATCATCTATGGAGAGCCTTCTTGAAAACATTCCTACTTTGCTGACGGTCCTGTCGACGATCTGCGGGGCAGTGACGATAGCGATAGTCGGGGGCATGGCGATCTGGACGTTCCGAGATATTCGTGCTCGTTCTCGTGACGTCCTGGCCCAGGTCCTGGCCACGCTTCTGGTGCTGGCGCTGCCCGTCGTGGGGTTTGTTGTGTATTTGATGCTGCGCCCGCGGGAGACGCTTGAGGAGGCCTACGAGCACTCCCTTGAGCAGGAGGCGCTGCTGCAGGCGATCGAAGAGCCAGAGGAATGCCCTGGCTGCGGGCTGCGGGTGGATCCCGGCTTCCTCTACTGCCCCGACTGTCACACGCGGCTGAAGAAGGCGTGCCCTGAGTGCGGGAAGCCGCTTCGACTGCGTTGGTCTCTGTGTCCTTATTGTGGCGCGAGGGTGACACGCCAGGCGCTTGAGCCTGTGTACTCCTCCGGGGAGCAGCGGGCTCCGGAGGACGCCGTGGCAGCAGAG
>CAYMHT010000111.1:1383-8751 GCA_964390305.1 uncultured Anaerolineales bacterium
GTTGCTGCGGGGCACCGGTGGTGACGTACGCTATAGCTTGTGGCGAACTCCGGGTCGCAACCGGGCCTTCACATCGGTGACGGGGCCGGCTTCAGCGCAAGTTGGTGAAGGCATCAATCCCGGCGTACTCGGCCTCCTCGGCCAACTCCTGCTCGATCCTCAGCAGCTGGTTGTACTTGGCCACCCGCTCCGAGCGGCAGGGTGCCCCGGTCTTGATCTGCCCCGTATTCAGCGCCACGGCGAGATCGGCGATCGTGGCGTCTTCCGTCTCCCCGGAGCGATGCGACACCACGGCGGTCCAGCCTGAGCGCTGGGCCAACTGCACAGCGGCGATCGCCTCGCTCAGCGAGCCGATCTGATTGACCTTGCAGAGGAGGGAATTGCACGCCGCCAAGTCGATTGCCCTCTGGACCCGCTCGGTGCTGGTTACGAGCAGGTCGTCGCCCACGATCTGGACGCGGTGCCCGAGGCGTTCCATCAGCAGGACCCAGCTGTCCCAGTCGTCCTCATCAAGGCCGTCCTCGATGCTGATGATGGGGTATTTCTCGACCCAGTCGACGTAGAAGCCGACCATCTCGGCTCCGCTGAGCTCGCGCCCCTCCTTCTTCAGGACGTACCTGCCGTCGTGGAAGAACTCGCTGGCAGCAGGATCGAGGGCGATGCGGATGTCCTCCCCTGGCGTGTAGCCAGCTTTCTCTGTGGCCTCAAGGATGACCTCGACGGCCTCTTCATTGGCGCTGAGGCTGGGGGAGAAACCCCCCTCGTCGCCGACGCCGGTCGACTTACCCCGGGCCTTGAGAACGCCCTTGAGGGCATGGTAGACCTCGGTGCCCCAGCGCAGGGCCTCGGCGAAGGTCGGCGCGCCGACCGGCATGACCATAAACTCCTGGAGGTCGGGGCCGTCCATCGCGTGCTTGCCGCCGTTGAGAATGTTCATCATGGGCACAGGCAGCACGTGGGCGTGGACGCCGCCGATGTAGCGGTAGAGGGGTAGCTGCAGGGCGTTGGCGGCTGTCTTGGCGGCGGCGAGGGAGACCCCCAGGATGGCGTTGGCCCCCAGGCGCTCTTTGTTCGGTGTGCCGTCGAGTTCCAGCATGGCTGCGTCGATGCCTTCCTGGTCGATGACGTGCCAGCCCACGAGCTCCGGGGCGATGACGTCATTGACGTTGGACACGGCCTGTTGCACGCCCTTGCCGTTGTAGCGATTCTCATCGCCGTCGCGAAGCTCCAGCGCCTCGTGGACGCCGGTCGATGCACCGGAAGGCACAGCAGCGCGGCCCCAGGTGCCGTCGGCGAGGATTACCTCTACTTCCAGGGTAGGATTCCCCCGCGAGTCGAGAATCTCGCGGGCGAGGACTGTATTGATCTCGGTCGTTATCATGGTTCCTCCCTCCGTACGCGCTTCGTCGGGTCAGTGAGTGGACTAGGAGAGCCCCATGAGCCTGTACAGGCGGTCGAAGTCGAAGTGCCCGGCGAAGAGGGACTCGAACTGCTGCAGCTTGCTCTCCTGGCCCAGGCGGGTCTTGCCGAACACGCGCTCGATGTCCTCGACGGCGTCGAGGGTGTTTCCTCGAACGAGGAGCACCGGGACCCCGATCTCCTCGGCTCGCCGGAGGACCTCGGGCATCGGCCGCAGGTTGCCGGTCAAGATCAGGCACCGAGTCGCCGTCTCCAGCGCGACCAACTGCATATCGGAACGGTCGCCTCCAGTGATCAACGCCTTGGCGCCGGGCACCCGGCGCATCCGCGGCAGGGCCTGATCCACTCCCATGGCACCGACGATGAAACGCTCGATAAGCACGTCGCGCCTGTCCGACACGGCCAGAAACTCGGCTCCCAGGACGTCGGCCAGCTCGCCCACGCTGATGGCCTGCAACTCCTCCACGAAGGGGATCGTGCCGAGGACGCGGATGCCCTGCTTCTCCAGGCAAGGCGTGCACAGCTTCTCCGAGACCTTCTGCTCGGCCTTCGGCACCGCGTTGACCATCGTGCCCAATAGCTGTTCATAGAGACGCTGATAGGCTGCCACGCAGTCGTCTCCCTGGTTCACGCGGTTATGATAGCGGATGATGGCCAAAGCCTGTGTCTCGAGTTCCTCCGTGACGGTTGCGGGATCGAGCCCCAGGCTGAGACCCTCTCGGAGAGATCCTCCGCCCTCGACCAGGACGATGTCCTTGCCGGGCTTGATCTTCTCATACGCCGCTCTCACCTCCACCATGAGGTCGCGATCGGCACAGCCGCAGCGCATCTCCCGGGCGAGGGAAGGCGTGAGAAGCACACCCACCAGGTCCTTGGTGGATTCCTCTAGCTCAAGCGTTCGCCGAACGAAATCGGCATCCTCATCCACGGTCCGGCCGGGAGCCGGCTCCCAGGGCTGGGTGGACAGGGGCTTGAAATACCCGACTTGATAGCCTTCTTGCTTAAACCTCCGCCCAAGGGCCAGGCAGACGGCCGTCTTGCCTGAGAAGGGCTCGATGGATGTGATATACAAGGCCTTCATAACTTGCTCCTTTTGGTGATCGTACGGGTGACAATCTAGCCTGTTTGTGATGCCAGTACGAGGCGCATGTCGATGGCCATGGCCCCCTGGCCTTCCTCGAGTACCGTCAGCGGGTTGATGTCGAGCTCGACGATCTCGGGGAAGTCCGTCACCAGCTGGCTGATGCGCATCAGCGCGTCGACCATGGCCTCGTGGTCGGCTGGCGGTTCGCCGCGGACGCCTGCCAGAAGTGGATAGGAGCGGATCTCGTGGATCATCTCCTCGGCTTCCTGCTGACTGAAGGGGGCGATGCGGAAGGAGACGTCCTTCAGCGCCTCCACGTAGATGCCGCCAAGCCCAAAGGCTACCAGCGGGCCGAACTGGGGATCCCTATTCATGCCCACGAGTATCTCGCGACCTCCGGTCACCATCTCCTGCACCAGGCAGCCCCAGACGCGCGCCTCGGGGACGTAGCGGCTGGCTCGATAGATGATCAGATCGAATGCGTCCCTCACGTCTGTCGGGGAGGAGAGGTTGAGCTTGACACCGCCCACGTCGGTCTTATGGAGGATGTCTGGCGAGGCTACCTTGAGCACCACCGGATACCCTATCTCCTCTGCGACATCGACGGCCTCGTCTGGCGTCTCGGCCAGGCGTGACTCCGGGACGGGAAATCCGTAGGCCTCCAGGACCTCACGGGCCTCAGCGTCGCCGATGGAGACCCGATCCTCCTCCCGCACCTTGTCGAACAACTGGCGAACCGGCGGCTGGCAGACGTCGCAGGGCTCTGGCTCGAAGATGGGGCGGTCTCGCTCCCGGCGGTAGCCGTCCATGGCGGCGAGGGTCGCTGCAACGCGCTCGGGGTACGGGTAGTTTGGCACGCCGTACTCGCGGAGCACGCGGACACCGGCGTCGATGCGGGCCTCGCCCATGAAGCAGGCCAATATCGGCTTGTCCGCCTCTTGAGACAGGCGTCCTACGGCGTGGGCCGTCTTCTCGATCTCGGTCATCGCCTGGGGGGTGACGATCACGATCAGGCTGTCCACCTTGGGGTCGTCCAACACCAGCTCAATGGCGTGCTCGTAGCGGTCGGCAAGGGCGTCTCCGAGGACGTCCACGGGGTTCGCCGCGCTGGCGGCTCCTGGCAGGTAGTCCTTCAGCGCCTGGACGGTCTCGTTGGTCAAACGTGGAATCTCCAACCCGGCGTGCTCCACCGCGTCGGTCGCGAGGATGCCCGGTCCGCCGGCATTGGTGACGATCCCGACGCGGTTCCCCTTCAACAGGGGCTGGTAGGCGAAGCCCAAGGCATAGTCGAAGACCTGCTCCATTGAGCCAGCCCGTATGACCCCGGCCTGCTTGAAGGCGGCCTTGTAGGCCTCCTCCGACCCGGCCAGGCTGCCGGTGTGGGACGAGACGGCGCGGGAGCCGGACTTCGTGACGCCGGACTTGATGGCCACCACCGGTTTCTTGCGCGTGACCTCGCGGGCGACGTCCATGAACGCCTGCCCGTCGGGCAGGCCCTCGACGTAGATCAGGATGACGCGCGAGTTGGGGTCGTCGGCCCACGCCTCCAGCAGATCGGTCTCACTCACGTCGGCCTTGTTGCCCAGGCTGGCGAACTTGGAGAAGCCGACACGTCCCGCCATGGCCAGATCGAGGACCGCCGTGCCCAGCGCGCCTGACTGGGACATGAAAGCAATGGGGCCACTGGGAGGCATACCGGCCGCAAACGTCGCGTTGAGGGGCGTGTCGGTGTCGATCACGCCGAGGCAGTTGGGTCCAATCAGGCGCAGGTCGTACTCCTTGGCGATATCGATCAACTCCCGCTCCTGCTCGAGGCCCTCGCGGCCTGCCTCTCGAAAGCCCGCCGTGATGATGACGACAGCGGGTACGCCCTTCTCCCCGCATTCTCTCAGTACATGCGGAACGATCTTAGCGGGGACGACGATGACCGCGAGCCCTACCGGGTCGGGGATATCTAACACGGAAGCGTAGGCTTCCAGTCCCAGAATTTCCTCAGCCTTGGGGTTGATAGGGTAGAGACGCCCCTTGTAGCCACCATCCTTGAGGTTGTTCAAGACGGCATACCCCAGTTTCTCGGGGTCGCGCGAAGCGCCGATGACGGCGACGGAGTCGGGCCGAAAGAAGTTGTCTAGCATGTCGTCCTCGTCAGTGTGTTTAGATTCTCCGGTCCAAGCTGGGTCAATCATATAACAGAAGGGGGGACTTGACAACCATCCTGGGAGCGCGGAGGGGCTCCGGGGATTCCCGCTCAGGGGCGCGCGCCGTCGCCGACACGGTCATCGGAGGGTCTGTGGCGTGTGTGAGGTCTTGCCGCGGCAAGCTTGTGTGATACAATGGACCGGGGAGGGTGTGATGCCGATTCGCGTGTTACCAGAGCGTGTTGCGTCGCAGATCGCCGCCGGAGAGGTGGTGGAGCGACCGGCGTCGGTGGTCAAGGAGCTGGTCGAGAACGCGATCGACGCCGGCGCCAGTGGTATCGAGGTAGAGGTGCAGGCCGGCGGCAAGCGATTCATTCGGGTGGTGGATGACGGGTGCGGCGTGCCGAGCGGCGAGGTAGAGCTGGCCTTCCACCGGCACGCGACGAGTAAACTGGCGACGGCGGAGGATCTGGAACGCATCACCACGCTGGGGTTCCGCGGAGAGGCGCTGGCTTCTATCGCTGCCGTGAGTCGAATGACGTTTGCCACCCGTGCAGCCGACGAGGCGGTCGGGTCGCTGTTGCGTCTGGAGGGAGGGGAGATTCAGACGCGGCGGCAGATGGGACGGCCGCCGGGGACGGCGGTGACGGTGGAGAATCTGTTTTTCAACGTCCCGGCGCGGCGTAAGTTCCTGCGTACCGACCGAACGGAGCGTCGGCACATCGACCGCTGGGTGACGCGGTACGCGATGGCCTACCCGGGGCTTCGCTTCACGCTGAGCCACGGTGACCAACAGGCACTCCAGTCGCCCGGCAGTGGGGCGTTGCGAGACGTGGTGGCAGCGGTGTACGGCCCTGAGATCGGTGAAAGGACGCTGAGTATCGTCTCTGACCGACGGGATGACGGGTCCGACATCCACGTGTCGGGCCTGGTGGCCCCTCCCTCTTTCCACCGAGCCAACCGTACGTACATCAGCATCTTCGTCAACGGACGGTGGGTGAAGGATGCGAGCCTGACGTACGCGATCACGCAGGGATACCATCGGCTCCTGCCGACGGGGCGTCACCCGCTGGCGGTGGTGATGGTCGATCTTCCGCCGGGCGACGTGGACGTGAACGTCCATCCGACGAAGGCGGAGGTGCGCTTCCGCGACGGTGACGCTGTGTTTCGTGCGGTGCAGAGGGCGGTGCGCCGCACCCTGCTCGAGCGGGCGCCGGTTCCGGAGGCGAGGGGGCGTGGGGATGGGGGCGAGGGAGCGGGCCCGGGCTGGCCGGGTGGAGAGGGCGTGGGTGGCGGGGCCTGGGGGCGTCGGGAGCGACTGGCTGGGCTGGGCCGGCGTGAGCGGTCTGGCGACAGGCAGCTGCGCTTTGGCACGGACGTGTCGGCCGCGACTGAGGGCGAGTCGATTCCGCCGCTGCGGGTGATCGGGCAGCTGGGTGCGACGTACATCGTGGCGGAGGGCCCGGAGGGAATGGTCCTGCTCGACCAACACGCTGCCCACGAGCGGGTGCTGTTCGAGGAGTTGCTGGGGCAGCGGGAGCGGGCCGAGGTCGCATCGCAGGCCCTGCTGGAGCCGGCACTGGTGGAGCTGGGACCCGAGGCTGCGGACGTGTTGGAGGAGCACTCGGGGGCTCTGGCCCGGCTTGGCTTCGAGGTGGAGCCGTTCGGCGGTTCGACGATGCTGGTGCGGTCGCTGCCGACGATCGTCGCCGAAGGCGATCCGGATCGGGTGTTGGAGGACGTGGCGGCGGCCCTTCTGGCGGGGGACGAACCGTTAGGCGCCCCGGTGGAGGAGACGGTTGCGCGCCGGGTGTGCAAGCAAGCGGCGGTGAAGGCCGGTCAGGTGCTCGATCGGGTGGAGATGGAGGGGTTGATCCGGGCCCTGGAGCAGTGCGAGAGCCCTCGAACGTGCCCCCACGGACGTCCTACCATGATCCGTCTGAGCGTTAAGCAGCTGGCTCGCGAGTTTGGTCGCACCTAGCGGAGTGGGGCTTGGATGGGGAGGCGATGCAGCGAGAATGAGGTCGGCCAATGCCCGGGCTGAATGGAGGAGACGGATATGACGACGTTCGTGCTGCTCTCAAAAGTGTCGGCGCGCGGCTCGAGCGACATCAGATCGCTGGGCGAGCGAATGCGGGAGTTCAAGCGAAAGCTGGCGGAGCGGTACCCGGAGGTGAAGAGCCTGACGAGCTACGCGCTCCTGGGGTCGTACGACTTCCTCCACGTCTTTGAGGCCCCGGACGCGAACACGGCGACGAAGGTGGCGCTGCTGGCTCAGACGTTTGGGGCGGGGACGACGGAGACGCTGACGGCGATTCCCTTCGACGAGTTTGCGACGATCGTGGACGAGGTTTGAGCGGAGAGGCAGTGATGGGAGAGGGGAGTCTCCTGACAGGCCGGCCAGCATCGGGAACCACGATCGACGGGTTGCGGCAGGGCTGCGAAGAGGGGGCTATGTTTCTGTGCCGGTGAACGCTTCCTCGGTGATGAACTGACCGCCGGCTATCTCTCGCGACACCAGGCGTTTTTGCTCGTCGAAGTGTACTTCCACGTCAATGGTCTGGAAGCAGCGGTTCTCGCCGCTGCCCATGACGCCCTTGCGGACGTAATAGGCGGCCTCGCCCTCGCCGTACTGTGGGGTCAGCTCGTGGCGCAGATCCACCCGGACGGCGATCGCCTCGCCGCAGCGGGCGCAGCGGACGTAGGCTGTATAGACGTCTTCGTCTT
>CAYMHT010000112.1:0-8563 GCA_964390305.1 uncultured Anaerolineales bacterium
CAATCCCACACGCCACCTGCCGGCCGGATGGCAAATCAGGCCAACGCTGTCCTAGGGCGCCCAGGAGAGGCGCTGCATGGTCCAGCTGGGAAGGTTGGGCCCCAGGGAGATCACCAACCGGGGATCCTCGCCGCCCGGGCGCATGAGGTAGATGCCCCAACCGCCGCCCCGGTTGGAGACAAAGGCGATGGCCGAGCCGTCCGGCGACCAGGCGGGCAGACCGTCTGAGGCCGGGTCGTCGGTCAGCTGCCGAAACCCACCGCCCAGGTCGTAGATGTAGACCTCCCAGTTGCCGGTGTGATTCGACATATAAGCCAGCTGATTCCCTCCAGGCGACCAACTGAGGCCGACATCGTTCGGGCTCGCGCTTACGCGATTGCCCGGCTCGCCATCGTCCGGGTTGTCGATGAAGATGCCGCAGGCCTCGGGATTCTCGGTTTCGCACCCAGTCCACGCCAGGAGCCCCGTCGGCCCCCACGCCGGCCCCTTGCCAGCCGCGTGACGACGCGGGTCCGCAGAGCCGTCGGTCGGCACGATGCTGATCTGCCAGGCACCGCTGGCATCCGGCTCCGCATACGCCATGCGCTGTCCGTCGGGCGAGAACGTAGGCCACGCCAGGTCACTGCCAGCGATCAGTTGCTGTGGCGCCACATCCAAAGACGGTAGCAGCGACAGGCCCGGGGAGAGCCGATCCCGATATCCCAGCGCGTCGCTGTTCCACATCCACACCGGCTGATCCGCCCCAGAGACCATCTCCAGCAGGCGCCCGTCGGCGAACAGAGCGTAGACGCTGTAGGCCCGTCTCTCCGTATCGTAGATCGGATAGGCAAGCCGACCAGCGTTGAAGCCCGGGGGCAGCGTTGTCCTCGTGAGGGGCCGTGAGCCCTCGATCGTTGGAATCGGCGTGGGCGTCGCGTTGCGGCATATCTCAGCCGCCTCCCCTCGCGCCTTCTCAATCTCGTCGCTGTCCAGCAGCCGCGCCGCCCGTTCGTATTCTTTCGCGGCCGGACACATTTCGCCCTGATCGGCCCATGCCTCGGCGTACCTCACGTGCGCCTCGTAGAGACGTCGAAAGACATCCTTGTAATCTGGCGCTGAGCTGTGGAGCTCCTCAAAGCGCGCGATGCACTCCTCCCAGTCGACGGCCCAATAGCTGAGCGCCTCCAGATAGTCCATCGCCAGCCGCCGTTGCGTCAGCGCCTCGTCGTCGAGGGGCCGCAGCGCCACCGCACGGTCGAGGTAAAAGATGCCCAGTTCGAAGTCATCCTCTTCGAGAAGCGCCATACCCGCCTCATAGCGGCTCTCGAAAAGCATGTCCTCCACTTCCTCGGCCCTGTAATCGGCATCAAGCTGGCGCAGCGAGGTCAGCGCAGCGGCGGCCTCCTGCCACCGCTCGGCCTCGTAGTGGGCCCGCGCCTGTCGATATAGGTCATCCGTGATCGGCTCCTCGGGCTTCCTGGTAGGGGTGGGATCTACCCTCAACCCTGCCTCGGCCTCGGCGATGCCCTGCCCGGCAAGGGCATGACCGGGGTCGAGCTTGAGGGCATACTCAAACTCCGCCTGCGCCAGCTCGAAGTTCCCTTGATTGAGTCGCTCCAGGCCAGCCTGGTAGTGTTCCTCCGCCTCGTCCTCCAGGCGCTGCACACGCTCTTTCTCACCCTCGCGCACGCCGAAGTAGATGCCCCCGCCAACGCTGATCGTCAACAGCACGAGTAGGGCGGCACCCCAGAGGAACATCGGACCTGGACTCCGGACCCGGCCAGCACGTGCCGTGTCGGAGGCTTTGCCCTCCGAACCCGACGCCCTTCGGGCATCGGAGGGTTGGGTCTCCTCGACCGACACACCACACTGAGGACAGAGGGAGACCCTGTTGGGTACCTCACTTTCGCATTCAGGACAACGCATGGGAAAACTCCAGCGAGCCATTATAGAGGGTTCGAGCCCCTTTGTCCAGCGCCCCAGCGCGCAGAAGACCCAGATCCGCCGCGCGTCAATAGGCCCGAGACAGGAGGTGACGGTTCCCGACGCGCACCGTCTCCAGCCCTGCCTCGCGGGCGGCACACTCCGCAGCCTCGGCGTGATCCACCGACGTGCAGGGCAGATCAGGAAAGAGGAAGTGGGGCGCGAAACCGAGCAGCACATACGGAATGCCCGGGTTCTGCTCGGCTACGAAGCTCGCGATACGGCCCACCTCCTCGACGTCCACGTAGCCGGGAACCAAGAGCGTGCTCACCACCACCGATGGCGGCTCAGGCCGCTCGTCAAAGCGAGCGGCGGCCCGGGTAAGATTCTCCAGGGTGTGCCGGTTGCTGGCTCCCGTCAACGTCCGATGGAGGGTGTCGTCGTGGGCCTTCAGATCGAACTTCACGCACCCGCCAGTCTCCACTGCCAGGTCGAAAGCCTGATCCATGAGGCGAGGACGGGCGGTGCCGTTCGTCTCCCAGCAGACGACCACGCCCCGCTCGGCCAGGTAGCGCGCCGTTGCCAGGGCGTGTGGCATCTGACTCGCAGGATCCCCGCCAAAGAAACACGCACAGTAGGTGCGATCGTTGGCCGCCTCGGCCAGCTCGTCCGCGGAGAGGAAATCCGACTCCCCCGGATCGACCTCGCGGAAGTGGTAGTTCTGGCAGAAGAGGCAGTCGATCGTGCACGAGGCGTAGAACACGGCCAGGTTGTGCTTGCCGCGCTGTGAATGCCCTGAGCAGACCGGATCGGCGACGCAGTTTGTGGGAAGGCCGTCGCGGTACCAGTGAAGCAACCCGCGCTCGGGCGTGCCGGCCACGTGGTGGAGCTCCCCATCGCGCACCTCGCGCAGGCCGCAGAACCCGCGCTCTCCTTCGCCAATCACGCAGTCCTGGACGCAGAGTCCGCAGCGGTGCCCTTCCTCGGCCCGCGGAGCAGGCTGAGGCAGGTCGAACATCCGTCTTGCAGCCGCGTGCACCTCGTCCGCCACCGCCAGGCTCTCCCCAGGTTGCCCGCGGATACACTCCACGCAGAGTCCGAGCTGGCCGGCGATGAGGCGCGAGCGTCTCCCGCAGAGCTTGCAGACCTGCTCACCCCGCGGTTCGACCTGCTCTCTCTTCCACATGGTCCCAAACCCGATGGATGAACCGCCGCGAGCCCACGAGCGCCCCGAACGCCTCGACGTGCGCGGGCTCCAGGATCAGAGGTCCGCCGTAGCCCGCATCCCGAAGGGCTAGCAGGAGCCTGGCCCAGTCCACGTCCCCCTGCCCCGGCGGCAGATGGCGCGGGCCCTCCGTTCGGTAGTCTGAAAGGTGAACGGTCGTGAGGCGATCCCCCATCGCCCGCACGAGAGCCGCAGGCTCGACGCCGCTCTCGCAAGCCTGGAATGCGTCAAACGTAAAGCCCACCGGCAGCCGAGCCTCGCGAATCGCCCATACCTGCTCCGGAGCGCGCAGATAGCACCAGCTGACGTTCTCAATGCACAGGGCGAGCCCAGCGGCCCGAGCCTGCTCGCCGGCCCAGCGAGCACTCTCGAAGAACGCATCAACCAGCCGGGGGTTGTCCAACCCGTAGCGCAGCCCGTGCCACGTGAGGGCCTCCGCTTCCAGCACGCTGGCGATCTCCAGAAGCCGGTGGAAGCGGTCGCGCACTTCCTCCGCCATGCGAGGATAAGGAGCCCAGAGGTCGAAGTACGTCGCGTAAAGGTGAACGGAGTGGACATTCAGGCCAAGCTCACACCGTCGCCGATCGAGAACACCGCCGAAGTACGGAGTGTACTCCTCGTCGGCCTGGAGGAAGATCTCAACCACCCGGAAACCGAGCTGCGCAGCGACGGTAAGACTTTCCTCGGTCAGATAGCCAGGATAGAAAGCGGCGGTGGAGATGCCGATGTCCGGTCGATCGGTCATGCAAACATGCCCTCACCAACGATCCCACACATCGATGAGCCCGGCCACCTCGTCCAGCGGCAGGGCGTACCGTGTGTGCCCGTCGCGCCCCACCACGGTCTCGGCCCGCCACAGGGAGTTCAGCACCGCCTCCTCCACGCTCTCCACGACCGCGGGGAACAGCGCACCCATCGCTCTTCCCTCGTCCGCCAGCACCGCAGCATCGACCACGAGACTCCCCGGCTCACGCTGCGCGCGACGGGCAGTGCTGAAGGCAATCACGAAGTCGCCGCTGTCGTGATCGTGGACGCTGCCGACGCGCCCCAGTCCGATGCCAGCCCGCACGCACAGGCGCCCGAGTTGCCGCGAGGTCAGCGGGGCGTCCGTCGCCAGGACGATCATCACCGACCCATCGTCTGCGCACTCCGGCCTTTCCGGGGACGCAGGCTGCAGCCAACGACCGACGGGAACGCCTGAGATCGTCAACCGCTCCGGACGGCCGAAGTTCGTCTGAACCACGACACCCACCGTAAAGCCCCCCTCAGTCCCAGGCAGGACACGGCTGGCTGTGCCGATACCGCCCTTCCAGCCGAAGCAGCTCGTCCCCGTACCGGCTCCCACCACACCCTCGCCCACGCTCTCGGCAGACGCGGTCTCCATCGCGCGCCAGACGTGCTCGGCCCGGACGTGCCGCCCCTGTAGGTCGTTAAGGTATCCGTCGTTCGTCTCCCCGACCACCACGTTGACGCTGTCGCTCGTGATGCCGATCTCCGGATTCCCGACGATGGCATGCTGAATCAGCGCGTCGGCGACCAGCGGCACGTTGAGCGTATTCGTCAAGGCGATGGGTGCCTCGACCACGCCCAACTCACGCACCTGCTCGAACCCGAACACCTTGCCGTAGCCGTTGATCGTGTGGACGGCAGCCCGCACCTTGTGCCGGAATAGATCGCCGCCGTGAGGGAGGATCACCGTCACCCCGGTGCGCACGGGCCCTTGTCCCGGATGGAGAGGACCTTCGCCAGAGATCAGCGTGGTGTGGCCCACGCGGACGCCCGACACATCCATGATCGCGTTCCGAGGACCGGGGCGACAGGCCCCTATGCTGAGCCCCCAGTCGCGCACCCGCGGGCGCCCTATGACCATCACGCGGACGCCTTAGCCTGCCAGACCGCGCATAAGGGCGTAGGCAACGACCACGACGATGACCGCGCCGAGGCAGCCGAGGCGGAGAAAGACCTTGGTGAGTCTGAGAAGGGCGCGAAGAACCACCAGCAGCACGACCAGTCCCACACCGACGCCGGCCAGGATCAGCAGTTGTTCGACAGTCAAACCAAGCACTTGCCCCCTTACGGTCCGTCGAGATAGCGGGTTAACGCGCTGGGCAAAGGAAATCAAGTGTCGAGACTATCTTACCACGAACCGCGCCCTTGTAAAACGGCAGGCGGGGGAGCACCATCAGGTGCTCCCCCGCCTGCGGCATTCGGACACGGGCTCAAGGAAGGCCAGGTGTCCGAGCGCACTCGTTCACCTCGAGGGCCTCACCCAGACAGTCCGACACTCGCAGGACACCCGTGCCCGCCCGACCATTCTAGCGTGACGGGCAACGCACGTACCAGCCATTCCGGCCCACGTCCTGGTAAATCTCAAGGGTTCGCTCGGTGCGGGGATCGCTAGAGCGCGACCGGGCGCGCACCCGGAACACGCGGCGCTCGACCGCTCCCTGGAAGCCAGACCGGGAGACGGTCCAGCAGCGCTCGACAGCGTACACGCGATACCGGCGCCGACGCCAGTCGAACACCGCGGGGAAATACCCGTGCCGCCGCTCAAGCATCCTGATGCCCTCATCCCTGCCCAGAAGACGCCGAAGGCGCTTGGCGCGGCCGCGGTGGCCCTTTCCGCGCCCGCGCCCCAGACGCCGCGCTGCATCAAGAGCGGCACTAATCGCCATATGGCACTCCCTCCGCGTTTCGCGATGTTCCCCCAACCACCTTGAAGTCCCGCTTCCTGGGCGCTGACAGCGACGGGGGAAGCCCGTCCCAGTCCTGATGCCAACGCTGCTGCGCGCTCTGCGGCGAGACCACGATCACCGGTGGATACGGGCTCCGCCCCGAGTTCTGCGGCGACACCGCCGTGTACCGCGACTCTCCACCCTCGCGGTGCCGCGTGACCGCCACCACGGTCAGGCTGGTCGGAATCGCCGCCACCACGCCGCACACCGCTCCCGCCAGCACCCCCAGCGCCTCGCTGCTCAATCGATTCCCTACCACCAGAGCCAACGTCACCGCGAACGCCACCGCCACCACGCCCGCAAACGTCTTCAGGCGCCCCCACGAGCCCCTCGTCTCATTCCCTCCCCTCATGCCCGTCCTCCTCCGAGGTCTTGGTCCCGCGCTCCAGTCCTTCCTACCACGTCTTGAATCTCGCTCGCCACCACATACGCCCCCTGAAACCGCGTCAGCCGCCCCTCTGCCACCGCGATGAAGTCTCCCCTCCCCTCCAGCCGTTCCGCTCCCGTGCCACTCCACCCGCTCGCCACTCGCGCATCCGTTGCGCTCATCACCCGCCCCACCAGCCGCACCGGGAAGTTCGCCTTCATCAAAGAGCCTACCACCGACGCCGTTGGCTTCTGCGTCGCCGCCACCACGTGGATGCCCGCTCCCCTCCCCCGTTGCACCAGCCGGGTCAGAGCCCCCTGCAACTCACTCCCTCCCGTCATCAGCAGGTCCGCCAGCTCATCTATCACCACCACCACGTGCGGCCCTTCCGTCCTCCCCAGTCCCCCTCGCTGCTCCATCAACCGCGTCAGGCTCGCCAGTGCCTCCTTCCCCTCGTCCACTTCCCGAATCACCGGTCGCGAGAGGTGCGGCGCCCCGTCAAACACCCTGAAGGCGCTACCTTTCGGATCCATCAGCACCATCCCGACCTCCCGCGGCTCGTTCAGCATCGTCAGACTCAGGATGATGGCTTGCAGCAGCATCGTCTTCCCCGACCCCGTCATCCCTGCCACGAGCACGTGGGCGACGTCCGCGCTCGGCAGCCGGATCAGCAACGGCGCCCCGTCGTCCGTCAACCCTAGCACCCCCGTCACTGGGGGGACCTCCTCCACGTCGAGCTGCTGGCATAGGGGGAGCAGCCGCACCACCTCGGGATCGTCCCGCGGGATCTCCACGTCGATGCTCGCCCCGTGCCGCGCGATCCGACAGCTCGGCGTATCGAGCGCCGCGGCCAACTCCTCGCTCAGCCGCCTGATCTTCGAGATTCTCGCCCCCACCGCTGGCAGCACCTGGAAGCGCACCCAACGGGGTGTCACCGTGCCACCGGTAACCCGCGCCGGCACCTTGTGCATGTTCAGGACCGCCTCGATGCGATCGGCCTGAAACTCCAGCTTCTCACGCATATCGCAGCTTCCCGCCTCCCGCCAGCGGCAGCACCAACACGCTACATCTACTCTCCATCCCCGATCCCCTCGAGGTCCACGTTCTCCTCCTCGGGCTCCGCGTCGGACGTTGCCGACGCCGCCTGCCCCGCGGTCAGCCTCTCACGGATGGCGGCCTCGATCTCAGCCGCCACGTCGGAATGCTCAAGTAAGAACGCCTTGGCGTTCTCCCGGCCCTGCGCTAGATAATCGTCCTTATCCTGGTAGTAGTAATAGGACCCGCGCTTCTCCACGATGCCAAGGTCGACCCCCACGTCGAGCAGATCCCCCTCCTTGCTGATGCCCTCGCTGTACATGAGGTCGAACTCGGCCACCCTGAACGGGGGTGCGACCTTATTCTTCGTCACACGCACCCGCGTCCGCGTGCCGATCAACTCCCCTCTCTCCTTGATGGAAGTGATGCGCCGAATGTCGAGCCGCACCGAGGCATAGAACTTGAGCGCCCGCCCGCCCGAGGTGGTCTCCGGGTTTCCGAACATCACGCCGATCTTCTCACGCAGCTGGTTGGTGAACACCAGGGCAGTGTTCGATTGCTTGATCGCACCACTCAACTTGCGGAGCGCCTGGCTCATCAAGCGTGCCTGAAGGCCAGGATGCGAGTCCCCCATCTCGCCCTCAATTTCGGCGCGCGGCACCAGCGCGGCCACGGAGTCTACGACGATCACGTCGATGGCGCCGGAGCGGATCAGTGCCTCGGCGATTTCCAGCGCCTGCTCACCCGTATCCGGCTGGGAGATGAGCAAGGAGTCGATATCCACACCGCACCTCCGCGCGTAGGCCGGGTCGAGCGCGTGCTCCATGTCAATATAGGCAGCCACGCCCCCCACCTTCTGCGCCTCGGCAACCACATGCTGCGCGAGCGTCGTCTTCCCCGCCCCATCTGGGCCATAGATTTCGGTGACCCGGCCCCGCGGAATCCCACCCACGCCCAGAGCCCGGTCCACCGACAACGAGCCCGTCGAGATCACCTGGACATCCAGGTGGGACACGTCTCCCAGGCGCATGATCGCCCCATCGCCAAACCGTTTGGTCAAGCTGTCCAGCGCTCTATCCAGCGCCTTCTCCCGTCCCTCATCAGCCATCGTTCCACGCTCCCTATCGTAAACTCAGAGGGCGCACCCTGCACCGCTCCCCTCCGGGCGGGCTTAGAACATCTGTTCTAACACAATACCTATCATATCAGAACCCAGCGGCTGCGTCAAGGATAAGATATCCCAACTTAACCCAAACCTCACTCCGCTTTCCCAAAACAGGGGCTACAAGGGCCGAGACA
>CAYMHT010000113.1:0-5315 GCA_964390305.1 uncultured Anaerolineales bacterium
GAGGGGAGACCGCGGAGATGCCCGGGGTCTACCGACCGAAGACGTTCGACCTGGTAGGGACGCTGGTAGGGTGGGTGGAGCGCAGTGCCATTGTCGACGGGAGCGACGTGGAGGCGGGAGACGTCTGCCTGGGGCTGCGATCGACCGGCCTGCACACGAACGGCTATTCCTTGGCACGCCGTGTCTTCTCCGACATAGCCGTGGCGGGCTGGGATGCGGTGCTCCCAGAGCTCGGCCGCCCCGTCGGGGAGGTCCTGCTGACTCCGCATAAGGCGTACCTGAAGGAGTTCGACGCGCTCGTGGCGGCGGGGCTGACCATCAAGGCGATGGCTCACATCACCGGCGGCGGGTTTGTCGACAACCTACCACGGGTGCTACCCGGCAACGTCGGGGCGGTGATCGACCGGCGGGCGTGGGAGGTCCCGACGATCTTCCGCCTCCTTCAGAAGCACGGCGGCGTGGACGATATGGAGATGTACCACGTCTTCAACATGGGCATCGGCATGGTGCTTATCGTGGCTGAGGACGCGGTCGACACGGCCCTGGAGACGCTGGGGGAGGAGGCCGTGGTGATTGGAGAGATCGTGCCCCGGGACGGGCACGGTTCACAGGTGTCTCTCTGAGTGGATGTCGAGCGAGGAGCTATGGTGCGCATCGCCGTACTCATATCGGGTTTTGGTTCGAATCTGCAGGCGCTCATCGACGCTGTCGAGGACGGGAGGCTTCCGGGCGTGGAGATCGCCCTCGTCGTCTCCAACCGCCGACAGGCATACGGCGTCAAGCGCGCCGTGCGCCATGGGATACCGGTGGTTGCTTTCCCCCTGGCGCCATACACGCGGGCTGATCGGCCACGCGAGGCGTACGACGCCGACCTGGCAGCCATCCTGCAGGCCTTCGACGTGTCGTGGGTCGTGATGGCGGGCTGGATGCACGTGCTGAGTGACGCGTTCCTGACCCACTTTCCCTCTCGGGTGGTCAATCTCCACCCGGCCCTGCCCGGCGCATTTCCTGGGATCGACGGGATTGAGCGCGCCTACGAGGCGTACCGGCGGGGCGAGATCGATCACACGGGCGTGATGGTCCACCTGGTGCCAGACGAGGCGGTCGATGCCGGTCCAGTGGTGGTCAAGGAGACGGTCCCCATCCACCCGGAGGACGGGCTCGACGAGCTGGAGGAGCGCATCCATGCGGTCGAGCATCGTTTGTTGGTGCAGGCCGTGCACCAGCTCCTCTGTGCGGACGTCTAAGGGCGGCCCTCTCGTGCCGCGCCGAACCCGGCGCTTGATGTCAGACGGTCCACCAGACGAGGGGCAGAGGACAGAGCAATCATGAACATTGTCGAGCGGACTGACGATTGGGTGAAGATCGAACGCGTGCTCGTGAGTGTCTGGGACAAGTCGGGGCTGGATGTGCTCATCCCCGGCCTGGTCGACGTCAACCCTGCCGTGCGGTTCTACTCTACCGGGGGGACGTTTGAAGCCATCGCCCGAATCCTGGGGCCGGAAGGGACGTCCAGGCATCTGACTCAGGTGGCCGATTACACCGGGCAGCCGGAGACGCAGGGAGGGCTGGTCAAGACGTTGGACTTCAAGATCTATCTGGGCTTGCTGACCGAGACATACAACGCGTCTCATCAGGCGGATCTGGAGCGCGCCGGGGCGGTACCGATCGACATGGTGGTGGTCAATCTTTACCCCTTTGAGGCCGCTGTTTCCCGCGAGGGCGCGACCGTCGAGGAAGCGCGAGCCAACATCGATATCGGCGGCCCCTGCATGATCCGCGCCGCGGCAAAGAACTACCTGCGGGTCGCGGCCGTCGTCGACCCGGCGGACTACGAGCCACTGGTGGCGTCTCTGGAGGCGCAAGACGGGCGGCTGAACCTGGCCAGACGGTTCCAGTTGGCCCGCAAGGTGTTTGCCCATACCGCAGCGTACGAGAGGACCATCAGCCAGTACCTGATCGGGCAGACGTCCGACGCGGTCCAGTCAGCGTATACCTTGGAGTAGAGGCGTCCTGAAGATGACTGAGAACCTGAAGAAAGCCTACCGCACTGTGATGGACGACCACTTCCCCGACCGCATGGAGATCGCGTTTGTGTTCGACGACGAGCGGTCGACCCTGATCTACGAGAAGGTCACCTGGGTGGTCGGTGGCGTGCGGAAGGGGCTCCGCTACGGGGAGAACCCCGGGCAGGAGGCAGCCCTATACAGACTGGTCAACGGGAATCTGGTCCTCGGCGATGTGAGGACGATAGCGCCGGGACGGTATCTCGTGTCTGACGCGGAGCTGCTCCAGGCGGGCAAGCATCCGGGGAAGATCAACCTGACAGACGCGGACAATGCGCTCAACATCCTGGGTGGAATCGGTCGGTTTCTGGACAACCGACCGGCCGCGGCGATTATGAAGCACAACTGCCCGTCGGGAGTGGCCGTCGCGGACACCATCTTGGAGGCGTATGTGGAGGCTGACCTTGCGGATCACGTGGCTGCCTTCGGTGGGTGTGTCGCGTTCAACCGCCCGGTGGACGTGCCGACGGCGGAAGCGATTGCCGGGCGCTACGCCGAGGTGGTGGTCGCGCCCGCCTACGAGGAGGGGAGCGTTGGCATCCTCTCCCGAAGGAAGAACCTGCGCATCATGCGCATCCGTAACATCGAGCGCTTGTCGACGTTTTCGACGGAACGGTTTGTCGACTTCACGAGTCTGATTGACGGCGCGATCGTGGCGCAGTTGTCCTTCCTGCCGGAGATGCGCGGCGCAGGCGATCTGGAGCTGGCCGAGACGGTGCATGATGGTCAGACCTACCGTGTCGACCGTGCGCCCAGCGAGCGAGAGGCCGAGGATATGGTGTTCGGCTGGATGGTGGGGACGGGTGTGGTGTCGAACTCGGTGCTCTACGTCAAGGACCTGGTCACGCTTGGGATTGGCGCCGGCGAGCAGGATCGCGTTGGTGCTGCCCGCATTGCACGGGACAAGGCGTACCGGAAGCTGGCTGACCGCGTGGCCTTCGAGCGCCATGGCACGATCCGCGACGCGCTGGATGATGAGGCTGAGCGTCGCAGGATCGAGGAGGAGGTCGAGGAGCGTCACGGCGGGCTGATCGGCGCGGTGATGGTCTCAGACGGTTTCTTCCCCTTTCGCGATGGCGTGGACGTGGGCCTGGAGGAGGGCGTCACGGCCGTGATCCAACCGGGCGGGTCGCTCAACGACCACGAGGTGATCCAGGCGTGCAACGAGGCTGGGGCAACGATGGTCTTCACCGGTCAGCGCAGTTTTCGGCACTGAGAGGCCGGATTCTCCCAGAATCCCGGCTTCCGAGGAGGTTGTGATGAATTGGGAAAGGAAGTATGGACGCGAAGCTCTGACCTTCGACGACGTTCTCTTGGAGCCGGCCGCATCCGCGGTGCTGCCCCGGGACGCGGACGTGCGCACGCGCCTGACGTCGCACATCGTCTTGAACTGCCCCATCGTCAGCGCAGCGATGGACACCGTCACGGAGGCCGAGCTGGCGGTGGCCCTGGCTCGTGAGGGGGGTGTCGGCATCCTCCACCGGAACATGTCGATCGCAGAACAGGTCGAAATGGTTCAGACCGTCAAGCGGTCTCAGAGTGGCATGATCGTGGATCCGATTACCCTGCCCGCCGACCGCCCGATCCGCGAGGCGCTCGACCTGATGGCGCACTATCACATCTCTGGCATCCCAATCACGGAGGGGGACGGACGATTGGTCGGCATTCTCACCAACCGCGACCTTCGCTTTGAAGAGGACCTCGAGCGGCCCATCTACGAGTTGATGACCAAGGAGGACCTCATCACCGTCCCCGTGGGTACGACGTTGGATCAGGCCAAGCGAATCCTCCATCGTCACCGCATCGAGAAACTGCTCGTCGTGGACGACGATTACGTGCTGCGAGGCCTGATCACGGTGAAGGATATCCTGAAGCGAATCGAGCACCCGAACACGTGCGAGGATGAGCTGGGACGACTGAGGGTGGGGGCGGCGGTCGGAACGGGGAGCGATATGGAGGACCGCGCTCAAGCGCTGGTCGAGGCGGGCGCGGACGTGCTGGCCATCGACGCGGCTCACGGCCACTCTGAGGGGGTGATGGACGCGCTGGTGTGGTTGAAGGAGCGTTTCCCCGACACGGACATCATCGCTGGCAACGTCGTGACTGCGGAGGGGACCGAGGCCTTGATCGAACGGGGTGCCGACGCCGTGAAGGTGGGCGTGGGCCCGGGCTCCATCTGCACGACCCGTGTGGTGGCTGGGGCGGGCATGCCCCAGATTACGGCCATTACCGAGTGTGCGGCTGCCGCCGAGCCCTACGACATCCCGGTCATCGCCGACGGCGGCGTCAAGTACTCGGGCGACATCACCAAAGCCATCGCCGCGGGGGCCGATTGTGTCATGGTCGGGAGCCTGTTCGCCGGAACGAAGGAGAGTCCCGGCGAGATGATCCTCTACGAGGGCCGGTCGTTCAAGGCGTACCGGGGGATGGGCTCTCTGGGGGCGATGAAGGAGCGGTCAGCGGATCGCTACTCCCAGGATGAGGCGGGCAAGCCGGTGCCGGAGGGCATAGAGGGGATGGTGCCCTACAAGGGGCCTCTGGCCGACTTGGTCTATCAGCTGGTGGGTGGGCTGCGGTCCGGCATGGGCTACTGCGGGTGCAGCTCGATTGAGGAGCTGCACCGGGAGGCCCGATTCGTTCGCATCACCTCGGCGGGGCTGCGGGAGAGCCACCCGCACGACGTCGTCATCACCAAGGAAGCCCCGAACTACGAGCGTAGTCGAACGAGATAGCGACGGCGGGCGATTACGGAGGCTGCGGTATGGGTGTCAAGACGAGGTTCACGCACGATACATTTCTCTCCCCATTCACCTGGCGGTATGGGTCCGAGGAGATGCGGGCCATCTGGAGTGAGGCCCACAGGCACCGGCTCTTCCGCCGGATCTGGGTCGCGCTGGCGACCGCGCAGAACCAGGCCGGGCTGGTTGATGACGATCAGCTGGCCGATCTGCTTGCGCATCAAGATGAGGTTGATCTGGCCCGCGTTGCGGAGATCGAGGGCGAGATTCACCACGATCTGATGGCCGCGGTACGCGCGTTTGCCGAGCAGTGTCCCGTCGGTGGGCCGGTGATCCACCTGGGAGCGACGAGTGCAGACGTTGAGTTCAACGCCGACGCCGTGCGCATTCGCGAGGCCCTTGATCTCGTCCGGGAGAAGCTGCACACGGTGTTGCTCGATCTGGCCGATCTCATCGAGACGCACGCTGAGCAGACCTCCATGGGCTTCACCCACCTCCAGCCGGCGGAGCC
>CAYMHT010000113.1:5415-8552 GCA_964390305.1 uncultured Anaerolineales bacterium
CTGGCGGGCGTGGCGGCCTCCCTGTACCGCTTCGCCTTCGACCTGCGGGTGCTTCAGTCACCCCTGTTCGGCGAATGGAGTGAGCCCTTTGGCAGCAAGCAGGTCGGTTCCTCGGCGATGCCCTTCAAGCGGAATCCCGTCAATGCCGAGAACATGGACAGCCTCGCGCGCTACGTGGCGGCGCTGGTGCACGTGGCATGGGACAACGCGGCACACAGCCTGCTGGAGCGGACGCTCGACGACTCGGCCAATCGCCGCCTTATCCTGCCGGGGGCGTTCCTGGCGACCGACGAGCTGCTGCGCCGCGCGCATCGAATCCTCCAAGGCCTGGAGGTCTATGATGAGGCAGTCTCTCGCAACGTGGAGGCCTACGGCATGTTCGCTGCCACCGAGCGCCTGCTGATGGAACTAGCCCGAGCGGGCGCCGACCGTCAGGCCATGCACGAGGTCATTCGCCAACACGCTCTGACGGCCTGGCGGGTCGTTCAGAAAGGCGAGCCCAACCCACTTGCCGATCGACTCGCCAGCGATGCCGAGGTGCTCCGGTATCTGTCCGAGGGACGGGTGCGGGCTCTGCTGAAGGCGAGCGATTACGTCGGCAACGCGCCTGAGCGCGCGCGGCGGATGGCTGCGATGATCCGGGAGTTCGTTTGACGCCGCCCCGTCGGTATGGCACAATCCTGGCACGATGTTCTTGCCGACGACGCGCGAGGAGCTGAGGGCACGAGGGTGGGACCGGCCAGACGTGATCCTGGTGACCGGAGATGCCTACATCGACAGCCCCCACATCGGGGTGGCGGTGGTGGGTCACGTGCTGGCCGATGCGGGGTACCGGGTCGGCGTCATCGCTCAGCCCGACATCCACAGTCCCTACGACGTCACCCGGCTGGGGCAGCCAGCCCTCTTCTGGGGAGTCTCCGGCGGCTGTATCGACTCAATGGTCGCCAACTACACGGCACTGAAGAAACCTCGACGCTCGGACGACTACACCCCAGGTGGGAGGAACGAGCGACGCCCTGACCGCGCCGTCATCGTCTACACCAACCTGATCAAACGGTATTTCAAGGACACGGTCCCCATCCTGCTGGGGGGCCTTGAGGCGAGCTTGCGCCGTGTGGCCCACTACGATTACTGGGACGACGCCGTCCGCCGCTCCGTTCTCCTGGACGCGAAGGCCGATTATCTGATCTACGGTATGGCGGAGAAGAGCGTGCTGGCGTTCGCGGATGCCATGCGCTTTGGCGGCACGCCCCGCCATCTGCGAGGTCTTTGCTACGTCGACGACGAGGCGCAGCGAGGGTACGTGGAGCTGCCGGCCTACGAAGTGGTGCGTGAGGACCAGCGGTCTCTCATCGACATGTTCCACGCCTTCTACCACAACAACGATCCCCGCAATGCCCAGGGGCTGATGCAGCGCTACGGCAACCGCTACCTGATCCATAACCCGCCGGCGCCCTACCTGACTCAGGACGAGCTGGACGAGGTGTACGCGCTAGACTTCGAGCGGGACGCCCACCCCTACTACAAGGAGCAGGGATCGATCAAGGCCCTGGAGACGATCGCGTGGTCGGTGAACACGCACCGGGGCTGCTATGGTGAGTGCAACTTCTGTGCCATCGCGGTCCACGAGGGGCGTACGGTCCGCTGGCGCAGCCCCGAGTCGATCGAGGCCGAGGTGCGGGAGCTGGCAAGGAGACCGGAGTTCAAGGGAACCATCCAGGACGTCAGCGGGCCCACGGCGAACATGTACGGCTTCGAGTGTGCCAGGAAGCTCCGAGAGGGCCCGTGTACGGAGCGCCGCTGCATCTACCCCGACATCTGCCCGACGCTGCCGGTGGACCACGGTCACCACCTGAATTTGCTGCGACGCCTGCGTCGCCTGCCGGGGGTCGAGAACGTCTTCGTCTCGTCCGGCCTACGGCATGATCTCATCATACACGACGCGGTGCACGGGCATGCGTATCTGCGGGAGCTGGTGGAGCACCACGTCTCCGGCCAGCTGAAGGTCGCGCCGGAGCATACGGAAGAGCACGTGCTCCGGGCAATGGGGAAGCCCGGGCCTGAGTCGTTGCTCGAGTTTCGCGAGCGGTTCTTCCGCGCCACCGAACGGGCAGGCTTGCCGCAGTTCCTGACCTACTACATCATCGCTGCCCATCCTCGCTGTACCCAGGCCGACATGCGTCGTCTGCGCGACTTCGCGCTGCGCGAGCTGGGGCTTCTCCCCGAGCAGGTGCAGATCTTCACGCCGACCCCATCGACATACTCCAGCCTGATGTACTACACGGAGATGAACCCTTTCACCGGGGAGAGGATGTTCGTTGAGAAAGGGTTCAAGGGGAAGCGGCGACAGAAGCGCATTGTGAGGTCGCCGTAGACGGCGCGAATCGGTGGCTGACCAGTACGTCGAAGGCCCCAACGCGACGCAGGTTTTCCGCGAGATCGCTCGGAGTCAGACTTGCTGCGGGGATGGCTTGCCCGCTAAGGCACTCCTGACGTGATCCCTGGCCTTGGGGAGATTCCAGTCCTTCGAGGCTGCGACCTCCGCGTCCAGCATCCTCAGAGCGCGCTCGTAGAGACGTTTCCCCCCGGTGGTCCAGCTGCCCTGTTCACTCTCTGCGTAGGCCCGGATATCGCGAGCCGCTGCGGCGATCCTCTCGGGTTCCCCACTGTCCACCGCCTCGCGGATCTCTGCCTGTCTGGTCTTGTAGTTGTCGGGCAGACTTCGAGCCTGCTTTCGAAGGGTTCTGAAGATCACGTCCGGGTTGGATAGCACCCGCCTGATGTCCGGGGAGGTCTCGGGGATGTGAATGGTGTAGGCCGCTAACGTCATCTCCACGACTAGGTAGCGCGTGTCCTCGCTCTCCCATTTGCGCGTTTCGATCTCAACCACTTTCCCCACACCTCGCGTGCGGTGGAATATCGCCGTGCCCACGCCTACTGATAACATCACTGTTCTTTCTGGCTACCGGACTCCTGTGCTGATGCAGCGTACCTACCGTACCTATAGTGTAACACCGTTCTTCCAATTGGTCAAGTCAATGACCAGAGGAGCATGCGGTGCCGGGTTGTTCCAGCTTATTGCATCGAGCTCAGCTATCCTCCTGTTCCCGATTGAGCTCGTAGATGATCCGCAAGCC
>CAYMHT010000114.1:0-6357 GCA_964390305.1 uncultured Anaerolineales bacterium
GCCAGTCTCTCGCACCGAGCAGCACCCAGAACGTTTGTTTCCAATAGAAAAAGTTCCCGGGGGACAGAAACAATATCGATGGGCACGACACCCCACTTCTGGCACCCAGACGGCCACCCAGTGGGCTCAATGCCCCACAAACACCCGATTTTGACCCTCTTTGCCCCACCACATCCGGCGACGTCGAAGGGGACCCTCGTCGAGTCGCCGACAGAGCGCGCCATGTCGGCACCCTCCAAGTCCCCCGAGAGGCCCAACCCCGACTGTATCCACCTTGCCGCCTCCCCGACGCACCACGATCGCTCCGTCGTCCAGCACTCCCAATCCCCCTCACGCCGACCCCTCTCGTTCGACACGGCCCAGCCCCCCTCAGTCGGGCCAATATCCCAAATCACGTCGCTATTTCCCAAACGGTGTCCCAAATCTCCCCCATTGACAGCCGCGAAATCCCTGGTATCATGTAGAACATATGTTCTACTCGCCACCGCGCTGAGGCCGCAACGATGCGCGAGTTGGCGTGGCAAGCGGATTTCCGCGATGGAGGTGGATAGAGATGGAAACGATGGAAAGGAATGCACGACGATCTGTATTGGGGCGGCTGGGGGGCGCCGGCCGTTGGATGCCTGTTCTGCTCGTCGCCATCGCCGTTCTGGGAGCTCTCATGATCGGCGTTCCAGCCTTGCTGGCGGATCAGCCACACGAGCGCGAGCAACTACAGGGCTTCTTTGGCCTCGAGGAGGAGGCAGCTACCGAAAGGCCAACCGTCGTCCTCGTTGAGCGTGTGGGCGCGGAGCGCATTGTGACCGTGCTCCCCGGCGGCATGGCCACGAAGGCGCGCACGACGTTCGCCTTCAGCAGCCGGGTCACCAGAGGGTCGGAGGTCGAGGACGTCAACGGGGATCAGCAGCTCGACCTGGTCGTCGATGGCGTGATCCTGTACAACGTCGGTGGGGAGTTCACCCTCCAGCCGCCTACGCCCACGCCCCCGGCAAGCGAGTCGTCTGAGGCTCTGCCGGAGGTGCAGGGAAACCGTCCGTAGCCGCTGAGTCGAGTGCGGGAGATCACTTGTCGCCGTACTGGCATGCGAAGGTGCGACGCTGGGAGCCTCTCATCCTGAAGTACGCTGCTCAACATCAGATTGACCCTGACCTGGTTGCAGCGGTGATGACGGTCGAGAGCTCGGGGGATCCAAACGCCCTGAGTTACGCCGGGGCGGTAGGGCTGATGCAGGTCATGCCCTACGACCCATACCGGTTCCCTGACCGTCCTCCGGCCTCCCGGTTGTACGACCCGGACTTCAATGTGGCCTGGGGGCTGCGCATCCTGGCGGAGGAGATTGAGTGGGCCCAGGGCGATGTCTTCAAGGCGCTGATGGCCTACTACGATGGTCGCGCCCGCGCCGAGGCCGGGCTGCCCCGCACCCGGGCGTATGCTCAGAAAGTGATGAACCACTACTCAGCGGCAGAATCTTGATGCTTTCGGCAGATCCGATACCGTCGTGACGTATCAGGATGTGGACCATCGGGAATCCTGGATGAACGAGCCCGAGAGCGGTCCCTGTCGGCAGAGGGCGCCACGCAATCCGTGGCGCCCTCTGCTTGTGGAAAACCCTCAACCTTGTTATCATTGCGCTGTGTCGAAACGTAACCAGGTGCCGCCCCTAATCCTTATCACCAACGACGATGGGATCGAGTCGCCCGGGCTGCGAGCAGCGGCCCAGGCGGCGCTGCCCCTCGGTGACGTGCTCGTCGTCGCTCCCAGTCGACAATGGTCGGGGGCCGGGAGGAGCTTGCCCCGAGGCCTTCACGGCGGCATCGCTCGCCATCAGCTCCGGATAGACGGTCGGCACCTTTCGGCCTATCACGTGGATGGCTCTCCCGCCGCTGCGGTCCTCCACGGGTTGTTTGAGCTGAGTTCACGCAGGCCGGCGCTTCTCATCTCTGGCATCAACTTCGGGGAGAACGTCGGCGCTGATGTCACCATCTCCGGCACCGTGGGGGCGGCGCTGGAAGGTGCAGCCAACGGTCTACCTGCTCTGGCGGTCTCTCTCCAGACGCCCAAGGAGACCCATGCACAGCCATCTGATGACGTAGACTTCACCGCTGCCGTCCATTTCACGCGTCTCTTCGCCCGTCGCCTGCTGGAGGTCACGCTTCCGTTCGACGTCGACGTGCTCAAGGTGGACGTGCCCTCGAGCGCTACTCCGGAGACTCCCTGGCGGTTCACGCGTGTCTCCAGGCACACGTACTTCACCCCTCTCCCCCCGGAAAGGAGGACCCTCGCGGAGGCCACGCGGATTGGTTACGAACCACTGCCCCATCCAGAGCGCACGGAACCGGATTCCGACATCTACGCTCTCGCCGTCGACCGTGTGGTCTCGGCCGCCCCTCTGAGCCATGATCTGACGTCTCGGGTTGACCGAGGGCTGCTCGAGGAGCTATTTTTGGGCGCTTAGGGGTCTTGACGCACTGGATCTGGATGCTGCAGTGCAAAGAGAGATCGATTGGACGTTGAAGGGCCGTCTGCGCAGGGTCTGATTGCCATGGATGAGTCGAAGCCACACGTCGACCTTTCCGTTGTCCTGCCCGTCTACAATGAGGCTGACTCCTTGCCGAGGCTGATCCCGGAGTTGACCGGAGTCCTCAGCCAGTTGGGACGCCCGTACGAGATTGTCGCCGTCGACGACGGCAGCGCCGACGACAGTGTGGCCGTTCTGCGGCGGCTCCAGGCGGACGAGCCCCATCTGGCGATCGTGCAGCTGCGCCGCAACTTCGGGCAGACTGCTGCCTTTGTCGCTGGCTTCGACCACGCTCGCGGCGATGTCATCGTCACCATGGACGCCGACGGTCAGAACGACCCCGCTGATATCCCTCGCCTGTTGGAGGTATTGGAGGACGGCGACTACGATCTGGTCAATGGCTGGCGGAAGGATCGCAAGGAACCCTTCCTGACGCGCCAGTTCCCATCGATGGTCGCGAATTGGCTCATCGCCAATGCCAGCGACATCCATCTTCACGACCGGGGCTGCTCGCTGAAGGCCCTGCGTCGCGATCTGGTCAGGCAGATGAACCTCTACGGTGAGCTGCACCGTTTCATCCCCGAGATGGCCAGCTTGATCGGTGTGCGGGTGACCGAGGTGCCGGTCAATGATCGACCTCGAAAAGCTGGCGAGTCTAAGTACCGTGCCCTTGCTCGGACTCCGCGCGTCCTGCTCGATCTGGTGACGGTGTCCTTCCTCCTCAGCTACTCCAAGCGTCCCATGCAGCTCTTCGGCACAGTCGGTCTTCTCAGCGGAGGCGTTGGTGGGCTCATCGGCCTCTATCTCATCGGGGCCAAGGTGCTGCGGGGGCTCCTCTACGGCGAGGAGGCATTCCGCAGCTTTCGCATCGGCACCAGCCCGTGGACGATGTTCTCCGTGCTGCTGATCGTGCTCGGTGTCCAGTTCCTGATGATGGGGCTTCTGGGTGAGATCCTCACCCGGACGTATCACGAGGCCCAGGACAAGCCGATCTACGTTGTCCGCCGCGTGCTGAGACAGGAACCGGAGGACGGATGAGCCGGGTTCTGGTGATCGGCATCGACGGAGCGACCTTCGATCTGATCGGCCCCTGGGCCGAGTCGGGCGATCTTCCCAATCTGGCCCGCCTGATGGCGGAGGGCGCGCACGGGCCGTTGGAATCGACCCTTCCACCGGTGACCTCGCCGGCTTGGCCGACCTTCGCGACCGGCAAGAATCCGGGCAAGCACGGTGTCTTCGATTTCATCCGTCCGATGGGCGGCAAGTTCGAGCTGGTCAACGCCTCTTCCCTGCGCGCTCCAACGCTGTGGGAGATTCTTTCTAGAGCCGGCCGCACAGTCGGCGTCACGAACGTGCCCGTTACCTATCCGCCAAAGCCGGTGAACGGATTCATCATCGGGGGCATGCTCTCGCCGATGGAGGGAGCCTTTACCTATCCACGCGACCTCCTCGATCGGTACGCCGATCGGATGAAGCCCTATCGGATCGCTCCCAGTGTTCAGTACAAGGAAGGCAACGCGGCGACGTTCGTCGCGGATCTGTTGGACCTCGTCGATCGCCGCGGGGAGTACGCATTGCAGCTGATGCGGGACTATCCTCACGACTTCCTGATGTTCCATTTCCAGGCCACGGATCTGCTCCAGCATGCGCTGTGGAGGTTTGTTGACCCCTCACATCCGCGGTACGACGCGGGCCGGGCGGCTCATATCGCCCCGGCGTTCAAGCGCGTCTATGTGCACATCGACGACTACATCGGTCGGATGCTTGACTCCCTGGACGATGACGCAACGGTCATCGTCATGTCGGATCACGGGTTTGGGCCGCTCCATTATACGGTCAATTTGAACCTCTTCCTGCTGGATCATGGCTTGTTGAGATTGAAGAAGGGGGCCTGGACCGGGCTCAAGAGCCGGCTCTTCCGGTCGGGCCTCACCCCCGCAGCGATCTGGCACCTGATTGAGCGGGCTGGTCTGCAGAACTACGTCTGGCAAGTGTCGAAATCGACGCGCAACAAGGTGCTCAGCAGGTTCCTCTCCTTCGATGACGTCGATTGGTCTCGAACCCTCGCCTACTCCATCGGTCACGTAGGTCAGGTCTACATCAACCTCAAGGGCCGCGAGCCCGAAGGAATTGTCGATCCTGGAGCCGAATACGAGGCCGTGCGCCGGCGAGTGTCGGAGACCCTTCAGGAGCTTCGCCATCCCGAGACCGGACAGTCGATGGTCGACGAGATCATCCCTGGCCACAGTGTCGTACACGGCCCCTATGCATCGCGCACCGCTGATCTCCATCTCGTCCTCGATGGCTACCGGGCTATCGCCTTTCCCCTCTTCGCTGCCGATCGCCGCGTCGTCACCAGTCAGATCCGTGGCGATTCGGGGTGTCACCGACGCCACGGCATCCTGATCGCCTGGGGAGAAGGGGTGCGTGCTGGCGAGAGGGTCGAAGACGCCCGGATTATGGATCTCACCCCCACCATTCTCCATCTGATGGGGCTCCCCGTCTCTGAGGACATGGACGGACGGGTGCTGACGTCGCTGCTCTCCATCCCTCGCCCTGTCGAATATAGGCGAGATGGCACGACGGCGGCAGGCACTGAGGAGGACCTCTCCCCCGAGGAGACCGCCGAGGTGGAGGAGCGGTTGCGCTCTCTCGGCTACCTGGGCTAGGGAAGTCCGGTTCGACGCTCGCCTTGAACGTGGCTTGCTCTCATCGCCCCGCATCTGGCGTGCCCATCGTTCTATCCATCCTCCTGTGACTGGCGGTCCTGACCTTGGGGGGGAGAGGATGAAGGGCCGTTCAGGGTCTCCGGCTCACTCTTCAGGCCGGGTCTGCGACCGGTCTCAGGGACCTGGACGTACGGATGATCTCCAGAATCGCAGAGTGGTGATCTGGAGGTATTTCTCGTAGCTTGAGAAGAAGGTGACGACTCTGGAGACTCGAGTTCTCGGCCTGCGATCTCGCCAGCTGTCCGGCATTGGGCTCATGCTGCTCGTCGTGTTGGGCTTCTTGTTTCGGTTGGCTCCTCTGGGCCGCTATGTGACGCCCGACGAGCCCGCGTGGGTCGAACGCTCTGTCCGCTTTGCCGACGCGCTGGCCGACGGCCGTTGGGCCTCAGTGCCTTCCACTGGACACCCGGGCGTGACCACCATGTGGCTGGGGAGCGCGGGCCTGACGGTTCAGCGAGGGTTGGTCCCTGCCGAGAGCGCGGCGCATCTCGACTGGATCCGTCGACTCGCCTGGTTGGCTCCCGAGAATGGCGAGGCGTTCCCCCATCTGGCCTTCTTCCTCCCCTCCGGGCGCGTCGCTGTTGCCCTCGTCACCTCGTTGAGCCTGTTGGCGGCCTATGGGTTGCTGAGGCGCCTCTTGAACCGCCGGGCGGCATTCCTCGCGGTGGGTCTGTTGGCCTTTGAGCCTTTCCTGGTGGGGCATTCCGGGCTCCTGCACACTGATGGCTTGCTCGCTGCCTTCTCCCTGCTCTCTGTCTTGAGCCTCTTGGTGACGGTACGGGATGACGGAAAGGCTGATCTGTGCGCCCTGGTGAGCGGTGCAACCGCGGGGCTGGCCTTGCTCACCAAGAGCCTGGGAGCATACCTGATCGTCTTCTCCGGGGTTGTCCTCGGTGTGTCCTGGCTCCTGCAGACCATAGAGCTGTCGCAAGCCTTGAGGTGGGCCCTCCTCTGGGGCCTGGCCGGTGCGGCCGTCTATGTCGGCCTCTATCCCGCCATGTGGGTGAATCCGCTGGGCACGGTACGGGATCTGCTGGCCGCCCCGTCTTACCAATCGACGACGGCGATGATGCCGACTTTCTTTGCCGGTCGGACGGCATTGCGGCACGG
>CAYMHT010000114.1:6457-8540 GCA_964390305.1 uncultured Anaerolineales bacterium
CCGTTTGCTGCACATCCATTGACCAGCCTCAATCCGCTGCTGGGCGGGCCCTGGGTTGGCGCTCGTCTGGTTTCGACCGACTGGGGGGAGGGAATGGGGGCCGCTGCTCGCTGGTTGAACGAGCGACCGGATGCAGAAAGCCTGACGGTCGCGGCTTCCTCCGTGCCGTCCTTTGCCTCTCTCTTCGTGGGTCGTACCGTCCCGCTGGAGCAAGCCACCCGGGCTGATTATGTCGTCCGCGAGGTACCTCAGGGCGGCGCGCGCTCCTTTGACGGTCCGGTTGCCTACACCGCCACCGTCGGGTTCGCTGATCACGCCGTCGTCCTCACCAACACAGCGCCGTTGGAGCAAGCTGCTTACCTGGCCGAACACGTCGCGCCGCGTGACTTGATTCTACTCGACGCAGACACGCCGCTGGGGCGTCGGTACTCGGGGCCGGGCAAGCTGCTCTCTGCACACCACGTGCCTGATGAGGCCGCCCTCGCCGATTGGCTGGCGAAGCAGGTGCCTGGGCACGACGCCGTCTGGTTGGTGGCTTCGCCGGGCGCGTCGCCCGTCACTGCCCGGCACCTGCGTCGACAACTGGAGGCGATTGCCACGCCGTTGAGCACGACCACCGTGGTCTCGGCGACGATCACCCGGCTGGTCCCCGAATCGACGGTTCAGCTCACCGAACCTGCTCCGTACCAGGCCAGCTTCGGAGGTCAGCTGGCGCTGGTTGATGCAGCTCTGCCGGAGTCGGTGAAGTGGCCCGAGTCCCTGGCGGTCACGCTCCGCTGGCGAGCAGACCTTGATCTCGAGACCGACCATCGGGCACGGGTCGTGCTGCGGTCGGGCGATGGGCATGCCTGGGCCAGCTCCGAGACGCTGGTGCGGAACGAGGTCGACTTCCCGACCTCGGCCTGGACAGCCGGGGAGTGGGCTGACGCGACGGCCAGGCTGCGACTGCCGCCCGGTATCCCGCCCGATCGTTACACCGTCGAGGTCAGCCTGTACGACGGGGTCACGGGGGCAAGGTTGGGGTCCCTCGGCCCGGATGGCGCCTTCCAGGGCACTCGCGTGCCCGTAGGCGCCGTGCACGTTGCTCGGCCCGAGGAATCGCCCAGCACGGCTGCCTTCGACATAGAGCAAAGGCTGAACGTGCCTGCCGGACCACTGGAGCTCATTGGAATGGATCCGGTGGCAGGCCAGGTGCTATCGGGCGATTTCCTGTCGCTGGAGCTCTTCTGGCAGGCCGGCGCGGTCCCCGAAGCGGATTATCGTGTGCGCCTGCGCCTCGATGGACCCCACGGCGACCCTGGATTGCAGTTCACGTTTCCTTTGAGTGCGTATCCCACCTCTCGTTGGCGCCCGGGAGATCGTTTCCGAAGTCATTACGGGTTGCACATCTCGCCGTCGCTCCCAGCTGGTGATTGGCAGCTTATGCTCAACGTGCTGGATCAGGGAGGGGATCCGCTCTGGGAGCAAGACCGCGCCCTGGCGACGGTGAACGTGGCGCCTCGGGAGCGGGCGTTCACCCTGCCCGGCGACATCCCCCATCGGATCGATGTCAGCTTCGGCGAGATGATCCGTCTGCGCGGCTTTGCGGCTCCCAGAACCTCGGTCGGTCCCGGGGAGGCGATCCCGTTGACCCTCTACTGGCAAGCTGACGGGCCGACTGAGCGGAGCTATACGCTGTTCGTGCATCTCCTCGGCCCAGACGGCGAGCTTGAGGGACAGGTGGATCAGATCCCTGGGGGTGGAACGACCCCGACCTCCAGTTGGGCAGAGGGGCAGGTCATCGTTGAGGAGATTGGTCTTCCCGTGGCCTCTGACGCCCAACCCGGGCAGTATCGCGTCGCCGTCGGTTTCTACGATGCTGCCTATGGAGAGAGGCTCCCTGTCGCCGGTGCGCCGGGGCAGACATTGGCACAGAATCGAGCGGTCTTGCCCCTGGAGGTTGAGGTCGTACGGTGAGTTGAGGTCCTTCGTCGCTGTCACCGGCAACGGGCTGATTGACGTCGTAAACTCGCTCACTTGTTTCCGGGAGAGGGTGAGGTAGAATCCCGGGCGCTCGATCCGAAGCCAAGGCCTTACGTTGACC
>CAYMHT010000115.1:0-8451 GCA_964390305.1 uncultured Anaerolineales bacterium
TGCGAGGATCGAGTTCTAATTCTCACCATGATTAGGCCCTGTCGTCTGCAGCCGTTTCACGAGTTGGCGCTGCAGGCAGGCTTGTTACGTCGGCTGATGCAGATGGTGTGCTGGCTTTAGGCGTGGAGGTCGACACACTGTGGTATCCGACCTCCACCTAACCTAACGGAGGGGTGATATGAAAAAGCCCTGGCTCTCGCATTACGAGGATGGTGTCCCTGCTGAAGTAGAGATACCAGACTATCCGGTGACGCAGAACCTCATCAACGCAGCCGAAGAGTACCCGGACAAGCCAGCCCTGATCTTCGGCAATGTCGTCGAGCCGCTCGGCAACATGCTCATGGACGCCACGATGAGCTACCGAGAGTTGCTCGATCTAACCTATCGCTTCGCCGCCGCCCTCCAGCACTTCGGCGTCGAGAAGGGCGACCGGGTCGCGGTTCACCTGCCCAACTGCCCCCAGTTCGTCATCGCTTACTACGCCACGTTGATGGTCGGGGGGATTGTGGTGCCCTGCAACCCCCAGTACGTGGGTCGCGAGATCGAGCACCAGTTGAGCGATTCGGGGACCGAGACGATCATCACGCTGAGCCTGACCTATCCCACGGTCAAGAAAGTGCGCGATCAGACACCGCTCAAGCAGGTCATTGTCACGAACATCAAGGAATACTTCCCTGGTCTGCTGAAGTTCCTGTTCACCGTGGCCACGGAGAAGAAGGAGGGCCACTACCAGGACATCTCCGGCGATGCGAATACCTACTGGTTCCAGGATGTGCTCGCCGGCGCGCCGGAGAAGCCTGCCGACGTAGCAGTCGACATGGAGGACACGGCGGTGCTCATGTACACCGGCGGCACGACCGGTATCCCGAAGGCAGCTCAGCTGACCCACCGAAATATCCAGGCCAATGCCGTGCAGATCCATGCCTGGCTGCCGCGGATGAAGCGCGGTGAGGATTCAATCATGACTTCGCTGCCGCTCTTCCACTGCTACGGGATGACGACGTGTATGAACTTGGCTACCCTGGCGGCGAGCAACATGATCTTGATCGCCAATCCCCGGGTGATGATCCACATCCTGAAGTCGATCAACAAGCACAAGCCCACGCTCTATCCTGGCGTCCCCGCGATGTACGTGGCGATCAACAACTACCCGGAGCTGGAGAAGTTCGACGTCAGTTCGATCCGCGCCTGCATCAGCGGGGCAGCGCCGCTGCCTGTGGAGGTGCAGCAGAAGTTCCAGCAGCTCACCGGCGCCCGGTTGGTCGAGGGGTACGGGTTGAGCGAGGCGACGCCGGTCACCCACGCAAATCCGATCTTCGGTGAGAACAGGATCGGAACGATCGGCCTGCCTTTCCCCAGCACCAGTGCCAAGATCGTCGACGCCGAGACCGGAGAGCAGGATCTGCCGCCGGGCGAAGTTGGGGAGCTTGTCGTGCAGGGGCCACAGGTGATGAAGGGATACTGGCGGATGCCCACCGAGACCGCCAACACCCTCCGCAACGGTTGGCTTCATACCGGAGATCTCTCCCGCATGGACGAGGATGGCTACTTTCAGATCGTGGATCGTAAGAAGGATATGATCCTGGGTGCTGGAGGCTTCAACATCTACCCCCGGGAGGTCGAAGAGGTCCTCTACGAGAATCCCAAGATCAAGGAGGCGGCTGTCGTCGGGGTGCCCGTCAGCATCGAGAAGGGCGAGCGGGTGAAGGCCTTTGTCGTCCTCAAGGAGGGTGAGACGGCGACTGAGGAGGAAATCGTCGAGTTCTGCCGGGAGAACATGGCGCGTTACAAGGTGCCCAGCTTCGTCGAGTTCCGCGATGAGCTGCCCAAGACGATGGTCGGCAAGATCCTCCGGCGCGTCCTCCTCGAGGAGGAGCTGGAGGAGAGCGAGACGTCGTAACGTCTGGACGGGCGAAGATAGAAATAGAGAAGGCGGAGCCGGGAGAGCTCCGCCTTCGTTAGATCTGGGTTCGGTGAGACGATACTGCTAGGCTGGGGCTGGCGCTGGCGGCATGTCCAGCGTCGGCTTCCGTCGATCCGGAGCCGTCCGATTCACTGGTTGTTCCGACCCCGAGGGGGGTGGGGTGCTCTCAGAGGGGTCCGGTGTCTTACGACCGGTGCCCTCGAATAGCGCCGCAAACTCCTCAGCGTCCAGCGTCTCATCCTCGATTAACGTCTCGGCGATGCGGTCCAGTTCTTTCCGGTGCTCCGTCAGGACGTCCGTGGCCGTCTTGTGGGCTTCGTGGACGATGTGGCGCACCTCTCTGTCGATCTCCTCGGCGATGGCCTCGCTGTAGTCCCGCTGCTCGCCAATCTCCTTGCCGAGGAAGACCAGCTCTTCCTTCTGCCCAAAGGTCATCGGCCCCAGGTTCTCGCTCATCCCGTAGCGGGTGACCATATCGCGCGCTAACTTCGTCACGCGACTGAGGTCGTTCTCCGCACCCGTCGTCACGTCGCCAAACACCAACTCCTCGGCCGTCCGTCCCCCCAGCGCGAACGCTAGGTCGTCCTCGTACTTGGCTTTGCTGACCAGGTTCCGATCCTCTTCGGGCAGCGCCATCGTGTAGCCGGCTGCCATGCCGCGAGACACGATTGAGACCTTGTGTACCGGGTCACACTTGGGCAGCACGTGGGCCACGATGGCGTGACCGGCCTCGTGATACGCCGTGATCCGTTTCTCCTGTTCGGACATGACCCGACTCTTCCGTTCTGGCCCGGCGATGACGCGCTCAATCGACTGCTCAAACTCGGCCATGCCGGTCACCTTCTTGTTGCGGCGTGCGGCCAGGATTGCAGCCTCGTTGACCAGGTTCTCGATGTCCGCCCCGACGAAGCCTGGCGTCGCCTTGGCGAGCGTCCGCAGGTCAACGTCCTGGGCCAGCGGCTTGCCGCGCACGTGGAGTTTCAGTATCTCCTCACGCTCCCGAATGTCGGGCCTATTCAGAATGATGCGGCGGTCGAATCGGCCCGGACGCAGCAAGGCGGGATCCAAGATGTCCGGCCGGTTTGTGGCCGCGATGATGATCACGTTCGTGTCTGTGTCAAAACCGTCCATCTCGACCAGGATCTGGTTCAGCGTCTGCTCACGCTCGTCGTGGGACCCGCCGAGGCCCGCACCACGGTGACGGCCAACGGCGTCGATCTCGTCGAGGAAGACGATGCACGGGCTGTGTTTCTTCGCCTGCTCGAACAGGTCCCGCACCCGTGAGGCCCCAACACCAACGAACATCTCCACGAACTCCGAGCCGGAGATGGAGAAGAAGGGCACACCCGCCTCGCCAGAGACGGCCTTCGCCAGCAGCGTCTTTCCGGTTCCGGGTGCTCCGACCAGCAGGACGCCCTTGGGGATCCGCGCGCCGAGCTGCATAAACTTCTCCGGCTGCCTGAGGAACTCGACGACCTCCTGGAGCGCCTCCTTCGCCTCCCGCACCCCGCCCACGTCCTCGAACGTCACCGAGGGCTGATCACCCGTGTGCATACGCGCCTGGCTCTTCCCGAACGACAGGGCCCGGCTGTTGGCCCCCTGAAACTGCCGCAGCATCAGGTATCCACCGACGAACATCGCGATCACGAGCAGGATCGAGCCTCCAGCGCTCAGCAGCGTCATCCAGTCCGGGGGTTTGACGACCTCAATGTCGACCGTGGTCAGATCTTCTTGGGTGACGCCCAGGTCACGCAGTTGCTCGGTCAGCGTGGCCTCCGGACCTTTGTGGGAGACCACTTCGGTCCCATCGGCCAGGTCGATCAATAACTTATCGTCCTCCACGCGAATGCTGGTGACGTTCCCCTCGCGCACCTGAGCCGCGACCTTGGAGAGGTCCATGGCCTGAACATCCTGCACCTGCTGGGAATAGAAGCTGTACACTAAGAACCCAACAGCAGCCAGGATGATCAGGTAGATGAACGGACTTCCTCTCGATTTACTCCCCACAACCTGCCTCCATTCCTAGAACAGTCGCTCTATACGTCCATTGTCCAGAGCGCCTGATGATGTCTCTGCCCCTTTTGGAAGATGATTATACCACAAATGGACAGCGGCTGCCACCCTATCGCGCCACATCGATCTCGGCAACCAGGATGCTGTTCGACTCGTGCGTGGTGGCACCAGGATCGACGACCGAGAGCCTGTTGCCTGGCTGACCCTCAGGGTACATCCCTGTCCGTATCTCAAAGCGGCCCACTGGGGCTCCGGATGGGACCGCGAGTTGATGCGGGTCCACGATGCTCATGCCCACCACCCACTCGGTCGTCGGCAGGTGGGGCTGCCTGTCATCTTGGGCCACCAGGTTACCGTCGGGACCGATGAGGTGAACGAAGACGACGTATCGCTGATCGATGGCCTCCGTTGCCCTCCAGCGGAACGTGATCCCGAGCAGCCCCCCGGGCCTCAGTGATCGTTGCTCGAGAACCGCGCCGCTCAGGATGATCCTTCGGTCAAGGTTGACGTCCAGCGTGATCTCGGACCCACTGCTTACCGTCAGGGTGACCGTGCTGTTAGAGCGGATTGTCGAACCGGCCTCCGGCTCCTGGGCGACCACCTGACCCTCGGGGTCGCTGCTCCAGGCCTCCTCAATGACCACCTCCAGCCCCATCGACTCCAGGCCCGCTTCCATCTCCTCTGCTGGACGGCCGACGACGTCGGGCATCGTCAGCTCTCGACCAGGGCCGCTCACCACCACGGAGACCGTCGAATCAATCGGGACGTCCTCCCCCGAGAGCGGATCCTGCTCGATCACGATGCCCTCTTCGACACCCAGGGCCTCGCGCTCCTCCACGACGTCGAGCGCCAACCCATTACGTTCCAGCAGCCTCCGCGCCTCGTCCACCGGTCTGTCCATCACCCTGGGCACCGTCACCATGGCCACCTCTTGCGTGCGCGTCACCAGGGGGGTTTCGGTGGGCCGGGACGGCAGAGTCGGCAGGGCAGCGTAGGAGCGGTAGACCAGCCACCACAGCGGGATCAGACCAACCACCGCCACCAGCGCGACGACGCCCAGCACCCACGTCAATGCCTCTGAGCCAAAGGGCATCTCTTGTACGGTCGCACGCTCGGTCCTGGATGACCTCTGCTGTGCGGAATCTGGCGCTGCAGGAGAGACCACAGCCGGCTGCCAACCCGTCGGCTGCTCAACCTGCAGCCGGTACTCCTCCAGGATGTGGTGTAGTTGCTCGGCCGTGCGATAGCGGGCCGAGGGCTCCTTCGACAGCAGTTTTCGGACGATCCAGTCGAGCCGGGGCGGAACCTGGGGGTTATGAACGTCTAGCGGCGGTGGTTCCTCTCGCAGGTGTTTCATCGCCAGGGCGGTCGGGTTATCCGCCTGGAACGGAGGCAACCCGGCGAGCATCTCATACATCACGACGCCAATGCTGTACACATCGGATGCAGGGGTCGGTGGATCGCCTGCGGCCTGCTCTGGAGCGAAGTAGATCGGGCTGCCCCAGACTGTATCTGAGTCCGTGAGCCCGGACTCGGACAACGCGCGAGCGATGCCGAAGTCGACCACCTTGGCACGACCAGCCTTCGTGAGCAGCACGTTCTGAGGCTTGATGTCGCGGTGAATCACGCCAGCTTCGTGCGCGTGGCCCACGCCAGCGGCCACCTGGGTGACAATGTCCAGCGTCTCCGCCACACTCAACCGCCCCTTCTGCCGGATGGTCGTCTTCAGGTCCTGACCGTCCACATACTCCATGACGATGTAGTGGCGGCCATCATCCTTTCCGACATCGAACACCGTGACGATGTTGGGGTGATCGAGGTTGGCGGCCGCACGGGCCTCCCGCTGAAAGCGCTCCAGGAACTCCGGGTCGCTGGCGAAGCGTTGGCGCAGCACCTTGATCGCCACGCGCCGCTCCAACAGCATGTCTACGCCTTCGTAGACCACGGCCATTCCGCCGGAGCCGATGCACCTTAGCAGACGATAGCGCTCATTCAGGGTTACGTTTTCCATAACAGACCCGCCAGTTCCCGCTTCCGAACGGCTTCTCACACATTCTACTCCGAATCGCCGGCCTGGGCAAGGGTCCTTTGTGCCTGGTGCTCCGGCTGTACTTGCTCTCGCGCTGTTCTTGTTGTATCCTGCAGGGAAACACCGGGAGGGGGAGATATGGAGCCTATGGATCGTCGTGATTTCCTGGCCCGCGGCGTCGCCAGCTTGGCCCTGCTGGGATTGCCCGGATTGGGCCTGTTTCGTGGCGCGGCGCGGGCGGTGGCCCCGCCCGCGCCATTTGGACGAGTTGTGACCTGGTGGTGGCAGCCGGTGCGCACCGAGCCCTCACCGGAGGCCGAGGTGATGTTGTGGAAGAGACGTGACGACGTCATCGTGCTTCACACAGCTGTCGTAGGAGAGGCTCCCTGGCCCACGAATCCAGTCTGGTATCACACGGAGGGCGGCTACATCCACAGCGGGTACGTTCAGCCGGTGGAGGACGCCCCTGAGGCCGAGGTCATTGCGGACGTCACCGAACCTGGCTTCTGGGCAGAGGTGTGTGTGCCCTTCGCTCAGGCTCGCTCGCGCCCGACCAGTTCCTATGTGTCCTATAAGCTTTACTACGGCACCGTCTACCGCGTCGTCCGGGCTGTTGAGGAGGGCGATGGCGCTTGGTGGTACCAGCTCCGGGATGGCATAAGCTGGTCACCCGGCCCATACGTCCCCTCCTGGTCGATGCGCCGCATTCCTCCGGAGCAGCTCGCGCCCATCGCCCCTGGACAGCCTGGGAAGTGGATGATGATTGACATTGCGGATCAGCGACTGACTTGCCTTGAGGGAGACGAACCCGTGTTCAGCACCCGCATCGCCTCCGGTGTCCACGGCCTGGGCACCCCGCTGGGGGAGTTTCGGATCCTCTTCCAGCGGCACACCAGCCGTATGATCGGCGGGCAGGAGAACGACCGGTACGATCTGCCAGGCGTTCCCTTCCCCGTCTACTTCACCTGGTCGGGCGTCGCCATCCATGGCACCTACTGGCACAACGACTACGGGCGGCGCCATAGCCACGGCTGCGTCAATGTCACCAGCGAGGCCGCGCGGTGGATCTTCCGCTGGGTCGAGCCTCACGTTCCGTACGGTGTGCACACGCACCGCTCGCAGCCTGACGAGGGCACCCGCGTCGTCGTGGTCTGAGTCCGCCGCCGGGGTGCCAGGGGCACGTTGAGTCTTGGCAGGTATGGCGGCCCTGGCGGAATAATCGTCGGCTATGGAAGGCAGAGTCATATCCGTGCTGAACCTGATCATCCCGACCCCCAACTGTAGCTCAGGTCGGGAGCCGCGGGGTACATTTCCACACGTGCCGAATTTCAACACAGTCATGGAAGCCTGCCCTCCGACCCAGGGCGGGGCCACGGGCTGGTGAGCTGTTACGGCTGTGCCCGGCGCCGTGTCATGAGGTGGCTGTCCGCAGCCGGCGATTTCTCAGCCGGGTCCGGAGGGAGACGATGAGACGAAGGGACATTGACTACATCGTCATCGCCGGGATGGTCGTGAGCGGTCTCTACGTGGCCGTCACCGGCGTCATCGCGGACCTGTTTGGGCTGCATCAGTTCGTCTATCACCGACACGCCGGGTACGTGTGCACCGCCCTCATCCTGGTGCACGTCGCGCTCAACTGGGAGCGCGTGGTGGCGTACCTGAAGAGCCTACCCCCTCGGTGGCAGAGGGGTGGGGTAAAGGAGGAGAGACGCACAGAGGAGGCCGAAGCGGCCCCGGGGCGGCGCCAGGTGCTCATCGCCGCGCTCTCGGCTGCCGGCGGCTTCCTCGTCGGCTGGCTGATCCCCGATCGGCGGCCCGATCTGCCCGCGGAGGCGAGGGACCTCGGGGCGCTCTACCACGAGTGGAGCAAACCGGGGCGGTCGCTGACTCTCCCCTTGCCCGATTGGGGTGAGCGCCCGCCCCGCTATAAGACCTATCCCCAGGCCGGACGAATCGCGCTTCCCGATCCGGGTGGATTTCGAGGACTGAGTGTCGAAGAGACCCTTGAGGCGCGCCGTTCCGTGCGCGATTACCCCGATCCGGCTCTCTCGCTGACCGCGTTCTCACGCCTTCTTTGGGCGGCCCAGGGCATCACCGAGGAGCGGCTCGAGTTCCGCGCGGCCCCCTCGGCCGGAGCCCTCTATCCCATCGAAACGTATCCCATCGTGCACAGTGTGTCGGATCTCGAGCCAGGGCTCTATCACTACGCCGTGAAAGAGCACGCGTTGGAGCACCTGGAGCGGGGCGACTTTCGGGGCCGTGTCACGCAGGCAGGACTCTATCAGGGGTTTCTGGGCCAGGCTGATGTATGCTTTGTGCTCTCGGCCATTTTCCAGCGCACGCGCTGGAGGTACCACGAGCGGGCTTACCGCTACGTGCTGCTGGAGGCCGGTCACGTTGCGCAGAACCTCTATCTGGAGGCCACCTCGATGGGGCTGGGGGCGTGCGCCGTGGGGGCGTTCCTTGACGGTCAACTAAACGATCT
>CAYMHT010000116.1:0-8374 GCA_964390305.1 uncultured Anaerolineales bacterium
GTAGACCTTGCCCCGGAAACTCCCTCCCTCACCGCTGAAGATGCCTCCACACAACTCGATGTCTGCTTCTTCAAATGCCTGTGCCTGCTCAGGCGTTAGCTCGACGTCCTGTGATGTATTGGATGCATAGGTGTCCAGGCCCACTCTTTCCTCTCCTCATCTCCTCCCTGCTCTCGGCAATTGTCCGCAAGCCATACCAGATATGTCGCGACTCAGAGTGGTGCGCAGCTTGGAGCTGCAGGCTAGGCGTCCAGGGATAGCTCGTCATGACGCAAAGTGTGAGAAACGGCCGAGCCTTACGCTCCGTCTCAAAAAGCGGTTTATGGCTAGCTTGGCGGATGCACATGCTACCGCTATTCCTCCGGAGGGTCGAGCAGGATGAAGGTATGGATGTCCTCCCCAGAAGAGACGTGCCGGACTCGCGCGTCGGGATCGAGTTGCACAGACCTCTCCTGCTCCTCTGACAGATCCTCTTCTTCACCTGTCTCGTATGCCCACGCAGAGTAATCCCGCGGGTCGAAGTATCTCCAAGCGCGACTGCGGTCTTGACTGTAGAAGTAGGCGTCGAAGTAGGTGCCCTCCAATAGCTCCGCGACATCAGCCACAGTCCGGGCAGCTTTGCAGGCGCGTTTCACCCGCTGGCGCATGGCAATCTCGCCCGGTGAGAGACCGACGGAGTCATAGAGCTCCTCCCAGGGCTCTGTTTCCGCACCCGGTTCAGACTCGGCAGCAACCAATGCCTCTCTCGCCTCTCCGTACAGCGCCGGAAGGTCGATGCCGAGCTTGTGCAGTGCGGAGTAAACGTCCACCCCATCCAGGGCACGAAACAGCAGGTTGTCCCCAGCATCGGTGACGACCACCTCGTCCTCATAGAGGTTAGCCTTGATGAACCTGACCAGCTCGGCCCGGTCTTCCAGGCGCTGGGGTGGGCTGCGTCTTCCGCCGGACGTCACGGTGCCAATGAAGTGCGCTGTCATTGCTCTCGCTCCTCGGCCTCGAATGAATCCATCGGCCCCTGGATCTATGATTCCAGGCCCTGGCAGAGGTCGTCGATGGTTCCCCCCTTCATCGCTTCAATGACCGTTGGCATCCCCTCCCTGTACGGCGCCCATCCACGTTCTCGCGCACCACGACGATTTCCTCCCTCCACAGAGGGTAGGCCGCCAACGCATTCGGCTCCACAAGGTACTCCGCCAGGCGTCCGATCACGTCCCTGGGATTGACTGGGTCGAGTGGGATGCCCAGGTACTGGAGTTGATCCACGATGGTTTCTTCGTAGCCGCGTCTCTTCGAGATGACCCGGCTCCGCAACGTGTTGGCGGCCAGCTCCTAGCCAGTGAGCGTTCTTACCAACGGAGAGACCTCGCCGATCAAGTCTGATAAGTGGCCTGTCCAGGTCGTCGCCTGCCCTGGACCGAGGACGCAGGACGGGCGTGAGGGAAACGGACAGCGATCTCGCTACCTGGAGGCACGACTGCTTAGCTCCCAGGAACGGTGCTATGTTCGTAGGGCATCCAGGAAGGGTATGATCTGCTGGGCCAGGTCGCCCAGTCCATCACGCGTAGCTAGGCGGTGTGCTTGCTCTGCCAGGTGCAAGGCATCGCGCCGCCTGCCCATCTTCGCCAAACATGCTGCCTGGTTGAGAAGCAAGTTCGCGAGTCCGGCCTCGTCTCCCTGCTTGCGGAAGATGCGCTCGCTCTCTTTGTACAGGACCAGCGCCCCGTCGAGGTCGCCGCGCGCACACAGGATACTCGCTTGGTTGCCGAGCGAGGCTCGCAGCCCGACCTCGTCCCCCAGTTCGCGGCAGATGTCCTCCTCTTCTTCGTGCAGCATCATCGCCCCGTCGAGGTCGCCGCGCCCGTGGAGGATCAATGCCTGGTGCCCAAGTGACCTCGCGAGTCCGCGCTTGTAGCCCAACTCGCGGCAGACCCGTTCCTTCTCCTTGTGCAAGGCCATGGCCCCGTCCAGGTCTCCCTGGGCCTTGAGGATCGAGGCCTGGTTGCCTAGGGAGATGGCCACTCCTTTCTTGTACTCGAGCTCGCGGCAAATACGCTCTTCTTCCTTGTGAAGCGCCATAGCCCCGTCCAGATCGCCGCGAGCTTGGAGGATGACCGCCTGGTTGCCCAGGGAGGCTTGCAGCCCTTCCTTCTCCCCCAGTTCGCGGCAGATGCGCTCCTTCTCCTTGTGCAGCGCCATGGCCCCATCCAGGTCGCCACGGTCGTGGAGGATCAAGGCCTGGTTCTCAAGCGACATGGCCAGTCCATGCTTGTCTCCCAACTGGCGGCAGATGCGCTCCTTCTCCTTGTGCAGCGCCATGGCCCCGTCCAGATCCCCGCGGTCGTAGAGGATCAACGCCTGGGCGCCTAGGGAGATTGCCAGCCCGGCCGCGTCCCCGAGCTCCCGGTGGATGACCTCCCCTTCCTTGTAGAGGGCCAGGGCTCCATCCAGGTCGCCTCGGTCGTGCAGGATGAGCGCCTGGCCGCCGAGGGAGGCTGCCACCCCGCCCTTGTGGCCTATCTCGCGGGACAGGCGTTCCTGCTCTTCGGATAGGGCCATCGCCCCGTCGAGGTCGCCTCGAAAATAATGGATTACTGCCTGGTTGCCCAGCGAAGCTTGCAGCCCGATCCTGTCCCCCAACTCTCGGCAGATGTGTTCTTGCTTCTTCATCAGCGCCATTGCCGCGTCGTGGTCGCCGCGCTCTTCGAGGATGACTGCCTGGCCACCCAGGGAAGCTGCCAAGCTTCGGCGGTCTCCGACATGCCGATAATGCTGCACTTGGTACTCTAGCAGAGAGAGGGCTTCCTCGGGATGGCCTGCATCGTGCAAGAGGCCTCCGAGGCGCCAAACATGGTCTCTATTCTGGGCTGGCTGGTCGAGGACCCGGCGGTACGCCTCCACCATCCGCAGGTTGGAGTTGGCCTCCACCTGCGCCCAGCGGGCCTTGACGTCGAACTCATCGGCGTCCCAGGCTGCCTCGAAGAAGGTCAGGTCCGAAAGCAGATCGTGAAGCCGCTGCCAGGCTTCTGCCTGCTGCAGCTGCCAGGGGAGCTCGTCGATCTTACGCGGCCCCAGGTCTCGGGCGGCGAAGTAGTCGGCCAGGCGCTCGTGGGCGGTTCTGCGTTCCTTCTCCGTGGGAAGATACCGGTCCCGGACGGCCTGGCGCAGGTAGTCGTGGGAGAAGCCGATCAAGCCTGCCCGGCTGACGAGCGATCCCTCGGCCGCCAGGTAGAGCGGGGCCCAGTGCGCCTGGGGGAGGGGCTCGCCGTCGGAGCCGAGGAGCTCCAGCAGCTCGGCCTCCGTCAGGCCCCGCCGCCCGGCCCACAGCAGGGACATGGCGTCTCGAACGAGCCCCGGCCGGTGGCGCTCATAGTCTCTCTCGTACCGCTTCAGCACGTTGGTGTACAGAGCGGGGACGGTTGGGGCGGCCAGGTAGTGGTCGATGCGCGGGTCGAGCTGCTCGTGGACGCCGAAGACGCGCAGCTCCTCGAGGAGGGCGCGCAGGTAGAGGGGGTTGGCGGTCTGGGGTGCCTTCGCGATGCGCGCCACGCGATTGGGGCTGAGGGTCTTGCTGTACTGGCCGAGGTACTCCTCGATCAATGCCTTACGCTCATCCGGCCTGAGGGGCTCCACGTGCAGGGTCGGCCAGCCACGCGCCTCCAGGGCGTCCAGGGGACGGCCTGGCAGCGTGGAGACGACCAGCCGCACGTTCTCCGGGATCTCCGGCGGCAGCCAGACCAGGTCGGGCGCGCCCTCGCGGTCCTCCAGCTGGTTGAGGGCGTCGAGGATGAGCACCACCCGCCCCCTGGCTGCGGCCATGTGGAGCCAGTTGGCGAAGGCGGAGCGGAGGGCGTCCGGCTCGTCGGGGATCTCCTCTTCGATGTCGAAGCGGCGCTTCAGCTCGCCCATGATGCGCCGCACCATAGCTCGCCAACCGGCGCTGTACGGCGAGGCGCCGATGAAGTGCATCAAGACGGTCTGCTGGGGGTGCTCCTGGCGGTAACGCAGGGCCCAGTTGGCCAGCAGGGCGGACTTGCCGGAGCCCGACTCGCCCAGCACCACCAGCGGGTCGCCGTCGCCCTGAGCGTTCGTGTCGAGCCGGTCGAGGTAGGCCTGGCGGCCGATGTAGACGTCGGCGCGGCTGGCGGCGAAGGCCTCGTGCTCGGCTGCCTGGTGGTCCAGGGGGTCCGGCTGCTCTTCTGCGGGGTACAGGCGGTCGATGAGGGCGGTGAGATCGTCGAGCACCAGCTGGCCGAGCTCGACGGGGTTCGCATAGTCTTCGCGGACCGGGAAGCCGCTCTCACGAATGCGGGCTTTCAGGGCCTCCAGCTTCTGCCGGCGGTCCTCGGCCCGTCGTCGGGCCTCGTCGAGGCCGTACTTCTCGATCTCCTCGTCGGTGGGCCGTTCGCGGTAGTGGAGTTGTACCTCGGGAGGCAGGGAGGCGACGTAGGCGGGGTCGCGCAGGTAGAAGAAGGCGTGGTGGGCCATCTCCGGGTCTTTGAGGACGCCGTGGAGGATCTCCAGCTCGGTGATGGAGTGCTCCTGGTGCTCTTTCAGCCAGGGCTGCTCCTCGACCAGGTCCTGGGGATACGCATGGGGGACCCAGCCGTAGCGCTCTCCCAGGAGGCCGATGAAGTAGGGGCGGCAGCGGCGGATCTCCTCGAGGCAGATGGGGAGGACCTGGCCGCGCTCGGCCTGCTGTTCGGTGATGCCCCAGCGGAGGTCGACCTCGCCCCAGGTGACGCCGCGCTGTTCACACAGCTTGCGGAGCTGGGGGAAGACGCGCTTGACGAGCTCCTCCCGCTCCTCGTGCATGTCGCGGAAGGTGGAGGAGATGAAGACGCGGATCACCCGCTCCTCAGCCCGCGGTGCCCGACGGTCCTTTGCTGCTGCTGGCCTGATTGACCGGACTGCCCGTGATTCTCCCTCGGGCTCTGATGCGGGTTCAGGGGCGGGCTTCGGTGGGGGCTCAATCTCACCTTCGGCGGCTGCAACACGCGTTCTCCCCGTCGGCTCCGACGTCGTCTCGGCGGGCGCCGCAAGCGGCTCAGGCTGCGGCGGCTCGCGCTCAGCCAATTCTACGATCGCCGCCGCCACGTCGGCGGGCGTCACCGCGGACCGCCCCCCATCCCGCGCTCGCACACCGGCTTCGGTCACGATTTGCCCACGATCGAGAGGCCCCTCCGGGGTACTGGCCTCAAGGCGCTTCTGGGCCGCTGTCTCGAGATCCTCGATTTCGCCGTCGGCGGCGTCCGCAGCCAGATCCCGGTGGTGCTGACAGAGCGCCAGCAGCCAGGCGGACGGACCGGGCCCTCCCTCGCCGGGGCGACCGACCTCGCCATCCAGCGCACCGAGCACCTGCTCGGCCAGGAAGCTCAGGGGGATGGAGGCGGATGCGGCTGGCTCTTTCGGCTCTTCGTCGGGCTCCCCCACGGCCTCCTCTCGCTCCAGCAGGGACTCCTCCGCACGGTGGAGCACCGCCATGACGAGGTCGCCAGGCGCAATCACGGAGCCATCTCCGGAAACCGCCGCTGCGGACGCCTGCGCAACGAGCCAATCCCGGTCGATCACTTCGCCTGGATCGCCGGCGTCGAGGTGCCCCCGCGCTCCGGTCTCGATCGCGTCCAGGTCTACCTCGTCGCCGACGTTCTCCGCGAGGCCCCGGTGATGTTCGAGGAGGTCGAGGACGCACTGGTGGAGCCCGAATCCTTCCGTCGTCCCGCTCTCCAATCGCCGCAGCATCCCACCGAGCATCTGCTCAGCCATGAAGCTGAGCGGAGCCGCCGTACCGTCGGTCCTGTCACTCATGAATGGTACTCAATGTGTCCATTAGTCTGGAGTCAGCTGGTCACATATCGGACATCGAGACGATGTTCTGGATATGCTCCGCACCACGGAGCCCGCTTGCCTTTGAGAAGGTCGTGCAACGGTTCCAGCATCACTGCCAATCGTCCGCGCGCTCCTGCGCTTCAGACAAGGGGCGGGCATCAGTGGGCACCGCTGCAGCCGGCGTCCATTCGAGCCGGGCGGACGAATCTCGTCAGCGGAACGGGTCAAAGGCACCCGTGACCACCACCTTGACGTTTATGCCGCTGGCGTTCTCCACCTTCTGCACCAATCTCTCGGCCTCCGGGGACAACGGGTGGGCGGTCATGATTTGGATGGAAACCGGTGAATTGCCATACTGCTCGCTGCACTGACCACCCTCAATATACCGGACATAGGTGCGCAGTTTCCTGTCCAGTTCTTTCACCGTTTCTGGATTCTCCTTCCAGTCCAGGTGGGCCGAAATGGCCAGGACGATCTCACCCTCTGGGGATTGTGCGACAAAGTCGATCCTGTTCGGTTCGGAAAGCATCATGGTTCAACTCCTTGTTGGAACGCGGCCGCAGATCACCTGTGATGGGTCGTGAGGACAGGCTTCGTCGCTCTTGGTTGAGTGACGCGGTTCAGCCAGCTTCCTGCCTGGCCTTTGCCAGGAGGATCTTGGCATTGGTATAATCCGGGTCCAGCCGGAGTGCTTCCTGCACGACATCAATCGCTTTGTCGGGTAGCCCTTTGGCCAGGTAAAGAGAACCGAGGTTGACATATACCTGGGGATCTTCCGGCGTGATCCTCAACAGCCGCTCAAAGACCTCGATAGCCGCTTCATAGTCATGGCGGAACATATGGACTGATCCGATATTGAACATGGCGTCCGTGTTTGTCGGGTCTATTTCCACGGCCCTCTCATAGTGACGGGAGGCTTCGTCCAGCATGCCCTTCTGTTGATACACCAGCCCCAATCCATAATGCGCGTCTGAGGTTCTGGGCTCGATTTGCAGCGCAGTGCGAAACTCCTCTGCTGCCTCGTCGATCCTTCCCCCTCCTGCCATATCCATCCCCCTCTGGACATGCTCCAGAGCCGCAAGGCTGATCCTGATCTCCTGTGTCCCCTTCTCTTTGAACCTGTCGAGAAAGCCCATCAATCCTCCTTGTCATTGGAGCATGGAAGCCACAAGCTCCATGTCCTGTCTGATTTTCCTGGCTATTGCTGTTTCATTGTCCCTGAGAGCACGGGTATACGCCTGCTCCACCACAGACCTGGCTTCTGACTGGCCAAGCGCTGCCATCACAACGGCCCGATTTGACTGAGCAACCGTCAGCCCTGCCGTGTTGTGCAGTTCCTCCCAAATCCTCTCCTCCTCGCTGTAGAGCGCGATCAACTTCTCCTTACGTTTCTTGTCCTGCTTCGATAGCGGCTGCCTGGATAATGACCGCGCCTCTCTCTGAAGCACTCTTGCCAGTTGCTCAAGAGCATCCTCAAGCTTTGGACGGATGCCAAGTTCCCGGTAGATCGCTGCCTCCTCCCTGCGTAAGGGTGCCAGCCTCTCGGGTGGTTCCCAGAGCTCTTCAAGGACGCTCGCCTTGTTGCCCAATGCGGCGGCCAGTCCCATCTGCTCACCTGTCTCCCGGCACAGAGCCTCCTGTTCCGTCAGAGAAGCGAGAGCCTTATCATAATCCTCTTGTTCATAGTAAACCAGCGAGATGGCGTTCAGGCATGAAAGCAGGACAAAACGATCCCCGAGATCCCGGGCAATCCGCACCGCTTCACTGAGGACGGAAAGCGCCTCCGCGTATTTCCCCTGCCGCCTGAGGATGTTCCCCTGATTGCCAAGAATGGTTGCCAACGAGCCGCGCTCACCAAGGTTTCGACAGATCATCTCCGCTTCCTTGTAAGCCTTCATGGCTCCCTCCAGGTCACCGGCGTTCTTAAGGCTCACCCCCCTGGCGTTGAGCATCTTGGCCAAATCTACCGGATTTGTCTGTCCACGCTGCTGTTCGAGCAGGTATTGCCGCAGCCTCGCTGCTTCCTCGTGATGGTGTGTATAACCCAGAAGGTCAGCCACGAAGCCGATGTGGCGGGGCTTGTCGCCGTGCTCTTCGAGGATGGATTGGTACGTCTCAGTCATCCGGATCTGCGAATTTGCCTCCAGCTGAGCCCAATAACGTTCCACAGCGATGTGATCTTGAACCCAGGCAAACTCGAAAAAGAGCCAGTCTGCCAGCAAGTCAGCAAGGCGTTTCCATTCTGCGGCCTGGGCCAATTGCCAGGGCTCCTCGTCCACCCGGCGAGGCCCCAGGTCGCGGGCCGCAAAGTAGTCGGCGAGGCGCCTGTGGGCAGCGTGTTGCTGCTCTTCGGTGGGAAGATACCGGTCGCGCACCGCCTGGCGGAGGTAGTCGTGGGAGAAACCGATCAAGCCGGCGCGGCTGACGAGCGACCCCTCGGCCGCCAGATAGAGCGGGGCCCAGTACGCCTGGGGGAGCGGTTCACCGTCGGAGCCGAGCAGCTGCAGCAGCTCCGCCTCCGACAGGCCTCGGCGGGCCGCCCACAGGA
>CAYMHT010000117.1:0-8374 GCA_964390305.1 uncultured Anaerolineales bacterium
CCGGACCGTCGTGGATGGAGAACCTCTTAACATCGAAGATGATGCCTGTGGTCAAGTGGAAGCTCGTCATGTTCCCGACCTACAGATGCCCTATTTCAGTTGCTCCTCGCCTCCAAACTCGCGATAGGGGCTCACTTCGCCCAATGTTTCCTCATCCTCCGCTGTCAGATCGTCCTGCACCATCCGAGACAACAGTGACCCGACACCGGGGCCCAGCATGAACCCCTGTCCACACATGCCCACTGCAAAGATATAGCCCTCCAGATCTTTGGAACGTCCGACGATGGGAAAGCCATCCGGCGTCATCGGATAGAGACCGCGCCACGTGCGGCGCACGCGAATGCTCGCTAGCTTGGGCATCAGTCCCACCATGCGTGGGGCGATCATAGGAAGAAACTCAGAGGTCTCGCGACGGTCGGTGCCGACAATCGGGGGCTCTGGTGTGATGCAGAACATAAGAGCTCCAGTCCCATGCTGATAGAAGTAGTAATTCTTGGACCCCTCGGCTGGGCGCAGATCCACGATCATTGGCTCCACAAACCGCTCAACTGGCTCCGTGACCCCGGCCTCATGACTGTCAGGGGTCACCGGGACGTCAAGCCCTCCCATCCGAGCTGCCTGCCGTGCCCAGGCACCTGCTGCGTTAATAACTGTCTCGGTAGCGTAGCCGCCTTTATCTGTCCGCACCCCAACCACCTTTCCTCGGCGACAGATGATGCCCGTCACTCGCTCTCCAAAGTGGAAATGGGCACCTCTCTCCTCCGCCCTGGTGTAAAACGCGTGGGCGCTCAGGAGCGGCGATGCAGATCCGTCATCGGGGGAGTAAGTGCCCCCGATCAGATTCTTCGGATTGAGATCCGGGATCACCTCCAGCAGTTCATCTTGGCCCAGCCATTCGATGTTCAGCCCGAAGCCTTGCTGGGCAGCCAGAAGTTCCTTGAGAGTACGCTCTTCCCGCTCTCGATAGGCCACAAAAGAGTAGCCTCCTCCACGCCATTCGATGTCGTCCCCGTATTTCTCCTCCCACGTAGAGAATACGTCCAGGGATTCGAGGCATAAGCGGATTTTCGAGGGCGCGGAATGGGTGGCGCGAATGCCGCCGATGGCGGCCTTGTTAGAACCCTGCCCCGGGCTGGCAAACTGATCGATTACCAGAGGTTCGAGCCCTGCCCTGGCCAAGAAGAAGGCTGTTGGAAGGCCTACGCTGCCTGCCCCGACGACAACGGCATCATAGACTTTGGTAGTCATTTGCGTCTCCTCATCGGGCGTGATCGATCGTCACGCCTCCAGTGTGACGGGAGCCTGCCGGATGAAGTGCCCAACCAGAGGTCGTCTCTCCCCTATCCCCTATCCAGGTGGCCAGCTTAATGGGCGGCCGCCTAGCAGATGCATATGGAGGTGGAACACGGACTGCCCGGCCTGGGAGCCGGTGTTGACGACCAACCGATAGCCTCGCGTGACCCCTTCCTCCTCTGCCACGTGGCGGGCGACGACGAAGAGTCTGCCCAGTAGATCTACGTCCTCGTCCGTGACTTCGTTCGTGCTTTCGATGTGCTCGTTGGGGATAATGAGCACGTGGATAGGCGCCTGAGGATTCCGATCGTGGAAAGCCGTCACATCCTCGTCCTGGTAGACGATGCGAGCTGACTCCTGACCCCTTGCGATACGACAGAAGGTGCAGCTGCTCATGATAGAACTTCTCCCTTCAGATAGCCGTTCTCCAGAGCCATCAGGCGGGTGCGGGTGACCTGATTAGACAGATCGTCTTCTTTGCGCGCCACTACCCGAATATAGTTATCCGTCCAGCCAGTCCACCGCCCATCGCGCCACCGCTTCTCCCACAGCACCTCTAGCTCTCGATTCACGAATTGCTTCTGGAAGCGGCGACGCTGGGCGGCGCCGAGTAGGCGCATCCGTTCTGCCCGCGCATCGCGCACGCTGGGCGGTACCTGATCCGGCAGCTTCGTCGCCGGGGTGCCAGGACGGGAGGAGTAAGGAAAGACGTGTAGCTTCGCAAACGCCATTTGTTCCACGAATGCATAGCTCTCGCGGAAGGCGTCTTCATCCTCGCCAGGGAAACCGACCAGCACGTCTGTGGTCACGGCCAAGCCGGGAATGACGGCACGGGCGGCCTTCACGAGTCGCGCGAACTCGCCCGTGGTGATGGGACGGCCCATACGGTGCAGTGTCGCGTCGCAGCCGGCCTGAAGCGGCAGGTGAATCTGACGACACAGGCGTGGATTCTGCCACAGCTCGAAGAACGCCTCGTCGACATCCCACGGTTCCACTGATGAGAGACGGAGCCGCGAGATGCCCGTGTCCGATAGGATGGCCTCGACCAGGGTCTGGAGTCCCACGTCCAGCCCCAGATCGCGACCATAGGCACCGAGACTGGCACCAGTGAGTACGGCCTCTTTACACTCCGCTTCTTCGACAAGCGCCTGCACCTCCGCCGTAATGTCAGCCAGGGGCCGGCTGCGAGAAGGGCCTCGGAGCGACCGAATGATGCAATAGGTGCAGTGATTGTCGCAACCATCCTGCGCCTTGATGAAGGCCCGGGTGCGGAGTATCCTCCCTTCTTCTGGAGCTTCTCGCCACACCTGTGACGGTACCGGCTCAGGTGTCACGCGGTCGACTGTGCCAGCCTTGTCGGCGTTCGGGATGACCCACGCGACACCTGGCAGGTCACCCGACACCTTCGGTCTCAGCGTGGCATAGCAGCCCATGACCGCGATCTGGGCATCGGGGTTCTCACGATACAGCGAACGGAGCTTGTGGCGAGTCTTCCGCTCGGCCTGAGCCGTGACGGCACAGGTGTTCACGACAATGACGTCAGCATCCAGCGGCGTCGCCACGATGGCGTGCTCGGCGGCAGCAAACTGCCGGGCCAGCATCTCGATCTCGCTCCAGTTGAGGCGACATCCGATGTTATCGAGGTAGACGCGCATAGGTGGTGCAGCGCCTTTCTAGGCACTCCTCCTACGACTCCAGCCAGAGTGCAGAGGACGATTATAGCACGAGCCAGGTCTTTGCAAAGGCGCTTCACCTCGCCCCCTCAGAAGAGCTCGCCGCTGTCCCGGCGCAGCCCGCAGTGCCCGTTGTCCGTGCGCGGGGCCCATGCTATAATCAGGCAACGCGGTACGGCAGGCACTCAGTTTCGCAACCCGTTTGCACGGAAGCCCCTATAGGGAGCAGATTGAATGGCCGAGAAGATCACAAAGCGAGACCGCCGCAAGGCAATGGAACATCAGAAGGCCGGCATTCAGGCGTACCGAGAGTGGGATGTTGATCAGGCAGTCAAGGAGCTTAGGATGGCAGCTGATCTTGACTCCGAAAACGCGGACCACCAGCTGCAACTAGCTCAGGCGTTGGCTCGCAGTGGCGATTATGACCAGGCCCTCCGGGTGCTGGCGGAGTTCATAAGGTTGGAACCTGAGTCGCACGTAACTCAGCGCTTTGAGCAGCTCTTCGCCAGCGGAATGGATCCGGTAGAGGAACTGGTCACTGATACAATGACCCAGGCCGGGAGGCCGGTGGAGGAGATCGGCGCCGCCCTTCAAATGTGGCTGGAGTATCGGGTTGCCCTAGGCCGTGAACGACTGATCATCCACAAGGCAGAGACATGGGCAGCGGCACTCGATTACATTGTGCGCAAGGTCAATCTGCATCCCGTAAAGCGATACAAGATCGCTCAGTTATACGGCGTCAGTGACAGCGCTGTCCGAGACCGCCATCGAGATCTGGTCGAAACCCTGGATGTGATGCCGTGCGACTATCGATACTTCACGGGCAAGGAGAACCCCCTCGATAAGCTCGTGGAAGCAGCAGAGCTGTTGGAAGAATTGGAGGCCGGTTTCCAAGAGGCGTAGGTCCGGCAGAGGGCTTACGCCACGCTTGCGCGGATCACGCGCGCCGCTCCTGCTGCCCTCAGCCTCCCGGCTACGTCTTCAGCCACCTCTGCGTCCACCTGCGCCAGCACAGTGCCTCCCTGGCCCGCCCCCGAAAGCTTCGCCCCCGATGCCCCGGCGTCCCGGGCAGCATCGACCAACCTGTTCAGTGTCGGCGACGAAACCGCTAGCTCGATGAGCAGGGCGTGATTCTTGTCCATCAGCGGGCCCAGGGCATCCACGTCGCCCGTCTCGATCCTGCGGTAGGCTTCCCGTGTGATATCCCCAATTCGCCTGAATACCGTCTCGTAGCGAGCACGATCCCCCTCCCACCGCTCGCGAACGCGGCTCACGAGTTGCTTGGTCGGGCTGGGAAGCCCCGTATCAGCGATCAGTAACGTGAATCGGGCGCCGACGGATATGAACCTGGGTCCAGACGCCGCTGTGCGCACAAAGTACACCGGCTGCTCGTAAGCGATGACCGTGTTGTCGATCCCGCTGGGGGTTCCATGGTGGAGCTTTTCCACCTCAAAGACGAGCTCGCTCACCTCCGCACAAGTAAGTGGGTGACCCATGAAGTCTGCCAGGGCCCGCACGAGGGCCGTCGAGACAGCAGCCCCACTGCCGAGTCCACTGGCGATCGGAATCGACGACCGAACGACGGCTGTGGCGTCCGGCTCAGGTGCAGCCAAGTACCCCAACGTCCGGCGCGCTGCGACCGCCAGCGGATCTTGCGGGGGCGCTGCAGCCAGCGCGAAGCGTTGTCCGAGATCCGCAGCGATCAGCGTCAGCCCGCTGCCAGGCGGGGCGGGCTCAACGGTCGCCCTGGCCGCGACCGCCTGAACGGGGACAGCAATCGCCGGCTGGCCGTAGACGACGGCGTGCTCACCAAAGAGGATGACTTTCCCTGGCGCCGACGACTGCACGGGGCCACGAGACACGTGGGTCCTCCTTTCCGCCACCCAGCAGACGCCTAAGCCCGCCCGGGTGGATCAGACACCCGTGCAATGGCAACGCTGGACCGAATCGCACGCCAGAACGACGACGGCCCGTATTCGCGCACGGGCGAGCACCAGGGGGTTTCCTGCCTGACCCGATCTTCTAGACGAGCGGCATTCGGAAGCACACCGTCGCCATCCGAGCCGATCTCTGGCCTCATTGACAACCAGTCTCCCTAATGATACACTGCCCGCAATCGATCGTCCAGCCACCTGAAGCAGCTCTTCACTCAACGGACAAAGATGGACCATCAGACCGCTGCGCTGATACAGCAGGGTGAAGCCGCGGCACGGGACGGGCAACAGGCCGAAGCGCGACGCGCATTTCGTGCTGCCCTGGCCCGCGATCCGGCCAACCTGGCAGCCTTGCTGTGGATGGTGTGGTTGAGCGAAGACCCTCACGCTCGCGTGGCCTACGCGGATCGCGCCCTGGCACTGGACCCTCGCAATCCCCGTGCTCGCGCCGCGCGACGGTGGGCCGAGTCCTCCGCAAACTTCGCCTCGCCAGAATCGAACTCTCGCGAGTCGCTTCGGCGCAAGCGTAAGATAGGATGGAGCCGCCTGATTCCAGCCACCGCCCTGGGTTCCGTAGGCGCTTTCTTCGCAGGGATGTTCCTGGTTCTCATATGGTATGCACCTCAGGGCATACCCATCGTCCCTGCCTCGGACGCCACGCCTTCTCCAACCCGCACCAAGGCGGCCACCCTCGGTCCCTCATCCACACCGACGCCGACCGCCGCTGCAATGACGACCTCGGTCGATACGGCTGCGCCCACAGCGACAGACACGCCAACACCGATCCCCACTCCCTCTCTGAGCCCAACGTCACCGCCAACAGTCACACCGCGTCCCCCACAGTCCTCACCGCTGTCCACCCCTGACGGCACGTCTCCAACGCGCCCTTCCATCAGTGACGACGTTCGCTGGATCGACGTAGATCTCAGTCGCCAGGCCCTCACAGCGTATGAGGGGCAAACCGCTGTGCGCACCACCCTCGTCTCCACGGGTCTGCCCCGCACGCCCACGCCTGTCGGCCAGTACTACATATACATCAAGTTCCTCAAGGACGACATGAGAGGACCCGATTACTACCTACGGGATGTGCCCTACACCATGTACTTCTACCGGGGCTACGGGCTCCATGGCACATACTGGCACTCAAACTTCGGTCAGCCCATGAGTCATGGTTGTATCAACTTGCCGACTGAGGAAGCAAAATGGCTCTTCCACTGGGCATCGGTGGGCACGCTGGTTAACATCCACCGATGACTTCCCGACTGGGACATCCAGTTCACAGACCTCAGTGGTCGGTGACTTTCTGCCTTATTCTTCCGCAATTTCGTAGCTATAGGACCCCCGCTCTGTTGTCACAGGGGCGAGGGCGGAGACAGCGATGACCGCTCGGTCGGTGTCCCCGTTCAACGGGATGGTCCACGAGCCAGCCTGTCCCTCGCTCAGCTCCAGTCGCTCGACCGTCGTCTCAGGGCCAAAGGAGATCAACTGGACGAGCCAACGCTGGGAGAGCACGTTCGCGTGACGAACGAAGCCGGCTGGTTTCCACCCTTCTTCGTCCTTTTCGAAGTCGCTAGAATAGCCGATCTCCGGGATGCTGATATCATCTAGAACCAAGCCTGGCCGACTGACGGCGTCATCCGTGATGTATTCAAAGCGAATCTGCACCTCCCGGCCGACGTAGTCTGAGAGATCCACTTCCTCCTTGATCCACTGCGGATTCTCACCCTGCCCGCTGGTCCCCGTGTAGGCCCAGCCGAACGAGTTGCCGTTGGGGTTCGTATCCACGCTGGCGGGTGCCTGGAGGATATTCCAGGTCTCGCCTCCGTCCCCGCTGACCTCCACGTACGCATAGTCCCAGTCCTTCTCTATGTCGTACCACGTCCAGTAAGAGAGCGTGGCATCGCTGACATCCGAAAGGTCGAACGACTGGGTCAACATCATATCCGAGTCATCGCCCCGGTTCGACCACCAGAAGTAATGTCCGCTGTGCGCAGCGGTGTCGACCAGGCTGACCTGCGTGGACCCGGTGAAGCTGAGAGAGAGCGGTCGCTTGCCCTGCAGCTCGATGTAGTCGGTGCCATGCTGATGCACCGTCGCGCTCTCGGAGACAGGATAAGCGTTTGCATAGTAGGTGGTCTCAACATCAAATGGTGGCGGGTCAATGTCCTGGTAGCCATACCGTCCGTCATCGATGCTCGGATCGTCGAGGAGGTTGGCGACCACCCAGTCGACGAACAGCTCCTCATAGCGCAGCCCACTACCTTCCTCTTCCAGCACCTCTCCGACGCTGGTGAAGGAGTTCTCAGCGTGAGCGACCAGGGCCTGTGTAGCATCCGATCCGAAACGATCAAGGAAGTAGGAAGTAAAGAGATAAGCAGCACCGTAGTTGGGTCCGGCCGCGCCAGGCCCTGATGGCCAGGAATTGAGCTGGGTATCCGGGGCGTCAGCAAAAAGCCATTCGGAGCCTCCCACGTCAAACCCGTTCAGGTAGGTTGCGAGCTCGGAGAACCCCTCGTTCAGCCACGTCTCCTCGTTACGGTCATTGTACCAGTGGATCATGTGTTGGAACTCGTGAGCGAGAACGCCGTTATAGTAATCGCTGCCTGGTCTGACGTTGTCGATGTTGATGTAGAACATCTCCATCTCATTGGAGTCCTCCCGGACCTCCGAGACAAATTCGTCGGCGCTCGAGTAATAGCCGGCTACGCTGTCTCCCAAATTGGTGGCGTGGAGGATACTCAGATGAGGATCGTTGTCCACTCCCGGATTCCATTCGGACCCGAAGAATGCCCGATTGGTGACATAAGTCTTCTCCTCAAAAAGATCCGCGGCAGCCTCCAGTCTGCTCTTGTTGACCTCTATGCCCTCCTCAACCCACATGTAGACGTGCTCGGTCTTATACCTCAGTGTGGCATAGAGATCGAACTGCTCCTCCGTATCCACGTTGGAGGCGTGGAAGAGGCGACGGGTGCCAACGTCGTAGTTGGGGGAGCCTGCCTGGTTGACTGTGCGCTCCGTGTCGGGGGGCAGCCCTCGTAAACGTATCGCCAGGTCGTGGAGATCACGCACAGGGACCACGGCGCTGTCCAACAAAGTCTCCGTTTCCTTCTCCAACTCGACCATCGCCTCGCGGGTGATAGCGGGCGCGGGAGTGGGCGTCTGGGTATCGAAGACCGGCGAAGTGGTGACCTCGGGAATGGGTTGATTGCCACTCTCGCGGCTCAATGCTAGGAAACCGCCTGCGCAGCAGCAGCAAGCCAGCGCTACGACCAAAACCAGCGCTGCCAGGACAACTAGAAGGTGAGAGGTCTCCATGCGTGACTCCCCATATCCCTGTAAGATCTGTCAACTCGGTAGTTGTGCGCTATTATATCACCGACTTGACGGCGACGGAAGGCAATGCCTCGCTGTCCGAAAGGTACTAGCTTCCTTGTCCGGCCCTGGTTGGCGGAGTATAATCGAAGACACGGGGAT
>CAYMHT010000118.1:0-8229 GCA_964390305.1 uncultured Anaerolineales bacterium
GAGGAGCTGGTCAAGCAGGGTCAAGACGTCGTGGTGCTCGACAACCTCTCGGCCGGTCATCGCGCTGCTGTCCCGGCCGACGCGCAGTTCGTCGAGGGGGATCTGGCTGATCGGGCTGCGGTCAGCACCCTGTTCGAGCGTCACGACGTTGAGGCGGTGATGCACTTCGCCTCTTACACGCTCGTCGGGGAGTCGATGGAGCACCCGTTCATGTATCTGGGGGACAACGTCACCAACGGGCTGAACCTGCTGGAAGAGGCGGTCGGCCATGGCGTGCGTCGCTTCATCCTGTCGTCCACGGCGAACCTGTTCGACGACCCGGAGGAGATGCCGATCGACGAGGATGAACGAATCGTCCCCGGCAGCCCCTACGGGGAGTCGAAGCACATCCTGGAGCGGATGCTGCATTGGATGGACCGCATCTATGGCCTTCGCTACGCGGCGCTCCGGTACTTTAACGCTGCGGGGGCCTCGCCCTCGGGCGAGCGTGGAGAGGATCACGACCCGGAGACCCATCTGATTCCCCTCACACTTGGGGTGGCACTGGGTCAGCGTGAGGAGATCATTATCTTCGGGGACGATTATCCGACCCGTGACGGAACCTGCGTCCGGGACTACATCCACGTGACGGATCTGGCGCGAGCCCACATTCTGGCTCTGGAGGCTCTCGATGAGGGCAGCTGCACATATAACCTGGGCAATGGCCGTGGATTCACCGTCAGAGAGGTGATTGAGACCTGTCGCCGGGTCACCGGTCATCCCATTCCGGCGGATGTTGGCGAGAGGCGACCGGGAGATCCGCCGGTGCTGATCGCCAGCAGCGAGAAGATCCAGAAGGACTTGGGATGGGAGCCCCGGTATCCCGATCTGGAGACGATCGTGGCCCACGCCTGGAGGTGGCACCGCGCCCATCCGGACGGGTACGAGGATTGATGCATCTGGCGGTCAACGGCTGGTTCTGGGACAGGCCGACCACCGGGAGCGGGCAGTACACACGGCGGCTGGTTGAGGGACTGGACGCCCTCGACGAGCGCCTGGAGGTCAGTCTCGTCGTGCCGGATGAGCTCGTGCAAGGGAGCTGGGAGGCGGCCCTGCCGGTGTCCTGCACCGTCCGCCCGGCAGCTTGCTCCCGTTCGAACGTGGGCAAGGTCCGCTTCGAGCAAGTTGTGTTCCCGCGCGCCTGCGCCCGTCTGGACGTCGACGTGGCTCACGTTCCATACTGGGGGCCTCCGCTTCGCTCGGCGGTCCCCATTGTGGTCACCGTCCACGACCTGATTCCGTTGATGCTTCCCCGTTACCGGGGCGGAGCGCTGCAGCGGCTCTATACCGCGCTGGTCAGCGCCGCTCTGCGTCGCGCGTCGGGGGTGGTGACCGACTCTGAGGCCTCGCGCCAGGACATCCTGGAGCAGCTGGGGCTCGCTCCGGAGCGAGTGCATGCGGTGCCGCTTGGCGTAGACGATCGCTGCCGGCCCGAGCCGTCTCCCGATGACGCGGTCACCCGCGCGCGTTACGGTGTGCCCGAGCGTTACGTACTCTACCTGGGCGGCTTCGACGTGCGCAAGAATCTGGCCACGGTGCTGGCGACTTATCGCTGGGTGGGGCCAGCGCTTGGGGACGCCTGTCCACTGGTCATCGCTGGAAGGTTGCCTGAGCGGGATACACCGTTCACCCCCGACCCGCGGCGCCTGATGCGGGAAGAAGGGGTAGATGAGCGCTTCGTGCGTTTCTGCGGTCTTGTGGAGGAGGCCGATAAACCCGCCGTCTATCGAGGAGCCGTCGCGTTCATCTTTCCCAGTCTCTACGAAGGATTCGGCCTGCCGCCGCTGGAGGCGCTGGCCTGCGGAACGCCCGTGGTTGGCAGCGACGTCGCGTCACTTCCGGAGGTCGTCGGCGACGGCGGCGTGCTTCTGCCACCTGCTGACGCGGAAGGCATGGCTGAGGCGCTGATCCGGCTGGGGAGCGACGAGGGCTTCCGCACCGAGATGAGGCAGCGCGCGCTGGAGCAGGCGACCCGGTTTTCCTGGGAGCGAACTGCACGGGCGACGCTGCGGGTATACCGCGACGTACTCACTTGAGAGACTCTCACACATGAGGAAGCGTCGAGGCGAATGGCTCCGGTCCGTCCACTGGCACGGGTCGTCTCTGCCGTTGGCTCTGGCGGTCTCGGTTGCTTTCCTGTGTCTCTATGGGGTGACTCTCCTGCCGGATGTGCTTCCGGCGGACGCAGGCGAGTTCCAGTTCGTGGCGCAGACCGCCGGCGTGGCGCACCCCCCGGGTTATCCCCTCTACACGCTTCTGGGATGGGTCTTCACCCGCCTTCCGATCGGTCCCACGCCGGCCTGGCGCGTGAATCTTCTCTCGGCGGTTACCGCCGCGGCCGCACTCGGTCTGGTGTTCTGCACCGCCCGGAGGCTCACTGGGTCAATCCCCGGCGGTGTGGCAGCCACGCTGACCCTCGGCTCGGCCACGACGTTCTGGGCCACGGCGACCGGGGCAAGCGTTCGCCCTCTCACGGCGTTCTTCACGGCGCTCTGTCTCTATGCCCTGACGGAACACGCCGCTCGCATCGAGTCTCGGGCTGCGGGTGACTCTGAGGGCGCACCGAACCCGTCAGGCGATGGTTACCTCATCGTGCTCTCCCTGGCGCTGTCCCTGGGGTTGACTCATCATCCCTCTCTCGCTTTCCCGGGCGTCGTGTTCGTCCTATACCTGGTTCTCGTCGATCCGGCGCTGCTCCGCCAGCCCCGCCGCTGGCTCAAGCCCCTCGTTGCGTTCCTCCTGGGTTTGTTGGTGTTGATCTATCTTCCGCTGCGCGGAGGTGCGGACCTGTCGACGGTGTCCGGGTTTCTGGATCACGTGTTGGCCCGTGGTTTCCGTGGGGACATGTTTGCGCTCAATCTACTCGATCGGCTGGTGCTGCTGCCCACGCTGCTGCGCTTTCAGTTCAACCTGGTGCTTCTCTCAGGGATGCTTGTCGGCGCTCTGTTTCTCCTCTGGCGCGATTGGAGGCTGGCGCTGCTGTTGATCGGCAGCTTCCTCGTTCACACCGCGGTCACGCTGACCTACGACGCGCCGCAGACGGTGGAGTACCAGATGCCGGCTTACGTCTCCCTCGCCCTGCTGGTGGCTGTTCCCTTCGGGCAGCTCTCCGCGCTCAGGTCCGAGGCGGGAGTGTCGAGCTCGCCGATGCGCCGTCTGCGGGGCGGAGTCTCGGCGGTCTTTCACCTGTTCGTGGCCGTGCTTCTCATTGCGGGCGGGGTGAATCTGGTTGCTCATCTGCCGAGCTACCGGAGCCTGTCGCGGAGCCGCGACGCTCGTGAATATGCCGAGACGGTGCTAAAGGGTGTGCCGCCGAACGGTATCATCCTCTCCAACTGGCACTGGTTCACCCCACTACGCTACGTGCAGCAGGTCGAAGGGACACGTCCCGACGTGGAGATCGAGTACGTCGCCCCTCGCGGGGAGCCGCTGGCGCGCACCTGGGTTCGCCTGATTGAAGCGCACATCGAGGGTCGCCCGGTCGTGGTGGCGCGCTACTTCGAGCAGGAGTACGGCGCCTTGAGCCGCGACCTGTCGGTCCGGTTTGAGCCGTTGGGAGAGGCTTATCTCGTTCGGCGGGAGCCGAGAGTTGAGGTGCCGGCCGACATGACCAGGCTCGATGTGACCTTGGGTGGACAGATCGAGCTGCTGGGTTATCGACTCGACAGCGAAGTGGTCGATCCCGGTCGGGCGTTGAGGGTGACCCTCGCGTGGTCGCCGACTGCGGCGCTCAACGAGGACGTGGCGTTGTTTGCCCAGCTTATCGGCGGCGAGGGGCGTCTGTGGAGCGCTGCAGAGGACCCCCGGTATTCGGCGGAGGAAGTCAGGTCGGATGAGGTTATCCTCCAGCGCTTTGCTGTCTACCCCCTTCTCCACGCTCCGGCGGGAGATTATGCCTTCAAGGTCGGCGCGTACTCGTCGGTCGGTCGGCTTACCGCGCAGGATGGATCCGATGCGGTGCGACTGGATCGCGTCCGTGTCCGGCCGTCTACGACCCGCCCGGTGACCGAGCATCCTCGCCTGATTCGGTTTGACGGTGGTCCGACGCTGATCGGCGTCGACTATAACGTGGGGGTCGACGGTACCCTACGGACCTACCTCCACTGGGCGGGGCCCGGTCAGGCGACCCACGTCCAGCTGACGGGCCGGGAGGACGCCGCTCTCACGACGGGCCAGGTTCCTGCCCTGAAGGCCGGTCAGTATGCCACGCTGGCTGTCGAGCGACCGGGGATTCCGGAGCATCTCACCGTGCTCGATGAGGAGGGGGCGCGGCGGTGGAACCTCCTCTTCCGTGGTCCCATTGAGCTCCCCGCACCCAGGCGTGAGGAGCGGTATGTGCCCCTTGGCGATGCGATGGTTCTGACCGCGTTTGACATGGCGAGGGCGGAGCTGGATCCCGGGTCCAGACTCGTGCTTCGTCTGCGCCTCGTTGGTCAGCGCCCGCTGGAGCGGGACTACATCGTCTCGGCAGCCCTCACGGGCCTCAACCCGGATGGCTCCTGGGCCTGGCGTGACGCTGGTGACGGCGTCCCGGCACTGGGTGCGATTCCCACGCTGAAGTGGATCCGGGGCTCAGCGGTCCTCGATTTGCATCGCCTGACCGTTCCGGCCGAGGCTTCTGAAGGTCCTGTCCTGGGCTCGTTCTCGGTGTACGATCATTTTACGCAGAGATTGCTTCCCCCTCTCGACAAGCGCCCTGGTCTGGTGGTCGAGCTCGGCACCTGGGACGTGACCTCTCAGTAGCCGCGCCCTCCGGTAGGTGCTGCCTCTCGTGCAACTCGTCGGTCCTTTCCGACGGAATGAGAATATGCTAAAATGGCAGCTGCCGGGAGCGTTGAGATGACCGTGAACAGAGTCAAGCAATTGAGGCAGGTGGAGCTGTTCTCTGGGCTCGAGGCAGACGACCTCCAGGCGATTGCCGGGTTGGTGCAAGAGGAGCGTCATCCCGCAGGGACCGTCGTCTGCCGCCAGGGGGAGCTGGGCCATCGATTCTACCTGGTCGAAGAGGGCCAGCTGGGCGCATGGCGCGTCGATCCGGATGGGATCGAACGGGAGCTGGCTCGGTTTGGCCCCGGCGGCTTCTTCGGACAGAGCTCGCTCCTGCTGGGGGAGCCTCACGACGCCACCGTTGAGGTGACGGAAGACGCGACGCTTCTTCGCATCGATAAGGAAGATTTCGATCGACTGCTGGAAGAGCGCCCCTGGATGCTCGATGATCTGCATATGGCCCCCGAGGTCGAGAGGAGATGGCGTGCCCCGCGCTTCGCTTGGCAGGAGCCGGGCGAAGCCGTCATCTTCGTCCTACACAAGCATGATATCGTCCTGCTTCGCAATCTGGTCTTACCTGGGGTTCTAATGTGTCTGATTCTGGCTGCTTACTTCGTTGTCGGCAGCACATCAATCCTGGTCTTGGTCGTCGGCGGCTTTCTTGCTTCCGTGCCCTTGCTGCTCGCTCTCCATCAGATCGTGGATCACTTCAACGATAACTACATCTTGACCAACAAGCGGGTGATGCACGATGAGCGCGTTTATCTGATCCGGCAGTCCCGCGTCGGTGCTCCGCTGGCGAACATCCAAAGTGTCCAGGTGATCCAAGAGGGCCCCCTGGCCCAGATGTTCTGTTTTGGAGACGTGTGCATCGAAACTGCCGGGGAGCCGGGCGGGCGCATCGTGTTTCGGCAGATTCCCGACTCCGGGCGTGTGCAGCAGATGATCCTGGAGCAGAGAGATCGGGCCGAGGCTCGGACGCGGGCTGAGGAGCGCGCCAATATCCGCCAGGAGCTGCGCCGTCGGTTTGGTCACGAGCCTGCGGAAGAGGAAACCCCGGAGGGCGGGGAGGAAGAAAGCTCCTCTGAGAGGGAACCTGAAGCCAGCTGGCCCGCGTGGATGCTTGCGCCGCGGCGGGTGGTGCGCTATTTCTTCCCAGCTTTGCGTGAGGAGGAGGGTGACACGATTACCTGGCGGAAACACTGGGTCGCTCTGCTCGGGCCCATCACGCTTCCCAGCGGGCTCATTCTCCTCGCCACGCTGGTTGTGGCCTGGCTGCTCAGTCGGGAGGAAGGCGACCAGGTTTCGGTCCTGATCAGTTACGGCATCGTGCTGCTCTTTCTCGTGCCCTGGTGGCTATGGGTCTTCGAGGATTGGCAGAACGAGCTCTACCAAGTGACGTCGTCGCGTATCATTGACGTCGAGCGACTGCCTTTTGGTCTCCGCGAGGAGCGGCGGGAGGCCAGTCTGGGTATGATTCAGAACGTCAATCTGAAGGTGCCCGGTGTGATCGGACGGTTGTTCGGTTACGGCTCGGTGACCATCGAGACGGCGGGAGCCGGTGCGTTCACGTTTGACTACGTGAAGAATCCTCAGGCAGTGCAGACCGAGATCTTCCGTCGGATGGCGGCGTTCACCCAGCGGAAGCGCCAGGAGGAGGCTCAGCGGCGCAGAGACGAGTTGCTGGATTGGTTCACCGTGTACGACGAGATGCGTAACCAGGACGTCGAGCCGGGCGGCTCGGTGCCTCGCGATGACCGTGACGGTTCATCACTCAGATAGGGAATGAAGCATGTCCGTTAGAGAGATTCTGTTTTCGAATGATCCCCTGCTTCACGAGCCCTCGCGCCGTGTGCGGGGCCTGGACGAACGAGTGCGGGAGCTCATCGATGATATGATTGAGACCATGCGAGAGGCGGATGGGATCGGCCTGGCTGCCGTCCAGGTGGGCGTGCCAGAGCGTGTGGTTGTCATCGAAATCCCCGTCGTGCGCGAGGGCGAAGAAGAAGCGGAGGAAGCACCCGGGCATGCCCTGAGCGGCGTCGAAGAGACGGAGCTCTACGTGCTCATCAATCCAGAGGTCGTACGCGCCTCTCGCGAGCTGGAGGAAGGCGTCGAGGGCTGTCTCTCGGTCCCCGGATGGGCCGGGGAGGTCGAGAGGCACCGGGAGGTGGTGGTCGAAGCGGTCGACCGCCAGGGTCGTGAAGTGCGCCTCAAGGCCGAGGGGCTCCTGGCGCGCGTCCTGCAGCATGAGATTGACCACTGTCAGGGCGTGCTCTACATCGATCGGATCGAAGATCCGGAGAAGATATGGAAGGTGGAGGTCGGTAGGGAAGAGGAGGCGGAGGCAACGGGCAAGCGTGGCGACGCGCCATTGTCGGCGTGACGCCACGTGGAAGTGGCGACGATGACAGTCTGTGGCTCCAGGAGGGAGATACAATGCGATTGGGGAAGAGTCTGATTGGCAATTCGGTGTTCTGCATCACGGATGGCCGCAAACTGGGTCAGGTGAAAGACCTCTACCTCGACGACGATCTGACCTCTGTCGTCGGGATCTACCTCGGGCGGGAGGGGCTCCTCCGGCCCACCCCTCGCTTTATCGAGAGAGCGGACGTCGCTCTTTTCGGGATGGACGTGGTGCTGACGAAGGAGACGGCCACGGTCTATGGAGGGGAGGAGGCGCCCGAGCCGCCGGGCTGGCTTCGGTTGGTGCAGCTTGAGGGGCGACCGATTCAGACCCCTGGCGGCACGAAGATTGGCAAAGTCGGCGACGTCGCCCTGGACGAGGAAGCGCGCGTCACCGGGTTCAGCCTGACGAATCTCTCCGTCAAGGGCCCCGTAGCCGAGGCCGAGGCCGTGGCCCGCAAGGCCCTGGTGGATGTGGGGACGGCAGAGGGGGTGATGACCATCGACCTGACGAAGGCGGAGACGGCGCCCCTGGAGATCAACCCGGAACTCCTGTTCTCCAGGCCTGGGCCCGAGGAGACGCCGATGCCCGCAGAGGCGCCTGCACAGGGCGAGGCTTCTCCATCGAGAGAGGCACCTGCGCCATCTTCCGCCCCCGAGGGAGAGACCGAGGCTCCTCAAGAGCCAGGCTGCGGCGAGTAGGGGTAGGTCCAGCGTCTCCGGCTTCGCCTGGCCCGTCTCCCCCTGCCCTGGGCTGGGGGAGACAGGCTGTGCTGCCTGGCGGGTTCGGACGGGTTGGGGTGGGAGCCGGTGTGAGAACGCCGGTCTGTTGGAAGAACGAAGATAAAAGGAGAAACCATTGACTCTTGAACAAGGCCTTGTCTATGGGGTCATCGCCTTGACCCTGGTGATGCTCGCGTTTGAGCTCTGGCGCTATGACCTGGTCGCCCTCATGGGGATGTTGCTGCTGGTGGTGCTGGGGACCGTCTCCGTCGAGGAGGCGTTTGCCGGATTTGG
>CAYMHT010000119.1:0-8219 GCA_964390305.1 uncultured Anaerolineales bacterium
GATCCCCTTTTCAAGCGCAACTTGGCACACACGTCAGCGCGGCCGGTGGACACGCTCTCCGCCACGCTCGTGCCACGGGGAGGCGCAGTTTACACTCACAGCGATGTCCATACGCTGCCTGGGTTCGTCCTACACGGAGGGAATAGGTGATGTCACAACTGGGGAAGACCGTGCGCCTGAGGAGGCTACAAAATCCGGCGTCCGGGCGCATCTTCACGGTGGCGATTGACCACGCGCCGAGCTACGGTGTCTTGGAGGGCTTGGAGGCGATTCAGGGTATCGTGGATGAGGTCGCTCGCGCCAGGCCAGATGCGATGGTGATGATGAAGGGGGTGGCGCAGCGCTGTTTTCGCCGCCACGCCGGCGATGTCGGGCTGATGCTGAAAGCGTCTTCGCTCTCGCCTTACCACCCTGAACGCGACGTTATCGTCAACTCGGTGGCCGACGCGATGGGGCTGGGTGCTGACGCGGTCGCGGTGGCCTTTACGGTCGGCAGTGAGGCGCAACCGCGAATGCTGACCAACCTTGCTCATCTGGTCAGACAAGCGGAAGAGGTTGGCATGCCTACGGTCGTGCATAGCTACCCATGTGGAGCGGGCGTGCCGGTGGATGAGCGCTACTCGGTGAAGCGCGTAGGGTATGCGGCAAGACTGATGATGGAGCTGGGCGTCGATATCATCAAGACGTACTACACGGGTTCGCCGGAGACGTTCTCACGGGTGGTCGAGATGGCCGCGCCGGCCCTGGTGGTGGCGGCTGGTGGCCCGCGCCTTGATTCCGATGCAGATGTGCTTCGGATGGCGCGTGGGGTCGTCGATGCTGGAGCGGCAGGCATCACCTTTGGCCGCAATATCTGGCAGAGTGAGGATCCTACCGCTCTGATTGGGGCGCTCAAGCAGATTCTGCATGCTGAGCATTCTGTCGAGGACGCGATGCACGGTCTTGGCCTACAGACGGCCTGACGGACAGGCAAGCAGAAAGGCCTGAAGACCGCGACGGGGCCTTGTGAAGGCGCCCCTATTGAATTGACGTGGGCGGGCGGAACCCTGTAGCGCGGTTATGGTAACGTCGAATGGTCGATGCTGAGTCTTCCAGGAGGTTCTGAATGTCACTCATCGGTTTGGACGTCGGCACGACGGGCTGCAAGGCCATCGTCTTCAGCGCGGATGGCAGTATCCTGGGTCAGGCAGCGCGGGAATACCCGGTATTGACGCCCCGACCGGGCTGGGCCGAGCAGGACGCGGAGGCAGTCTGGAGGCTCGCCTGGGAGGCCCTCGGAGAGGCGGTCTCCGCCGCACGGGAGGACCCTCCAGCAGCGATGGCCCTGTCCGTGCAGGGCGAGGCGGTGATCCCGGTCGGTCGGGACGGCAGCGCGCTGCGGCCGGCTATCCTCGGTATGGACGCGCGGACCGGCGCTGAGAACGAATGGCTCGCCGAGCGATTCGGGCCAGAGGAGCTGTTCCAGCGCACGGGGATGCCGATCCATACGGTCAACACGCTCCCCAAGCTGCTCTGGATCCAGCGACACGAGCCCGACATCTGGCGGACCGCCGATCAGTTCTTGCTCTACGAAGATTTCTTCTTGTGCCGATTGGGAGGGGAGGCGTCTATTAGTCACTGCCTGGCCTCTCGGACGCAGATGTACGACCTGGCGCAGGGAGACTGGGCCGATGATCTTTTGGACGCGTGTGACATCGATCGGCAGCGGTTGTCCTCGCTTGCCCCGGAGAAAGGCGGGGTGGTCGGTAGGCTGCGTCCGCAGCTGGCCGATGAGCTGGGACTGCCTGACCAGCTGGTGCTGGTCAGCGGCGGCCATGACCAGGCCTGCGCTGCACTGGGAAGCGGCGTGGTGGAGGCCGGGCTCGCGATGGATTCTACCGGCACCGCGGAGGTAGTGGAGGTGGCGATGGACACCCCGGTGCTGAACGAGAGGCTGCGGCGCGGGGATATCTCGATCTATCGCCACGTTGTGCCCGGGATCTATCTGGCGATGACACTCAACCACAGCGGCGGACTGTTGTTGCGCTGGTTCCGTGACACGCTTTCCAGGGCGGCTGTGGAGAGGGCGCGCGCCACCGACCAGGATGCCTACGATCTAATCCTCGCCGAGGCGCCGGATGGGCCAACGGATCTCCTCGTCCTTCCGCATTTCGCCGGCAAGGGCACGCCCGGTTTTGACACCTCGTCTCGGGGGGCAATCGTCGGTTTGTCCTTCTCGACTACCCACGGCGACATCGCCAAGGCAATCCTGGAGGGCCTCACGTTTGAGCTCCGCGCAAACATCGACCTCCTGAGGGAAGCGGGGATCGCCATTGAGGAGCTGCACGCCGTTGGGGGTGGGGCGCGCAGCCCGTTGTGGCTACAGCTAAAGGCGGACGTGTGTCGAGCTCCTCTCCGCGTTCCCCGAGTGACGGAGGCGGCGTGTTTGGGTGCCGCGCTGTTGGCCGGCGTGGCGGCGGGTCTGTACGCGGACCTCGACGCTGGTGTTGAGCGAACCGTGCGAATGGAGCGCCGTGTAGAACCAGATCCGCACGCGGCGCAGGCCTATGACAGGATCTATCAGCTATATCAGCAGCTGTATCCTACCCTGATGCCGCTCCAGCGGCAGCTCTGACCCCTGCATCACCCGGCGTGGGACGTCGCCTCTTCGCGCAGAGGACTTCCACTGGGGTGGCTCCTTTAGATAACGAAGGACGGTGAATGTGCACGTTCTGTACGGCATGGCTGACTTCCTGCGTCAATTCCTCAACCAGCCGGCTTTCTTCCTTGGGCTTGTGGCGCTTATTGGCCTGGTACTCCAGAAAAAGAGGCCCGTCGAGGTCGTCAAAGGAACGCTGCATACAGTGATCGGCCTGCTCGTATTCACCGCCGGTTCGGTGATTCTGATCGATGGGATCGGTCCGATCAATGAAATGCTCCAGGTTGGTTGGGGAGTGAGTGGAGTCTACCCATTGAGCGAGACGGCATTTGCGGTGACCATCGAGCGCCTGGCCCACTGGATCGTGCCCGCCTTTGCGCTCGGGTTCGCGGGCCACCTCCTGCTGGTGAGACTTTTGCCGCGCTTTCACTGTGTCTACCTGACCGCGCATATTATGCTCTTCATCTCCTCCATGTTGGTGGTTGGGTTGCACTATGGCCTTCGGCTGGACGGTTTCCCGTTGGTGGCGGTGACGGCGGTACTCTGTGCAGCGTATTGGACCGTGATGCCCCAGTGGACGTACGATGCTTATGCCCGACACCTGGCCGACGGGAAGTTCACCCTCGGACATCACGTGCACCTCAGTGTCGCGCTGGCAAGCGAGATCGGACGGCTGGTGGGGGAACCTGAGAACGATGCCGATCAGCTTGACTTGCCCGAGGTGCTGACCCTATTCCAGGACGTGACGATCAATGCGGCCATCACGCTCCCCGTCTTCTTCTTCATGGTTGGGGTGGCTGTCGGGCTTCCTGCGGTCCGTCAGCAGGCCGGCGACCAGGCTTGGTGGTTCTATTTGCTGACGCGGGGACTCCGCTTCTCCGCCGGACTGACGGTGATGCTTCTGGGAATCAAGGAGTTTCTCGAGGCGCTGGTGCCCGCCTTTGAGGGCTGGGCGGAGAGAGTGATCCCGGGAGCGATCCCGGGCTTGGATGTACCCGTCTTCTTCCCGTCGAGTCCCGTGGGAATGATGCTGGGCTTCATTGGCGGTGCTGTAGGCATGTTCGTCGTCAGCCTGGTGCTCTTCTTTGCTGAGTCGGCGCTTTTCGTCTTCCCCAGCCTGATCGTGGCTGTGTTCGAGATGGGGACGATGGGGGTCTTCGCCAACGAGCGGGGCGGGTGGAAGGCAGCACTGCTCGCCGGTTTTGTGGGGGGTGTCCTGTTGAGTGTCGGGGCCTTCATCCTCCAGCCGGTCACCGCTCCCGTGCTGGCAGGGACGGGCGCTCAGTATGGGAGTCTGGATAGCGCCTATGTCTTCGGGCCTCTGATGTGGCTCCTGCGCCTTCTTGGTCAGATGCTGGGTGTCAGCTCGCCATCGTTGTGAACGGCGCACTGAAAGAAAGAACGACAGATTCCCCGTCAGTTGGTCTTTTGACTTCCCTCAGCTGAGGCGAAATGCTGGACCCTGCGTTTTGCCCTCTAGCATCTTGGCGGGTGATTGGCTGCCTCAAGCCAGTGGTTCTCAGGACCTCAGGCCAGCAGCAGGTATGGCTCCTCGACCAGCTTCTTGATGTACTGCAAGAAGCGAGCCGCCGGGGCACCGTCGACGAGCCGATGGTCGAAGGTTAAGCTCAACCATAGTTTGTGTCGGACGCACAGCTTTCCACCCATCACGGCAGGGCTCTCCTTGATGCGCCCTACGCCGAGGATAGCGGCTTCCGGCAGGTTGATGATGGGGGTGAACGCATCGATCTCGTGCATCCCCAGGTTGGTGATGGTGAAGGTGCTGCCGCTGAGCTCCTCCGGCAACGCCTCTCCCTGCCGCGCTTTCTCCACCAGCTCCCGTAGTTCCCGGGCGATTGTCTTCAACCCCTTGAGATCGGCGTCCTCGACTACGGGCACCAGCAGGCCGCGGGCCGTGTCGACGGCGAGAGCCACGTTGACGTGATCGAGACGGCGGATGACAGCCTCGCCCTCGCCTTCCGGTTCTTCAAGGCGGACGTTCACATACGGGAACTCCCGCAAGGCGCGCGCGGCGACCTTGATCAACAGGTCGTTGTACCCGACGTTGAAACCAAGTTCGTCCGCCAGCTCCACCTTCAGACGTTCGCGAGCGGCGACGAAGGCACTGGCGTCCACCTCCGTGGTCAGGGTAACCGGAGCCGTGGCCTGGTGACTCTGGTGCATGCGCTCAGCGATTCGCGCCCGTACCCCGCGCATCGGGACTTGGACAGGGGGCTCGACCGGCGTTGATGGGGCTGGCTCAGGGACCGGTGCTGGCTCTCTGGTCTCCAGGGCCCGCTCCACGTCCGCTTTGGTGATGCGACCCCTGTGCCCGCTACCCGCCAAATGAGAAAGATCGATCCCTTCATGCTCGGCGAGGCGCTGTGCGACGGGCGTGGCCTCGGGCTGGGCGGCCAGGTGGTCGAGGACGTCCTGCTCAACAATGCGCCCATGTGGCCCGGTACCGGTCACGTCTTGCAAGTTGATCCCCTCCTCTCGGGCGCGTCTGCGGGCGCGGGGTGAGGCGAATATCCGCCCCCTCTCCTCCTCTCTCTCCGAGGGGGGTGCCGACGGCGCTTCTACAGGAGCAGAGACTTGTGCTTCCAAGGCCTCGGCGGAAGGGACCTCCTCGGCCCCGATCTGGTAGGTTGACAGGTCCTCATCGGGCGTTTTGGTCAGCAAGCCCACCACACTGAGGACGGGCACGGCTTTTCCCGCAGGTACCAGGATCTTGCGCAGGAAGCCCTTGCCGGGCGACTCCACATCCAGCGTCGCCTTGTCTGATTCGAGCGTGAAGACGACCTCGCCGCGATCGACGGAATCCCCCTCCTCCTTGAGCCACTCGATGATGGTGCCCTCTTCCATCGTCTGTCCTAACTTGGGCAAGATGATCTCTTTGACCATTGTGGTTCCTCCCCTAAGTTAAGGGATCCAGGTGCCCTATTTCCTTTACAGGTCCTAGCGTGCCACGTGGCGGATGCCAGCGACTATCCGCTCGACGCTGGGTATGGCTGCATCCTCGAGGGGTTCGCTCATCGGCACGGGAACATCGGCAGCGGCCACGCGCACAATGGGCGCGTCCAGCCAGTCGAAGACCTCCTCCTGGATCCGCGTGATAAGCTCGCTGATGAACGAGCCTGTCTTGTAAGCCTCGGTGACGCCGACGACCCGACCGGTCTTCCGCACGGAGGCGGCGATGGTGTCCATGTCCAGGGGCTTCAGCGTGCGAAGGTCGATGACCTCCACGCTGAGGCCTTCGCGCGCGAACTCCTCGGCAGCCTCCAGCGCCCGGTGCACCATTCGGGAGTAGGTGACGACCGTGACGTCTGTGCCCTCTCGCTTGACGTCTGCGCTACCGTAGGGGATGATATAGTCCTGATCAGGCACGTGGCCTTTGAGCCCGTAGAGCATCTTGTGCTCGATGAACATCACAGGGTTATCGTCACGGATGGCGGCCTTCAGTAGTCCCTTTGCGTCGTACGGCGTGGCGGGCATAACGACGTAGATCCCAGGAAAGTGAGTCCAGAGGGCCTCCAGCGACTGGGAGTGATGCGCCGCGATACAGCGTCCGGCGCCCCCCTCCGTTCGGATCACCATTGGCACCCTCGTCTTGCCGCCGAACATGTAGCGATTCTTTGCCCCCTGGTTGGCGATCTGATCCATCGCCAGGGGGGTGAAGTCGACGTACATAATCTCCGCCACCGGCCGCATCCCACACATCGCTGCGCCGACCGCGGAGCCCCCGATCGCAGCCTCCGATATCGGCGTGTCCCTCACGCGTTCCTCGCCGAACTCCTCGAAGAGACCCCGCGTGGCGCCATAGGCTCCGCCATACAGGCCCACGTCTTCGCCCATGACAAAGACGTCAGGGTCGCGTTTCATCTCCTCACGGAGGGCTTCCTGAATCGCCTGTCGATAGGTAATTTCGCGGGTCCCATGGGCAGCCCTGCGACATCGCTCGCGCAGCTCACGTTCCTCTGCCATTTCCGTCTCCGGCCATTTGAAGGGGGCGTAGACGTACTTCTCGAGGTCCTCAACCGGCGGAGTGGGAGAGCCCAGAGCAAACTCGGCCGCCCGCTCGATCTCCGCCTCGACCCTTTCCTCGATCTCGTCAACCTCCTCCTCAGTGACCAGCCCGGCGTCGATTAGCTGGGCAGCGAAGTTGGGGATCGGGTCGCGAGCCTTCCACTTCGCCTCCTCGTCGTCGGTGCGGTATTCTCGAGGATCGGATCGAGAGTGTCCGTACCAGCGGTACGTCTTACACTCGACGATCGATGGGCCCTCGCCACGTCGAGCCCGGTCCACAGCTACTCCTACCGCCTCTCTGACCGCGATGACGTCCATTCCGTCGACCGTCACGCCAGGGATCCCATACGCGCATGCGCGATCCGATAGATCTAGTTTGGCGGCCGCCTCTTCGATCGGTACGGACATACCATAGAAGTTGTTCTCCACAATGTAGACTACGGGTAGCTTCCACGCCGCTCCGAGGTTGATCGATTCGTGGAAGTTCCCGGTGTTGGATGCCCCGTCGCCGAAGAAGCAGAGGACCACCAGGCCGGAGTCCTTCATCTTCTGAGCCAAAGCTGCACCGGTGGCCACCGGGATGTTGCCGCCTACGATGCCCGTCGCACCCAGGTTGCCGTTCTGCACGTCAGCGATATGCATCGAACCGCCACGTCCACGGCTGTAACCGGTGGCCCGGCCGCACAGCTCTGCCAGCATCTTGTTCAGATGCTCCTGCCGCTCCTCGTCCGTGGTGGTCAGCGCCGCGCCGCGGGCGTGGCAGTGACCGTGACCCCGGTGGGTGCTAGTGATCAAGTCGTCGTCCTCCAGTACGGAGATGGCGCCGACAGCCACTGCTTCCTCCCCCGCGTAGAGGTGAGAAGCGCCTTTGATAAGGTTGCGGCCCAACAGCTCGTAGACCTTATTCTCGAACATCCGGATCTCCCACATCTGCTGCAGGAGGTCAAGGGCTTCGCCCTTGGAGAGGTCCGTTCCTACGGGGCCAGTCTCTTCGCTCATACTCCTCTAACTCCTTCCACTGAAAGGGTGTGTGTAACCAGAGTCGTCCGCTCCACCTGAAAGCGCAGCTCTCAGCTTCTAGCTCAGAGCAGTCAATGTCACGGATTGCAAGCTTTGCGTAGAACACCCGCCTGCTCTCGCAGGGCGGCGATACTATCTGCCACGCTCAATTCCTTGTTGAAGATGGCCGAGCCGGCTACCAGCACGGTGGCTCCTGCATCCGCTATCATGGCTGCGTTATGAGCCTTGACCCCGCCGTCCACCTCCAGATGGACTCCCCCTCTTCCCCGCCTGTCCAGCACAGCGCGTAGCCGGGCGATCCTGGTGGTTGTCGACGGAATGTAAGTCTGGCCCCCAAAGCCGGGATCGACTGCCAGGACAAGGACCAGATCGACGTGCTCGAGCGTCTGTTCCAGGAGTGAGAGAGGCGTCGCCGGGTTCAGGCTCACGCCCGCTTGGCAATCCAGGGCTTTGCCTCCTCGATGGTCCGGTGCAGGTGGCGACACGTCTCGACGTGGATCGTAAGAAGGTCAGCTCCCGCCTCTGCGAAGACCCG
>CAYMHT010000120.1:0-8196 GCA_964390305.1 uncultured Anaerolineales bacterium
CTCCAGGAAAGGGGGCGAATCGTGGGCATCACGGTCCGTCGCAATGCGTGGGATGGGGAACCGCGAAAGAGGGGCGGCCGTCTCAATTGGGACGGCCGCCCCTCGGAAATCTCCGCCGGGGCGGACCCGGCGGCTGAGGTATCTCGCTACGTTACGAGCTGCTTGCCGGGCTGGCCTCTTCGCCCAAGGGCGTGGGGCTCACGGCGACGGCGGAGACGCGGCTGGCCTTCTTGACGCCGAGGCGGGCCTGGCGTTGGGCAGCGGTCATCGTGTTTCGCATCAGCATCGCGTTCGTCATCGGTCCGGTCCCTCCGGGCACCGGGGTGATGGCACCGGCGATGTCCTTGACGTTTTCGAAGTCGACGTCACCGACCCACTCCCCGTCCATCTCGGCGAAGCCGAAATCCAACACCGTGGCGCCTTCCTTGACCATGTCTGCTGTGATCAAGTGGGCGACGCCGGTCACGCTGGCCAGGATATCCGCCTGGCTCGTCATCGCGGATAGAGGCTTGGTGTGCAGGTCGCAGACCGTCACAGTGGCCCAGTGCCTTGTGAGCAACAGAGAGAGCGGCTTTCCGATCAGGTTACTGGCTCCAACGATCACTGCGCGTGCACCGTCGATGGCGATGTTATAGCGCTTCAGAAGCTCCAGGCCCCCGAGGGGCGTGGCCGGCACAAAGTACGGGCCCACGTTTTGCGGCTGGTCGACGAAGGCGGCGCGAGCCAATCGTCCCGCGTTCAGCGGATGCGCGCCGTCAATGTCCTTTGCTGGATCGAGGGCCTCGATCACCAGCTCCGGGCGAAGGCCCTCGGGCATCGGCTGCTGGACGATGACGCCGTTGACGCTCTTGTCGTCGTTCAACGTGCGGATTAACCGGATCATCTCGTCCTCGCTCACGTCGGCGGGGCGCTCGTGGGCGACGAAGTTGATGCCGACCTTGTTGCAGGTCCGCTCAATCATCCCGGCGTAGCTAACCGAGGCGGGGTCGCTTCCGGCGCGAACCAATGCGAGCGTGGGGGTCGCGCCGTACTCGGCCCCGTAGGCCCTCACGTCTTGCTTGATCTCACTGAGAATTTCCTTCGACACTTTCCGTCCGTTGAGAATCGTGGCGCTCATTTTTCCCTCCTGTGGTGCGGCTGGCGATTGCTTCGGCTGCTTGCTCTTTCTCATGTTTCGAATGTATCCTACCATGCGGAGGCGCCCGTGTCATCGGTCAAAGCATTGATCTTTCTCCTGTGACTTACTCCTGCGAGAAAGACGTAAGTCCGCTGGCTATCAGATCGCCATTCTCTCTAGTCTTTCTAGGCAACCACGCTGAGGCGCGCATGCGCCGACCGACGTACCCGGGCGGTACGCGTTTACGCTGATGGGGTGACACAAGAGTCAGCTAAAAGGTTTGCGCCGCGATGTGTAGGATGCTATAATCTGTCTTGACCGTACGCGATGAGGAGGGAGATGCCCGAGGACACAATAAGCGTTCTGTTGGCTGACGACCATGCTGTGGTTCGTCAAGGGACTCGAGAGCTCCTAGAGCGTGAGATGGGCATCGAGGTCGTCGCTGAGGCGAGCGACGGGCGTGAGGCCGTTCAGAAAGCCATCAAGAAGCTCCCCGACGTGGTCGTGATGGACTTCGCGATGCCGGAACTCAACGGCATTGAGGCCACGAGGCAGATAAAGGCTGTTGCTCCCGGTGTGGCGATCCTGGTATTGACGGCCTATGATAGCGACCAGTACATCTTTGCCTTCCTGGAGGCGGGGGCTGCGGGGTATCTGCTCAAGGACGTCCAGGTCGATGAGCTAGTCGACGCCATTCGGGCGGTCCACGGTGGGGAGTCTGTTCTCCATCCAACGATTGCTCGGAAGGTCATCAACCGCTTTGCCCAGCCTGACGAGACGGCGCATACTGTACACGCCGTCCTGGATCAGCTCACCGAGCGAGAACTTGAAGTGCTCCAGCTGGCCGCCAAAGGCATGTCGAATCGAGAGATTGGGCGGCAGCTCACGATCAGTGTTCGCACTGTCCAGACCCACCTGACGAACATCTTCAACAAGATGGGGGTGGGGTCTCGTACAGAGGCGGTGGTGTGCGCGCTGCGGAAGGGCTGGATCACGCTTGAAGATACGCTCTGAGCGACGACCAGCGGAGAACAGGGGGGACCTTGTCTTCGATTCTTGACTCTGCCCTTGCCGACAGGGTCTAGCTTGGGGAAGGGACTTACCGCTGTTCGTGGTCTTGTGAGAGGAGGGTCGGGGGGCCCGTAAGCTATGCCAGAGAAAGCGGCACCGGGGAAGAACTCGCGCGAACTGCGTGACGCCATATCTCGCCTGGAGACAATCAATGAGGTCACTGCTGCCCTGACGCAGTCTTTTGACCTGGAACAGACCCTGGATGACATCGTCGACAAGATCCTTGAGGTCCTTGGGCTGGAGGCCGGTGCGATCTATCTCCTGGATGAGGAGGAGCAGGGCCTCACGCTGGTCGCCCATCGTAATCTGCCGCCAGAGGTTACGAATGAGACCGTCGGCCTCAAATCGTCCAGAATCCTTGCCCGCCATAACCAGCTGCAGTGCAAGCTGGCAGGCCCACTGCGCGCGAAGGGTGAGATCAACGGCCTCTTGGTGGTGGGGGATCGCAGATCCTGTCCCATCCTGCGCCAGGACAAGGAGTTGCTGGACACCGTCTGCAACACCATGGGCGTCTTCGTCGAGAATGTGCGGCTCTATCAGGAACGGACGCATCAGCTGCAGGTCGAGCGTCTGGTCATCGAGGTGACCGAGGAGGTCACGTCTGAGCTGGAGCTGGATCGGGTACTTCCCAAGGTGATGGAGATCGCCGTCGATCTCGCCGGGGCCGATGGCGGGGTGATTGCCTTGCTGGACGAGGATCGGAATATCATCCGCTATCCCTACGTTCATCGCCTCCCTCCGGAGCTAGTCGACGTCACGGTCTCGAGGGGCGAGGGTCTGTCTGGGCAAGTGGCGATGACCGGTGAGCCGATGGTCATCGACAACTATGAGGCGTACCCGAGGGCGGTTCCAGCCTTTGTTGAGGCAGGGCTCATGAGTGTGGTCAGCGTGCCCGTCGTGAGCAGCGATAGGACGTTTGGGGCGCTGAGTGTCCTGAGTATCGACGAGGTGAGAGCCTTTTCGGACAGAGATGTTGCGCTGCTGACCGCCATCGGGCGTCAGGCAGGCATCGCCATCGAGAACGCCTACCTCTACGAGAACATGCGGTTCTACGCTCGGCAGATCACCCAGGCGCAGGAGAACGAGCGCCGACGGATCGCCCGCGAGCTCCACGATGACACGATTCAGTCCTTGGTCGCGCTGTCCCGCCAATTGGAGGCCCTGACGTCCTCTGAGGGGTTGCTGTCGCCGGAGGCCGGAGTGCGTATCGGCGAGCTCCGGGAGACCACGGGAGAGATGATCAAGCGAGTACGGCGCTTCAGCCAGGACCTGCGACCCTCTATTCTCGACGACCTCGGCCTGTTGCCCACATTGGAGGAGCTGACGGCGGAGTTGAATCGTGAGGACGGGCTGGAGGCGGAGTTCCGGGTCAAGGGTGAGGAAAGGCGGCTCTCGTCGGAGATGGAGTTGACCCTATTCCGCATCGCTCAAGAGGCCCTGAACAACGTGAGGAAGCACGCGGCGGCGAACCGGGTCATCACCACGGTCGAACTGGGCGACGGCGCGGTCACGCTAACGGTGGAGGATGATGGGAAGGGGTTCGATCCCCCAAGATTGATGGACCATCCCGCGGTTGCGGGGAAGCTGGGACTCATCGGCATGCACGAGCGCGCGCGCCTGCTAGGGGGGTCCCTGATTGTGGATTCCGAGGTTGGCGAGGGAACCAGAGTCGTTGTGAGCGTGCCCACCTAGGGGCAGGGGGAGGTATAGAAGTGGACATTGAAGAGATCATTGACGCCAAGATAAAACCTCGATTGATCGAAGCCTTTGGCCGGCAGACGGCCAATTCGTTGGTCACCAAGGGCACACTGGCGTACGTCAGCGCGGACGGTGGCGAAGACGAGAGGATTGCAGCCTTTGTAGAGGCGATCCGCTCTGACGAGCGCGTGAAGGACACCTGGGGCGAGGAGGTGACGGCGATAGAGGTGGACGAGTGGGTTGGGATCCTCAAGTCTGATCTAGAGTCGGGTAAGGAGGAAGCCGATCAGGCCAGGATCCTCGACGGCCGCGCGATGGCCGAGGAGGTGAGGGAGGAGATCGTCGCCACCGTCGCGGAGTTTGAGGCTGAGTACGGTTACGCACCGACCATTGCCGTGGTTCGCGCCGGAGAGGATCCGGCCTCGGTGAGCTACGCGAAGATGATCAAGCGCTCGTTTGAGGGTGCGGGGATGAACTTCGTCCTGCACACGTTGCCGAAAACGGCCGATGAGGAGGAGATTATCGACGTCATCACCAGGCTCAATGCGCAAAGCAGCGTCAACGGTATCATGGTGCAGGAACCCCTGCCGCGGGGAATCGACGACATCGCGATTAAGGCGGCCATCAGGCCGGAGAAAGACGCCGACGGCGTGAACCCGATCAACGCCGGACGGCTGGCGCAGGCGGCTCCTGTGGGTCGTGCGTCGGGCACGAGGGACTATCTGGTTCCGGCCACCCCCCTGGGTGGATTGGAGATACTGAAGCGTGCGGGGATTACGATTGACGGGGCACACGCCGTCGTCGTGGGTCGGTCTAACATCGTGGGCCGACCGATGGCCTTCCTGCTGATGCAGCATCACGCTACAGTAAGCTTATGTCATTCCCATACCCGGCCTCTGGCCGAGGTGACGCGGGAGGCTGATATCCTGTGTGTGGCCGTCGGTGTGCCCGAACTGATCAAGGCCGACATGGTCAAGGCGGGTGCTGTGGTCATCGACTTCGGCTTCAACAAGAAGAACGGCAATTGGGTCGGTGACGTGGATTTCGACGAGGTGAAGAAAGTGGCAGGGGCCATCACTCCCGTGCCTGGCGGGACCGGCTCGATGACGAACGTCATGCTGATGCGTAACGTGTTGGAAGCAGCCGAGCGACAGGCGAAGCGGCGGAGGAAGCAGGGGTGATCGTTCTGTCGCTTCCGTGGGGAGGCGCCCGGAGACCGCCGCTGCCTGAATTGAGTTGACCGGCGGCCAGGGTATGGTATCATAGCGTGTGCGTGCTTTTTGTGTCGTGCTGAGTGAGGCGAGGGCGACATATCCTCGCCTCAATATGTGTGAATCGAAACTCCCGCTTACATGCCGCCGCTGCGCATCTTACTGGTTGATGATCATCTGCTCTTCCGCAAGGGGCTGATTCGACTTCTGGACGTCCAACCCGACTTCGATGTCGTGGGAGAAGCACAGGATGGCCTGGAGGCCATCGAGAAGACGCGGGAGGTGCGACCAGACTTGGTCCTCATGGACATCAACATGCCGAATTGCGATGGTCTGGAGGCGACGCGGAGGATCAAGGCCCAGATGCCGGAAGTGAAAGTGGTCATGCTCACCGTCTCTGACGATGAGCGCGATCTGGCGACTGCGGTGAAATACGGCGCTGATGGCTACTTGCTCAAGGATCTTCAGCCTGAGGAACTCTTTGAGCAGCTGCGGCGGGTGGGGGAGGGACAGGCCCCGCTGTCGCGAGGGATGACGGGCAAGCTCTTCAACCAGCTGGCACGGCGGAGTCGTCCGATTCCGGAACCGAAAGCGAGCGCCGTGCTTTCGAAGCGTGAGTGCGAGGTGTTGGCCCTGGTGGTAGAAGGCTTCACGAACCGTGAGATAGGTGACGAGCTCGGGATTGCTCGCAATACGGTCAAGAACCATCTGCGCAGTATTTACGCGAAGCTGAGCGTGGACAACCGAACCCAGGCTGCGGCATACGCCGTGGGCCACGGGCTGGTGTGCCTCCCAGAACGGTTTGAGTGACGTCTCGTCTGACTAGCCTGCCGCGCCTCCGCCTGGAATTGCCTCGATTTTGCGCTGCCCACGTCACAAGTCGGGGAGAGCGGCAGCAAGAGCGAGGCCATGCCTCTCCACACGTTCTCGTCGGGCCGTCTACAGGAGTTAGGGGCTAGCCCAAACGGGCTAGTCGCGTGTTAGATGTAGCCCACATGGGCTATAGACGAAAGCGTGTGGGGGACGTATAATACGGTCCGGTGGTTTACTGACCGGGAGTCAGTTTAGAAAGATTATGCGTAGTCGGCGCGTATTCATCCTCGCGAGCCAGCCCCTTTTTGCGCAAGGGGTTGAGAGTCTCCTTTCTGGCCAATCGGATATCAGCGTTGTGGGCACAGCCCTTATAGGTCCCGACGCGTTTGATGAGCTATCTGAGGCTGATCCTGACGTGATCATCATCGAGGCTGAGGGGGGTGAGGAACAGGGCCGGCTGGTCACGAAGAGCTTGAGTTGTGCCTCTGATGCGAAGATCATCGGGCTGACCCCGGACGACAACCGCATCTCCATATTCTATCAACAGATGAAGGAGAGCCGTCGGGTCAGCGATCTGCTGGAGGAGATCGTTGAGCCTCTGCGCCTGCAAAGACATCGACCGTCGGAGTTACGCGTGTTCGTTCTTTATCAGGGGCACTATGGAGAGCGCATCTTGAAGCATATTCGCCGCTTTGCGCCGACCTCGTGGTCCGTCGATGCCTGGCGAGCGCCTTCTGATCTCCCCCCTATCGTGGACGCGCCGCGCACGTTCCTCCCCCTGGATCTTCCTGATGTGCAGCTAGTGCTCTGTCTAGGACAGGTCGCCAGCCTAGCCCAGCTGGTTCCCAGCGTCGTCCAGCTGACCGCGGCTTGTTCGGTGATTGTGCCGGCGGACAACGCGGCCTGGCTTCCCGATGGCCTGGCTCGGCAACTGTACACCCAGCTGAGTGAAGCGGGCGTGACCGCCGTCTTTCCCAAGCCGTTCTGCTCTTTAACCCAAGATAGTTACAACGTCCGTGAGCACCGGGTCTCGTATGACGATCCTTGGATATCCGAGTTCGCCCGTCACTTCGGCAGACCGGTGTTCCACACCGTGTGTGAGGGCGGCAGAATCGCGGATATTGACGTGAGGCGGGACACAGCTTGCGGGTCTGCAAGAGCTGTGGCACGCGAGTTGATTGGCGCAGACTTGGAAGGCGCTGTGCAACAGGCTGGTCTGCTGCACCACCATTCCCCTTGCTCGGCCGCTATGCGCGTGGATCCGAGCCTCGGGGAACCGTTGATTCAGGTTGCCGGGGATTTGATGCGTCAGGCGGTCGAGGACGCGCTGGATACGTGCTTGTCGCGACAGAGCCATCCAGTGGCAGAGGGTCAACCCATTGAATCAGGTTAGCACCCCGGACTGTGTCCGGGTTTGGCTTTCATATACATCAGCCTAACATCATCATAAGGAGGAAAGCATGCCTGTCGAAAAAGTCTATCCCGTTCCCAGTGACATCGAGATCGCTCACGCGGCGGAACTGCTCCCGATCGTCGAGGTGGCCAAGAGCGTTGGCTTGTCCGAAGATGACATCGATCGATTCGGGAAGTGGAAGGCCAAGGTCCACATAGATGTGCTAGAGAAATTCGCAGACCGAGAGAATGGCAAGTACATCGACGTGACTGCCATCACCCCCACGCCTCTGGGCGAGGGGAAGACGGTGACCACGATTGGCCTGAGCCAGGGACTGCACTATATCGGCGAGACAGTCTTCACCTGCATTCGCCAGCCGTCACAGGGCCCTACATTCGGCATCAAGGGCGGCGCGGCCGGCGGTGGCTACTCGCAGGTTGTGCCTATGGAGGACTTCAACCTGCACCTTACCGGCGACATCCACGCCGTTGGTGCGGCTCACAACCTGCTGGCAGCTGCGATCGACAACCGAATCATGAAGGAGCGGCAGTGGAGCACCGATTTCCTGGTCAAGATGCTCTGTCCGGACGATGAGTACGCTGACTCCATGCGAAAGCGGTTGGAGAAGCTGGGCATCGAGTCAGAAAAACCTTCTGACTTGAGCGACGAGGACAAGGAGCGGGTGTTCCGCTTGAACATCGATCCTTACTCTGTTCAGTGGAACCGCGTCGTAGATGTTTCCGACAAGGTGCTGCGCAACATCATCGCGGGCCTTGGTGGTCAGGCCAACGGGCACCCACGCGAGACGGGATACGACATCACAGTGGCTTCCGAGATCATGGCCGCGCTGGGGATGTGCAGCGGCCTTGCTGACCTGCGAGAGCGTATGGGGC
>CAYMHT010000121.1:0-8186 GCA_964390305.1 uncultured Anaerolineales bacterium
CTCTTCCTCGAGCTCTTCCTCGCCAGCGACCTCTTCCTCCGACTCCTCCTCGGCGACGAGCTCCTCTTCGATCTCCTCTCCGGGCTCCACGTCGGCGGTATCCTGCTTATCCAACTCGGACATCGTTATTCTCGCTCCTTTGTCCTCTCAGCGAACGCGACTTGCGAATAGGGCTTGACCAAGAACGATCAGCCAGGCTGCGCGAACCGAACCCATCCCACTCTGCTTGGTCACAGCGCACCAAATACTGTCTACAATAGTAACACGGTCGCTGAGTAAGTCAAGCACCGGCTCGAAGCGCTTGTTGCCTCGTCAGGATATAGTAGAATGGGCTCGACCCGCGGGGCTGGCACTCTGGACCCGAAGGTGGGTGGGAGATCACCAACGTAACTGCGGATGAGGGGCGTCAATGACTGCGATGAATTACTGCGTTGAAGTCTTCTGGCGTACGCCTCAGCGTGACGGGCGAGCGACGGATGTGTCGGCGCAGGTCGCCCAGATCGGCATCGGTGGCGTCCAGTCCGTCCGGGTGAGCGATCTCACGTTTGTCCGCGGTGAGCTGTCGGGTGCGGAATTGGAACGGCTCGCTGGGGAGCTGTTAGTCGATCCCATCGTGGAGGGGTACCGCTCGTGGTCGGGCTGTAGCGTGCCTGCCCTCCAGGCCGAGAGGACGGCTGACCAGGGGGCCGAGCAGGCCGTCGAGGTGGGGTACCGGCCAGGCGTCACGGACCCTGTGGCCGAGCATCTGCTCCGTCGCACGCGGATGCTTGGGATCGGCTCGGTCGAGAGGGTCGCGACGGGCACGCGCACCGTCTTCACGGGGGATCTCTCGGATCGGGATCTCCACGTGATCGCCGAGCAGGTCCTGTGCAACGACGTGGTTCAGACCTACACCCTGGGCCCTCTCCCGCCGGCCTTCGTGCCGCAGGCCGACGGATCGGATGAGGTGGAGGTTATCCCCGTGCGCGAAGCCGACGATGAAGCGCTGGCGCGCATGAGCGTGGAGCGGATCTTGTTCCTCTCCCTTGAGGAGATGCGGGCCATACAGGAGGAGTTCCGGAAGCTTGGTCGCGACCCCACGGACGTGGAGCTCGAGACCCTGGGCCAGACCTGGTCCGAGCACTGCCAGCACAAGACGTTCAAGGCGCGGATCCACTTCTCCTGCCAGGGCGGGATGGAGCGGGTCCTGCCAGGCGCCGAGGCAGGCGCCCCGGCGTACCAGGAGACGATCGACGGGCTGCTGAACACGTATATCCGAGGGGCCACCGAGCAACTGAATCGAGAATGGGTGCGCTCGGCCTTTGTCGATAACGCCGGCATCATCGACTTCGACGCTGCGTTTGCCGTCTCCTTCAAGGTGGAGACGCACAACCATCCCTCGGCGTTGGAGCCGTTCGGCGGCGCGAACACGGGTGTCGGCGGCGTGATCCGAGACGTTATCGGTGTCTCCGGACGGCCAATTGCCAACACCGACGTGCTCTGCTTCGGGCCGCTCGACGTGGACCCGGAGGATCTGCCGGAGGGCGTCCTTCATCCGCGTCGTATCGCGCGCGGTGTCATCGCGGGGATCGAGGACTACGGCAACAAGATGGGTATCCCCACCGTCTCTGGCGCAGTCCTCTACGATCGCGGCTACGTTGCCAACCCGCTGATCTACTGCGGCTGTGTTGGGCTGGCGCGGAAGGGACAGCACCGGCGCGATCCGCAGCCGGGGGATCTGTGCGTCGCGCTCGGCGGGCGCACCGGCCGCGACGGGCTCCACGGGGCCACGTTCTCGTCGGCGGAGCTGACCCACGCGACGGGCCAGACGGTGGGAAGCGTGGTCCAGATTGGCGACCCTATCACGGAGAAGGCGATGATGGAGGCCGTCATACGCGCCCGTGACGAGGAGCTATACCACGCCATCACCGATTGTGGTGCCGGGGGCTTCTCCTCCGCCGCCGGCGAGATGGGCAGGGACAGCGGCGTCGAGGTGGAGCTGAGCGACGTGCCGCTCAAGTACCCGGGCCTCCGTCCGTGGGAGATCTGGCTCTCGGAGGCTCAGGAGCGCATGGTTCTGGCTGTCCCGCCGAAGCACCTGCCCCGTCTCAACGAGATTTGTGAGGAGCATAACGTCGAGCTGACAGTTATCGGCCACTTCACCGGCGACGGTCGGCTCCGCGTCAAGTACGAAGGGAAGACGGTGGCGGACATGGACATGGACTTCGTCCACGAGGGCTGGCCGAGGCCCACGATGCGCGCGGAGTGGAAGCCACCGACTACCTCCAGTGTCGAGGTCGTTCCCACCGACGATCTAACCCCCGAGCTGCTCCGCCTGCTTGCCAACCCCGACGTGGCCAGCAAGGAGGAGGTGATTCGACGCTATGACTATGAGGTCCAGGGGGCCACTCTCGTCAAGCCGCTGATTGGCGCCGTCGACGACGGTCCTTCCGACGCCGCGGTGTTGAGCCCATGGGATACCGAAGGATGGCGGGGCGTCGCGCTGGGCTGCGGCATCAATCCCCACTACGGTCAGATCGACCCGTACGCGATGGCGTGGGCGGTGGTGGACGAGGCGCTGCGGAACGTCGTCGCCGTCGGAGGGGATCCCGACCGCACCGCCCTGCTCGACAATTTCTGCTGGGGCAACCCTGCCCTCCCGGACCGTCTGGGGGCTTTGGTCCGGGCGGCACAAGGATGCCACGATGCCGCCCTGGCATACGGGACGCCGTTCATCTCTGGAAAGGATAGCTTGAACAACGAGTACGTCGATCCCCAGGGGGAGAAGCGGGCCGTTCCACCCACACTGCTGGTCTCGTCACTGAGCATCGTGGCCGACGCGCGAAAGGCGGTGACGATGGATCTGAAGCGTCCCGGGGATCTACTTTACGCTGTGGGGGAGACGCGAGCCGAGCTGGGAGGTGCGCTCTACTCGCGCCTGCACGGCGCCGGCGGGGGCGAGGTCCCGGCCCCAGTGCTGGGCGCTATCGAGGTGATGCGCGCTCTGCACCGGGCGATGTCGGAGGGCCTGGTGCGAGCCTGCCACGATCTGTCGGAGGGCGGGCTGGCAGTGGCGGCGGCGGAGATGGCGATTGCGGGGCGCCTGGGATTGAAGCTCGACCTCAGGGCTCTACCGAGGACGCTCGACGTGCGGACCGACGTGGTGGCCCTCTTCTCCGAAACCAGCGCCCGGTTCCTCGTCGAGGTCGCGCCCGAGGCGGCAGCTGCTCTTGAGGCGGCGCTGGCGGGGCACCCGGCGGCGCGACTTGGGCACGTCAGCCAACGTGGCACACTGCGCGTTCACGGTATGGCGGGCGGGATCGTGATAGAATGTGGGCTCGACGACCTGGTCGACTGTTTCTTCGGAGGAGCAGCGAGGACGAAGGGGCAATGATGCATACCAACAAGAAGGCCTCCCGTGCTCGCCGAACGGGCCTCGCGGAAGCTGGAGAAGCCGATGTCGACGGTTGACGTGTTGATCCTTCACGCCACCGGGACGAACCGCGACCGGGAGACGGCCTGGGCCGTCGAGAAGGCTGGGGGGAACCCCGTCATCCTCCATGTCAATGCGTTGCGCGACCAGGCGGCCCGGCTAGACGACTTCCAGATGCTCATCTTGCCCGGCGGCTTTTCCTACGGCGATGCCCTGGGCGCGGGACGTCTTCTGGCCTCGGATCTGCGCTGGATCTTCGAGGACGAGTTGGCCGATTTCATCGAGTCAGGCAAGCCAGTCCTGGGGATCTGCAACGGTTTTCAGGCCCTGGTCAAGAGCGGCTGGCTGCCCGGTCCACCGGCGAATGGCACGTCCGGCTCTCCGAGGACGCGGGTCGAGGCGACGCTGACGCGCAATGCATCGAACCGCTTCGAGTGCCGCTGGGTGTGGCTTCAACCAGAGCCTGAGAGTGTCTCTGTGTTCACGCGCGATCTCGCCAGCGGTGAAAGCGCAGCGATCACCTGCCCCGTGGCCCACGGCGAAGGCCGATTTGTTCCCGACGATGGCATCTTGGAGCGGCTGCAGGCGCGTGGGCAGATCGCGCTGCGGTACGTCAGGGGTGTCGCTCGGGACAAGCGATGCCCGAACGAGGGATCGGTGAGCTATCCCGCAAACCCCAACGGCTCTGTGGCCGACATCGCGGGCATCTGCAACGAGCGGGGAAACGTGCTCGGGCTGATGCCTCACCCGGAAGACCACGTCGTCCCCTGGCAGCATCCGCGTTGGACGCGGGGGGAGCGAGGCGGGTTGGGGCTGGGATTGTTCGTCGAAGGAGTGGAGTACGCCCGGGGACGATGATCGTCGGATACGCCGCTTCGTCATCATCTGCGGGGCCTGGAGGAGATTGTGATTAACGCAGACACGTGGCTTCGGCACCTGCCGCAGGCCCTTGAAGGCATCGAAGTGGACTGGCCCTACGAGCGCGCACGGGGCAAGGTGCGTGACCTGTTCGCCCTGCCCGATGACCGCTGGCTCATCGTGACCACCGACCGGTTGTCGGCGTTCGATCGGATCCTGACCCTGGTCCCCTTCAAGGGACAGGTACTCAACCAGCTGAGCGCATTCTGGTTCGACCGCACGAGCGATATTGTTGCCAACCATCTCCTGGAGGTCCCCGATCCCAGCGTCAGCCTGGTGCGGAGGTGTGAGCCCCTGCCGGTCGAGGTCGTCGTGCGGGGCTACATCACCGGCGTGACCAAAACGGCGCTCTGGTACCGCTACTCGCTGGGAGAGCGTCACATCTATGGGTACGACTTCCCCGACGGGATGGAGAAGAACCAGCCGTTGCCAGCCCCCATCATCACCCCGACGACGAAGGGGCGTGCGGGCGAGCACGATCAGCGCATCACCTGCGCCGAGGTGGTGGAGCGAGGGCTGCTGGATGCGGAGACCTGGGACCGTGTCCAGGCGGCCGCGCTGGCCATCTTTGAACGCGGACAGGACATCGCTAAACAGGGCGGCCTGATCCTGGTGGACACGAAGTATGAGTTCGGGCGCGCGCCGGACGGCACACTGACGCTGATCGACGAGGTGCATACACCGGACAGCAGCCGCTTCTGGGTCAGAGAGAGCTATGAGGAGCGAAGGGCCGAGGGGCTGGAGCCGGAGAACTTCGACAAGGAGTTCCTGCGCCTGTGGTACGCCGAGCGCGGGTATCGCGGCGATGGCGAGCCGCCTGCCGCGACCGACGATCTCATCGTACGGGTCGGCCGGCGCTACGTCAGGCTCTACGAGAAGCTGACCGGTCAGGCATTTGAGCCGCGTGTCTACCCGGCCGGGCCCCGAATCGTTGAGGTACTGAGCCGATTCCTATCATAGGTTTGTGCCAGTCATATTGGGACTGAATACGTAGGGAGAATGGCGATGTGCGTTGTTGTAATCATGGGATCCCCCGGCGATGCGGATTTCAGCGCGCGAATCACGGATGCGCTGGACGGTTTTGGCATCTCCTGGGAGACACGCGTGGCCTCGGCGCACAAGGTGCCGCGCCATGTTCTGGAGTTGCTGGATCAGTACGAGGCCGACCCCTCCCCGAAGGTCTACATCACCGTGGCCGGCCGCAGCAACGCGTTGAGTGGCCTGGTGGACGGCCACGTGAGCGCACCGGTGATTGCCTGCCCCCCGCCCTCGGACAAATTCGCCGGGGGAGACTTGCTCTCCTCCCTGCGTATGCCATCTGGGATTGCCCCGGCGGTGGTGCTGGAGCCGGAGAGCGCCGCCCTGCTGGCCGCGAAGATGCTGGGCCTGGCCAGACCCCGCCTGCGCCAGGAGGTGCTGAGGGCCCAGGAGAGGCACGCTAAGCGGCTTCTGGATGCTGATGGAGCCGCGCGAGCCTGAGATGACGAACAACCCCTTTGCAGATGCTCCGCGGGAGGCGTGCGGGGTCTTCGGAATCTACGCTCCCGGGATGAACGTGGCACGGCTGACGTTCTTTGCGCTGTATGCGCTGCAACACCGGGGTCAGGAGAGTGCGGGGATTGCGACGTGTGACGGAGGCACGGCGCACATGCATAAGGGCGGCGGCCTGGTCTCACACGTCTTCGACGAGGAGAGCCTCCAGTGCCTGCAGGGCGACCTGGCCATCGGGCACAACCGCTACTCGACGACCGGCGCATCGCGGCTGCGGAACGCGCAGCCGTATCTGATCGAGACGGCCCTGGGCCCGTTGGGGGTGGCCCATAACGGCAACCTGACGAACGCCGGTGTGTTGCGGCGCGAGCTGCTGTATCGCGGGGTGGGATTGATCTCCTCATCAGATACCGAGGTGATCACGCAGATGCTGGCCGGCGCGCCCGGACAGTCGTGGGAGGACAGGATCCGGGCTTTCATGGAGCTGGCGGAGGGAGCGTACTCGCTGACAATCCTGACGCGGGAGGCGATCTACGCCGTACGGGATCCGTGGGGGTTCCGGCCTCTCTGCATTGGGCGGCTGGACGACGAGGGCTGGGCAATTGCCTCGGAATCGTGTGCACTGACCACGATCGGAGCCGAGTTCGTTCGGGAGGTGCGGCCGGGTGAGATCGTGCGCCTGGACGAGAACGGCATCACCGCTTGGCGGGGCGCGGAGACGAGCGAGGGCCCCTCGTTATGCATCTTCGAGTACATCTACTTCGCCCGGCCGGACTCGCTCTTGGAGGGACGCTCCGTCCACCAGGTGCGCCGGCGCCTGGGAGAGCGCCTCGCCCGCGAGCACTGGGTTGAGGCAGACATGGTGATTGGCGTCCCCGATTCTGCCACGGCCCACGCCATCGGGTACGCCCACGAGGCCGACATCCCCTTCGGCGAGGTGTTGATCAAGAACCGCTATATCGGTAGGACTTTCATCCAGCCCGACGATCGTCTCCGTCGCCGAGGCGTGGCCCTCAAGTTCAACCCGTTGCCCGATCTGACGGGCCGGGGCAAGCGTGTCGTCATGGTGGACGACTCCATCGTGCGGGGGAACACCAGCGGGGCGATCGTCGGCCTCCTGCGCCAGGCTGGAGCCGCCGAGGTCCACATGCGCGTGGCCTCGCCGCCGATCCGCCATCCGTGTTTCATGGGAGTCGATATGAGCACCCGCCAAGAGCTGATCGCTGCTCAGAAGGACGTGGACGAGATCGCGCACCATATTGGCGTGGACAGTCTGGGTTATCTATCCGTGGAGGGGCTTCGGGAGGCTGTGGAGCTGGATGGCGGCGGGTACTGCCGCGCCTGCTTCACTGGCCGGTACCCCCTCCCGGCTGTGGCCGGGATTGGCAAGGACATGTTCGAATCCTGGTAGAGGCGAATCATGGAGGGCTTTGGAGGGGACAGCTTATGCGCTTGATGGTCGTCGGGTCAGGGGGCCGAGAGCACACCCTGGCGTGGAAGCTGGTGGACTCCCCGTGGGGGAGCCCTGTACCTCAATTGGAGCGACTCTTCGTGGCACCGGGCAACGGCGGCACGGCGGCGATTGCTGAAAACGTTCCCATTGCGGCAGGCGATGTCCCTGCTCTGGTGTCGTTCGCCCGTGAGAGAGGGATCGATCTGACGATCGTGGGGCCAGAGGCTCCTCTGGTGGCTGGCCTGGTGGATGCCTTCGCGGAAGCCGGGCTCCGTGCCTTTGGCCCCTCCGCTGCCGCAGCCCAGCTGGAGGGATCGAAGGTCTTCGCCAAGCGATTCATGATCGAGGAGGGCATCCCGACGGCGGTGGGGGCGGCGTTCGACGACTACGAGACGGCCCTTGCCTATTTGCGGCAACATGGGGCTCCGGTGGTGATCAAGGCCAGCGGCCTGGCGGCGGGCAAGGGCGTCGCCGTGTGCCCGACACTGGATGCCGCGGAGGCGGCGCTCCACAGAACCATGGTCGAGCGAGTGTTCGGGGCGGCGGGTGACGAGGTGCTCATCGAGGAGTGCCTGACGGGAGAAGAGGCGTCGCTGCTTGCCTTCAGCGACGGCGAGACGGTGGTGCCGATGCCTCCCGCTCGAGACTACAAGCGGGCCCACGACGGCGATCGGGGTCCAAACACTGGCGGCATGGGCTGTTATGCCCCCTCTCCCTATCTCCCGCCAGCCACGGTGAGCGAGGTCGTCGGGCGGATCCTGCGGCCTGCTGTGGACGGAATGCGTCGGCGAGGTACACCCTACGTCGGCGTGCTCTACGCGGGTCTCATGCTAACCGACGACGGCCCGCGGGTGCTGGAGTTCAACTGCCGCTTCGGCGATCCGGAGGCGCAGGTGATCCTGCCCCTGCTGG
>CAYMHT010000122.1:0-7946 GCA_964390305.1 uncultured Anaerolineales bacterium
GAGTCGTCGACCTCGACCCGCAGTCCCGCTACTCGCAGCCGCTCCGCGACGGCTTCGGCGTACCCAACGTGGCGATCGACGATTGGGATCAGGATCGCCTGGACCGGGCTCAACCATACCGGAAACGCCCCGCCATAATGCTCCACCAGGATACCGAAGAAGCGCTCGATGCTCCCTAGCAGGGCTCGATGGACCATGTACGGGCGGTGCTCCTTGCCGTCCTCGCCGACGTAGGTCATGTCGAACCGCTCGGGGAGGTTGAAGTCGAACTGGATCGTCGTCAACTGCCACGTGCGGCCCAGCGCATCCCTGACGTGAATGTCGATCTTGGGACCGTAGAAGACTGCCTCACCCTTGATCCGTTCGTACGGCAGTTCACGCGTCTCGATGGCCTTCAGCAGCGACTCCTCCGCCTGGTCCCACATGGCGTCCTCACCGGCGTACTTGTCCGGCGTGTCCGGGTCCCGCACGCTCAGCTGCACCTTGAACTCCTCGAACCCGAAGCTGCGCAGCATATTGAGGCTGAAGTCGAGCACCTGCAGGATTTCATCCTCAATCTGATCTGGCGTGCAGAAGATGTGGGCGTCGTCCTGCGTGAACCCACGCACCCGCATCAGCCCGTGGAGCACCCCGCTCCGCTCATACCGGTAGACCGTCCCCAACTCGGCCCAACGGAGTGGGAGGTCGCGGTAGGAGCGGAGGTCGGACTTGTAGATCAGGATGTGGAACGGGCAGTTCATTGGCTTAAGGTAGTAATCGATCCCGTCGACGTCCATCGGCGAGTACATGCTCTCTTCGTAGAAGTCGAGATGTCCGGATTGCTGCCACAGCTCTGCTTTGCCGATGTGGGGCGTGAAGACGATCTCATAGCCGCCCTCCCGGTGACGGGCTCGCCAGAAGTCCTCGATGATCTGACGGATCCGACCGCCCTTGGGGTGCCAATACGCCAGGCCGGAACCACCTTCCTCGTGGAAGCTGAGCAGATCCAGCTCTTTGATCAGACGTCGGTGGTCGCGCTGCTCGACCTCCTCCTGCCACTCCAGGAACTCTTGAAGCTGTTCCTGCGTCTCCCAGACCGTCCCGTAGATGCGCTGAAGCATCGGCCGACTCTCGTCGCCGCGCCAGTACGCCCCGGCCACGTTGAGCAGCTTGAGGGCGTCTGGATTGATCTCGCCCGAATCCTCGACGTGTGGGCCTCGGCAGAGATCCACAAAGGGCCCATGGCGGTAGATCGAGAGCTCGACCTTCCCTTCGACGGGCTCGCCGTGCTCGTCCACCTCGCCCGAGACGATGTCGTCGATCAGCTCCTGTTTGTAGGGCTGATCCTCGAATGTGCGGCGTGCCTCTTCCTCGTCCACATCCTCGCGGACGAAGTCATATTCTTCGTCGATGATCTCACGCATCCGCTTCTCGATCTCCTCGAGATCCTCCGGCGTCAGAGGGCGTGGAAGATCGAAGTCGTAGTAGAATCCCGTGTCGATGGCCGGGCCGATGGCTAACTTGGCTTCGGGGAATTTCTCCAGCACGGCCTGGGCCATGACGTGTGCCGCTGAATGCCGGATGCGGTGTAGATGACCGTTCTCTTCGAATTTGTGTCCCTCAGACATTTTGTTCCTCCCTGATCGGTGATCGATCCAACAGCAGATTCCCGTGCGCCAGCGTATCGGTCTCGTCTTTGGTCATTTCGATCACCTCCTCCATGCAACATGCAAAAACCCGCGCCCTTGGGGCGCGGGCATCTCCCACGTGGTTCCACCCAAGTTTACGGCAAAGTCTGCCGCACACTCTTGAGGCGATAACGGGCCTGCCCGTGGTCCCATACTCTCGCGTCTTCTGCGTCCTGCGGCCACGCGATTTGAGGGACCCACTCCCGGGGGGTTTTCTCAGCTGTCCGGCCGAAGAGGCTTCCAGCCGATGGCCCCTTCTCTCTACGACCGTTCTGGCTGATACTCGTCCCGATCCACGCTTTGCAATTATCCATATTATATCCCACTCCCGCTTGCTGTCAACCTCGGGCCCTGCATCGGGCTCCGGGTAGTCACGGTTGCTCACCATCCTGCCCCGTGATACAATCTTCATCGTTCAAGAGACATGGAGGGTGGGGCGAATTCCACGTGGATTGGCTGCCGCCATATTCCACGCGTGGGAGTGATCTATGGAAGACGGTCAGACGTACCCCCTGGCCGAAGCCGTGCGCGCCGCTTATCGCGCTGGCGAGGACGATGAGACGATGGAACCGCTGGTGCGCGTCGACGACGATGGCACCCCCATTGGGCGGTTCGAGGATGGCGACTACGTCATCTTCTATGACATCCGTGGGGAGCGTGAGATCGAGCTGACCCAGGCTTTCGTCGACGAGCAGTTTCCCCATTTTGAGCGGGACCCCATCACCACGCACTGGGTGACCATGATCGAGTATCACCCCGACCTGGAGACCCGCGTCGCCTTCCCTCCGTCGGGTGTGATTGAGAACACGTTGAGCGAGACCGTCAGCAGAGCCGGCATGCGCCAGGTCAAGATCGTCGAATCAGAGAAGCGGGTTCACGTGACCACCTTCTTGAACGGTGGCCGTGAGGAGCCTTTCCCTGGCGAGGAGTGGGAGATCATCGAGTCGCTGGACTTCGAGGGGTACCTTCCGCCCCCGTCGATGCGGGCCGATGACGTCGCCGATGCTGCCATCGAAGCCCTGCGGGACGACACGGTCGACCTGCTGGTGGTCAACTGGGCCAACGTCGACGTGATCGGCCACAGCGAGGATCGTGAGGCGATCAAGTCCGCCGTCTCCACGGTGGACGCGCAGCTGGGGCGCGTGCTGGACGTGGCGAAGCGCACGGGCGTCGTGGCGCTGGTCACCGCCGACCACGGCACGGTGGAGAAGTGGTATTATCCGGATGGATCCATCGATACCGGACACACGGACAGCGATGTCCCTTTCATTCTGGTTCCACCAGACCGGGATGGCGAGGGGAGAACCGCCCGCCCCAGCCTCCGCGATGGCGGCACGTTGATCGATGTGGCCCCCACAGTCCTGGAGCTGATGGCAATAGAGAAACCAGGCGCCATGACCGGTGTGTCACTGATCGAGGGGGCCCAGGACCCCGAGCCTCAGTGCGTGGCGCTGTTCATCCTCGATGGGTGGGGTGTCCGCGACGAGGAACGGGGCAATCTGATCATGGAGGCCCATACACCCGTGATGGACCATCTCCAGTTGACTTATCCCACCACCCGGCTGGAGGCCGCTGGTGAGGCCGTTGGCTTGCCCAACGAGGTTCCCAACCGGGAGGGGAAGACGGTCGGCAACTCCGAGGTGGGGCACACGCACATCGGTGCCGGGCGTGTCGTGACGTCCGATCGGCTGCGCATCGAGCGCGCTATCGGGGAGGGCAGCTTCTTCCAGAATGACGCTCTGCTCTGGGCGATGGAGGGGGCCAGAGACGATGCGACAGCGCTTCACTTGCTGGGCATCATCTCCTTCTACAGCTCTCACGGCTCGGTCGAGCACCTCAAGGCACTCCTCCGTATGGCCAGGCAGGTGGGCGTGCCAGACGTCTACGTCCACGGCATGCTCGGGCGTCGCGGGGAGAAACCGGAGAGCGGCGCTATCTACGTGGGCGACATCGAGGCTGAATGTGAGCGATTGGGTGTGGGACAGTTTGTGTCCCTCATCGGTCGCTTCTGGTCGCTCGACCGCGAGTACAACTGGGACCGGATTGAGAAAAGCTACCGCTGGCTGGTGTACGGCGAGGGGCGACCTGTGCACCAGGGGTAGAAGAAAAAAGGCCGGCTGGCACTGCGACCAGCCGGCCGATGGTGGGCGGTGCAAGACTTGAACTTGCGACCTCCACGATGTCAACGTGGCGCTCTCGCCAACTGAGCTAACCGCCCACGGCGCCAAAGATTATACCATCTTCGCCGCTGTCTTGCAAGCGATGAACAATATGGATGACCACTGGAACATCGTGGGACACGAGTGGGCAGTGAGGTCCCTGCAGCGGGCAGTCGTGACCGACACCGTCTCGCACGCCTACCTCTTCACCGGACCCCCGGGTGTGGGCAAGACGACGCTGGCGCGAAGGCTGGCTGCTGCACTCCTCTGCCAGAACGAGGAGGTGACCGCGAGGCCTTGCGGCGAGTGTCGGGCCTGCCGCCTGGTCGCCACTGGCAATCATCCCGATCTTCACATCGTCCAATCCGAGCACGTGGGCGCGACCCTGAAGATCGATCAGGTGCGCGAACTGGAGCATAAACTCACTCTGACGCCGGTGGAGGGGCGTTGCCGGGTGGCGGTCTTGCGGCGCTTCGAGGAAGCGAGCACCGCCGCTGCGAACGCGCTCCTCAAGACGTTGGAGGAACCGTCGTCGCATGTCGTGCTCACCGTTCTTGCCCGGGAGGCCGACGTTCTGCTTCCCACGATCGTCTCTCGCTGTCAGCACGTCCCGTTGAGGCCTCTGCCCACAGCGTTGGTAAAGGAGGCTCTCATCCAACGCTGGGACACGATGCCCGAGGAGGCTGAGCTGCTCGCCCATCTGTCTGCAGGGCGGTTGGGTTGGGCGGTGCGCACCCTGGGAGATGAGGAGGCCCTGAGGCGCCGTGCCAGGCGTCTCGACCAACTCGACGAGCTGATCCGTGCCTCTGTGGTGCGGCGCTTTCGGTATGCCGAGAAGCTGGCTCGTGATCCTGTCACCACTCAGCAGACGCTCGACCTCTGGATCGGCTGGTGGCGGGACGTGATACTGATCGCTTCTGGAACGAATGCACCGGTGACCAACGTGGACCGCGAGGAGCAACTGCGGGACCACGCACGTCATTTTGGCGTGGAGGCCAGCGCTCGTGTGGTCAAGGCTCTGAGGACGGCTATCGATAAGCTGCAGCGAAATGCTAACGCGCGCCTTACCCTCGAAGTGCTGATGCTGGATCTTCCCCGTTGGTAGTCTCCGTCACGAGGGAAACGTCAACGCCCCGAGACGTGGAGCCCGGTGGTGTGCTGGACGTTGCTGCGAGACGCGAACGTGCTATAATCGCAAGCTCGCTCTTGATCTTGACTCTGCGAGGAGGACATGGAGGAGAAGGAAGTAACGGTGTGGCATAGTCGCTCTGTCGAGGATGTGACCCAGACGTTGGGCACGGATCTCCAGGTGGGCCTTACGTCTGACGAAGCGCAAGCCCGCCTGGAGCGCTTTGGGCTCAACGAGCTCGCCGAGACGCCGCGCCCCGGGTTCTGGCAGCTGCTGTTGAGACAGTTCCAGGACTTCCTCATCCTCATCCTGATCGTCGCCGCCGGTGTATCATTCGTGCTGGGAGAGATGGTCGAGGCCGGCGCGATACTGGCCATCGTCATCCTCAACGCGGTTCTGGGCGTCATACAGGAGAGCAAGGCAGAGGAGGCGCTTGCCGCGCTCAAGAAAATGGCCGCTCCGGAGGCTCGTGTCCTGCGGGACCGTCATCGAATCTCCATTCCCGCTCGAGAGCTGGTTCCGGGGGACGTCGTCTTTCTCGAGGCCGGGAGTTACGTCCCGGCTGATCTTCGACTCGTCACGGCGGCCAATCTGAAGATTGACGAAGCGTCCTTGACCGGCGAGTCGGTTCCGGTGGAGAAGGCGGCTGATGTGACCCTGTCCCAGGGCGTGCCCCTGGGCGACCGGCGGAATCTTGCCTTCATGGGCACCACGGTTACCTACGGACGCGGCGTCGGCGTGGTCGTAAGGACCGGGATGCAGACGGAGATTGGCCTCATCGCCGAGATGATCCAGTCCTACGAGAAGGAAGCCACGCCGCTCCAGCGCCGACTCGACCAGCTCGGCCGTTGGCTGGGCTGGGGTACACTGGTTGTCTGTGGTATCGTGTTCGTGGAGGCTCTTATCCAGGACACGAATCTGGGCCTGATCGCGCGCGAGGGACTGATCCCATATCTGGTGCGCACTCGGCAGGAGATCGTAGAGTTGTTTATCGTGGCCGTCAGCCTGGCCGTCGCCGCCGTGCCGGAGGGGTTGCCCGCCGTCGTCACCATCGTTCTGGCCCTCGGCATGCAGGAGATGGTGCGGCGCCACGCTCTGATTCGCCGCCTGCCGGCCGTGGAGACGTTGGGGAGCGCCACGGTCATCTGCTCCGACAAGACGGGGACGCTCACCCAGAACGAGATGACGGCCGTCCGCCTTTACGTCGCCAACCTCCGCCTGGACGTGAGTGGGGAAGGCTATCAGCCGGAGGGGAGATTCACGCACTACGGCGATCCCGCTGATCCTTACGACCACCCGGAGGTTCTGGCTCTGCTGACTGGTGGGTTGCTCGCGTCCGACGCCCGGCTGGAGCCGGTTTCCACTGGTGAGAACGGGACGCGGTACCGTATGGTAGGCGATCCGACGGAGGGGGCCCTGGTCGTCGCCGCAGCGAAAGCTGGGCTGTGGCGTGACGAGGTCGAGGATCGCCTCCCTCGCGTGGCGGAGATTCCCTTCGATAGTGATCGCAAGCGCATGACGACCATCCATCGCGGTGAGGTGCGAGGTCTGGAGGAGACCGGGGGAGCCGAGTACGTGGCCTGCGTCAAAGGGGCTCCCGACGTCATGCTCCCTTTCTGCGACACGATTCTGGAGGAAGGGGTCGAGGTGCCGTTGACGACTGGACGCCGCCAGCACATCGAGAACGTGATCCGAGACCTGGGCAGGGATGGCCTGCGCGTCCTTGCTGTGGCCTATCGGCACCTGGATGAGGTTCCGGAAGAGTTGGATCCGGCGGAGGTGGAGGACAACCTGTCGTTGATCGGCCTGATAGCGATGACCGACCCGGCTCGTCCCGAGGTGAAGCGCGCGGTGGAGAAAGCGCGAAAGGCCGGGATTCGCACGATGATGATCACCGGCGACTACCCCGATACGGCCCGCGCGATTGCCGAGGAGATCGACCTCGTGCGGTCGAAGGATGGACGGGTGCTGACGGGGGCCGATCTGGAGAGGTTGACCGATCAGGCGCTGGTTGAGGAGATTGACGTGGTGGACGTGTTCGCCCGCGTCTCTCCCCAGCACAAGGTGCGCATCGTGGAGGCGCTGAAGGCTCGCGACCAGGTGGTGGCCATGACGGGCGACGGGGTCAACGACGCGCCGGCGCTCAAGCGTGCCTCCATCGGCGTGGCGATGGGCATCACCGGCACCGACGTGACGAAAGAGACGGCGGATATGGTGCTGACCGACGACAACTATGCGTCCATCGTCTCGGCGGTCGAGCAGGGGCGCATCATCTACTCCAACATCCGCAAGTTCGTCTACTTCCTGCTTTCGTGCAACGTCGCCGAGATCATGGTCATCTTCTTTGGAACCCTCTTTGGATCCGGGTCGCCGCTCACTGCGATTCAGCTGCTCTGGCTCAACTTGCTCACCGATGGCGCCCCGGCGCTGGCACTGGGTCTGGAGAAGGGCGATCCCGACATCATGGACCGCCCGCCGCGGCCGGTCCGCGAGCCGATCATCAATCGTCTGATGACGCTGGGTATCGGCGTGCAGACGGTCGCTATTACGACCGTGGTCTTGGGCGCCTTCTACGTCGGCAGGATGTGGGATCCGATGAACCCTCTCCTGGGTCAAAGCATGGCCTTTGTGACCCTCTCCGCCTCGGAGTTGGTCCGAGCCTACACAGCCCGGTCGGAGCGGGCCTCTCTGTTCCGCCTCGGCGTCTTCAGCAACAAGTACATGCAGTACGCGGTGGCCGTGTCCGTCGTGCTGCTGCTGGCTGTGGTCTACGTTCCGTTCCTGCAGCCGATCTTCAGGACAGTTCCCCTGGGTACCCGGGAGTGGAGTCTGATTCTCCCGCTGCTTCTCGTCCCCTCCGCCGCCGCCGAGGTGACGAAGGCCGTGATCCGTGCGCGGGGACAATCCCGCACGGTTGCATCAGCGGCGTGATTCGGCTGGCAGCCTGAGCCTTGGCCCGTGCCGGATCCACAGATCCGGCACGGCTTCTTG
>CAYMHT010000123.1:0-7834 GCA_964390305.1 uncultured Anaerolineales bacterium
TTGGAGTATAATCGGCACATCGACGCTGTGAAACATTCACACAGCGAAGCTGACCTGCGATCTATTCGCCACCTGGAGGAAGACCATGACATCGGAGGCAAAGGTTACCTGGGTCGGGCCAGGACTGCGACTCGTGGGCGAGGCCGGCGGACCCGCCATCGTCGTCGACCACGCCATGCCCGACGAGGATCGAGAGGACAGCGGCCCGCATCCAATGCAGTTAGTGCTCATAGGGCTGTGCGGCTGTACCGGCATGGACGTCATCTCCATCCTCAAGAAGAAGCGTCAATCCTTGACCGGCCTGGAGGTCAGGGCCACGGCGGAGCGGGCCGAGGATCGCCCCCGGGTCTACACGGAGATCCACCTGGAGTTCGTGGTGACGGGGGAGGACGTGGACCCACACGCGGTGGAGCGATCCATCGAGCTCTCGCAGACGAAGTACTGTTCTGCCTCGGCCATGCTTCGAAAGACGGCCGAGATTACCACCTCCTACCGTATCGTCAACGAATGAGCAAGGATACGGCACAGCGCATCGCGGAGCTGGAGAGGCAGATCGCCGATCTGGAAGCCCGTCTTCCCAAACACTCCGTCCCTCCAAGAATGCTCATTGAGCTTGAGGAGTTGGAGGAGGCGCTGGAGAGGGCACGTTCAGAAGCCGCGGAGGAGACTCAACGGTGACCATAGGATCATTCGAAGGCAAGACGCCGCGCATCGGCACGGGGACGTACGTCCATCCCTCGGCCGATGTGTTCGGGGACGTGACCATCGGAGACGGCTGCTGGATCGGGCCTGGCGCCCGAATCCGCGGGGACTACGGCACCATCGTCATCGGCGATCACTGCAGCGTGGAGGACAACTGTGTGATACACGTCCGACCCGGCGAACGCACCGCCATCGGGAGCTGGGTGACCATCGGGCACGCTGCCGTGATCCATAACGTGGAGATGATCAACGACTACGTGATCGTCGGCATGGGTGCGGTCGTCTCCGACTGGGCCGTCGTCGGCGAATGGGCCGTCATCGGCGAGGGTGCCGTGATCCGACAGGGGCAGGAAATCCCGTCTGAGCACATCGCCGTGGGAGTGCCCGCTCGAGTCCTGGACAAGACAGTGAGTGACGCATACAAGGCCCAGTGGACTCACTTCAAGGAGACCTACGTGGCTCTGGCTCGACGTTATCGCGAGGGGTACCGCGTGGAGCATCCTGCGTGAGACTTGGCGCCCACGAATCGATCGCCGGAGGGGTGTACAAGGCGTTCGATCGCGCCCAGTCGGTGGGCTGCGAGGCGCTGCAGATTTTCGTCAAGCCGAATCGCTCCTGGGCAATGCCGCCGGTCACCGGGGAGGATGTGGCCCGCTTCCACGCCAGGGCGGCCGAGACGGGCATTCGCCCCGTCGTGGCCCACTCCTCCTACCTGCTCAACCTGTCCTCGCCACGCGACGAGCTCTGGCGCCGGTCGATCGACACGCTGGTCAGAGAACTCAAACGGTGCCAGGCGTTGGGCTTGCGTTGGCTGGTGCTTCATCCGGGGGCCCACGTCGGGATGGGGGAGGAGGCCGGCCTGACCCGTATGGCAGAGGCGTTAGGGGACGTCCACGCTGCTACCGCGGGTATGCACTCGGGGATTCTGCTGGAAACCACCGCGGGTCAGGGAACGCGGCTGGGTTATCGATTCGAGCACCTGTCCTGGCTGCTCGAGCACACGCCCCAGGGTGAGCGCCTGGGCCTGTGTCTCGACACGTGCCACATGTTCGCTGCCGGCTATGAGCTGCGTACGCCCAAGGGCTACGCCACCACGATGGCGGCCTTCGAGCGACTGATCGGGCTCGAGCGCCTGAAAGCCGTCCACCTCAACGACAGCAAGGGCGCATTGGGAAGCCGGCGGGACCGACACGAGCACATTGGCGAGGGGCACATCGGCCTGGCCGGCTTCCGACACGTGCTGAACGACGCTCGCATGGGAGAGCTGCCCGGCCTGCTGGAGACGCCGAAGGGCGATGACCTGCAGGCAGACCGGGAGAATCTGGCCACTCTGCGACGGCTGCTCGACGCGTAAGCGGGGCGGGTCGCATCGACGCCCCCTGTCCCACCGGGCTCCATTGAGAGGAAAGGCGAGACGCCTCTACGGAACCCCCTCTTCGGCCTGCAACCAGTCGGCCTGCAAGCAGCCTCGCTGCCAGCGGGCCTCCCTCAACTCGGCGTCCTCCACAAACGATGGAATCAGTCGTTTCACGATCGTCGTGAACGTCGCCACGTCCCCGGTCGTGTAGAACTGATGACGTGCCGGGAGGCTCCGGTTGGATCGCCCATCGTCCCGAGCCAATACGCGGCCCGTCTGACGGGCCACAGCCGGCGCGGGATCGATGATCGAGACTTCACTCCCAGCAATTCGCTCGATGGCAGGGCGCAAGAAGGGATAGTGGGTACAGCCCAGCACGAGCTGGTCGGCACCAGCCTCGACCAGGGGGGTCAGGTAGGTGCGTAACAGCGCCTCCGTCTCAGCGGTCTCGATCTCGCCGGCCTCCACTGCCTCCACCAGGCCCGGACAGACCTGGGTCAGCACCTCCGCGTCCTCCGCATAGCGGTCCAACAGGCTGGCGAAGAGCTCCCCTTGAAACGTCGCCTCCGTCGCGAGCACCCCCACGACGCCCGTACGCGTCCTCTCCACAGCCGGTTTGACCGCCGGCTCCATGCCCACGAACGGGACCTCGGGAAACGCGCGCCGAAGATGGTGCAGCGCCGCGGCGGAGGCGGTGTTGCACGCCACGACGACGACCTTCGCCCCGCCGTCGAGCAAGAAGCGGACAATGGCCTCCGAGAACCGCCGCACCTCAAGCAGCGAGCGCTCACCATAGGGCACGTGGGCTTGATCGGCCAGGTAGAGCGTGCTTTCGTGCGGAAGCTGGCGTGCCACCTCCCGCCACACGGTCAGCCCGCCGACGCCGGAGTCGAACACGCCCACCAGGCCCCGGTCACTCACGCTGCCCGCTCCCACCCCGGCGCATCATCAGATAGACACCCAGCAGAAGCGCCGTTCCCTGTAACGCCCCCACGATAGCCAGCAGCCTGCCGTAGCCATCCGTGCCCGAGCGCAAGCCATCCGCCCCCTGTGATGGAGCGAGGTCGGCCGGGGTGGGCTCTTCAGAGGGCAACGGCGTCCAGGTCGGAAAGGGCGTCACGACGGGAGCCTCGGAGGAGGCGGCAGGGCTCGGTGCCGGAGCAGCGGTGCCGTCCTCTGGGCTCGACGCCGGGGTCGGCGGAACCTGGGTGACGGTTAACTCGGACGTGGCGCTGCCCGTCGCCTCGGCGATCGGGGTGCCCGCGATGACGGTCGGTGTGACCGGCGTCCCTTTGTCGAGGAATATGTGGTCGGCCGACGCGGCGGTGCGCCCGGCAGCGTCCCGAAACTCAACGTACACGGTGTGCTCGCCCACCGAATCGGGCAGCACCCACGGCACCAGTGGCGCCCACGACTGCCAGGGGAGGCCCTCGAACTCAGCGTCGTCGCTGATGCGAATCTCGATCGCCTCGCCCATGCGGCCTGTCCCGCTTCCTTCAGGATAAGCGCGCTCGTTCGTCAGCCGAATCGCCACCTCGCGATTCTCCGTACTGGCGGCCCCGTCGTTGATGAAGATAGGCAGCACGTTAGGACGAGCACCGAAGTCCAGAACGTAGATGCCGCGTCCGTCGGCGTCGCTGGCAACGCCGATGCCCACCTCTCGGTACGTCTCACTAAAGAGCTTCTCACGTTCGACCGGATCCCTCGAGAGGGCCGTCAACGCCGCCTCCGGGCCACCGTGCCCGGCCCACACGATCTCGCCCACGACGGGTCGCTCATCGCGCGTCCAGGCAGCGTACCCCGCCTGCCTGACACGCTCCTCCTCGTCGCTGCCGTCGGAGCCCAGGTGGACGTTCTCCGGGTCAGCGAAGCCATTCGCGGCCAGATCCCGCGCGTGGCGCTGCGCCGCGTCGGTCAGCAGGCGGGATTCACGGTACGGATCCAGTCCCTCCCCGAGGCGCACCTCGTTCAGCAGATCCAGCAGAGCGGCCGTGGAGGACTCCTCCTGGGCTTGGATACGGACGCCCAGCGTGCTGACACCGACCAGGAGGGCCATGGACGCGACGCAGGCGACGAAGACAGCGGTGGACAGCAGATGACGCATGCGCCAGATTGTAGCACACGACATTGGGGATGCAAGAGAGCGGCCGGCGGGAATCCCGGCCAGCCTGGCGATTGAGCAGATTCCGTTTCGGGTTTGCCAGAACCGTGATATAATCCATTGCGTGTGGACCACGGCGTGATAGGCCCGCACCGTCCAGCCCCTGGCCGAATGCCAATTCAGGACGCGGCTCCGTGACGCGATGCCCTGTCAACAGGAGGTCTCTATGCCAGAGTTCTTTTCGTACCCACACTTCGAGGCCGCAGCTGCTACCATCCGCGATGCGACCGACATCACGCCGAAGGTGGGCCTGATCCTGGGCTCCGGCCTAAGCCCCCTGGCCGAGGGGCTCGAAGAGAGTGTCTCCTTTCCTTATGGAGAGCTTCCCCATTTCCCCGAGTCAACAGTGGCCGGTCACGCCGGTCGACTGGTGCTCGGGTATCTTGAGGACCGACCCGTGGTCGTCATGCAGGGGCGCGCGCACTATTACGAGGGCTACTCAATGGCCGAGATCACGTTCCCCGTGCGCGTGATGCAGGTTCTGGGAGTCGAGATGCTCATCGTCACGAACGCCGCCGGAGGGCTCAATCCGGAGTTCCGCCCCGGGGATGTCATGTTGATCACAGACCACATCAACCTGATCGGCATGGCGGGGCTGAATCCCCTGCGGGGCCCCAACGTGGATGAGCTCGGTCCCCGTTTCCCGGACATGTCGGACGCTTATGACGCCCGGCTGCGCGAAGTTGCAGGACAGGTGGCGATGGAACAGGGGCTCCCCTTTCACGAGGGCGTGTACATCTGTCTGGCGGGGCCGAGCTACGAGACCATGGCTGACCTTCGGTTCCTGCGCATCATCGGCGCAAGCGCCGTAGGCATGTCGACGGTGCCAGAGGTTACGGTCGCCCGGCACGGGCGCACGCGCGTTCTGGGGCTTTCGGGCATCACCAACGTCTTGCCCGTCGAAGGAGGCCCCGTCGTCGAGACGACGCATGAAGAGGTATTGGAGGCGGGGAGGAAGCTGACGCCGAGATTGGAAGCCCTCATCCGCGGGGTGCTGAGGACACAATGAGAGTCGTTCTCCGATGGCTGGTCGAGTACGCCTGGGCATTCTACGTCGTGTGCGCCATCGGGGCCCTCGTCTATCTCGTACGCGCGCTGGCGGCTCAGCGCGAGCGCAGCCTGGCCCTGTTCACCCTGGAGCACGAGACGGCCACCGTTCGCGCGGTGAAATCGTGGGTCATGGTCTTCGTCTTCGTCGCCACCGCGCTCGTGGTCTTCATAGGGAGCTCGTTCGTGGGCAACCGCGTTCCTGCCAGCCCTGAGTCGCCGCTGGCGACGTCGACGCCAAGCTCCGGCGTGGTGCCTCCGACGGCCAGCGCCACATCTGCCCTGCCGGCGTCCACGCCCGCGCCCACGCTCGCATCGGAGGTGCCGACCTCCTCCCCTACACCGCTGCCGAGCCCAACAGAACCGCCAACACCGGCGGCGACGGCGACACCCACCGCGACCACCGTGGCGGCGGGCCCTCTGTCCGGTGGAATGGACGTCCGGTTTGGCGACGTCGGCAGGCTGGTCGGCTACGAGGTCTCTTCCGCCGAGGTCGTCGCCGGGGAGACGCTCGTCGTGACCCTCTACTGGCAAGGCCTGGAGGGGACCAGTCCGCCGGACTACACGGTCTTCATCCACCTGCTCTCGCCAGACGGCCGGCTGATTGCCCAGCACGACGGTCCGCCGGCCACCCCCACCAGCAGTTGGGCAGCCGGGCAGACCATCCAGGACACGCACCGGTTGACGTTCAAGTCTGAGGCCAGCGACTACGAGGGATCGGCCACGATCATGGTCGGCCTGTACGATCCAGCCGACGTGAGCGCCCGGGTCGAGACGAACCAGGGGCAGGACTACGTCGTCCTTCCTGTCAACGTCACCGTGGTGCCATAATAGCCAGCCTGCTGGCAGGGACAGAAAAAAGCCCGCTCTTGGGAGCGGGCTTCTCTGTCTCCAGGATCGTCTCCTACCACCAGGGCAGGAAGAACGTCTGCGTGCTTCCTTTCCAGAGGCGATTGGCCGCCGTCACATCGATGACGGCTCGTTTCCCTGACGACGTCGGGGGGACTTCGAAGCTGGCCGCGGTAAACCCGTTCTCATCGGTGGGCTCAAGAACCAGCTCCTGCCGCTGCCCGGAGGGATATCGGACGGTGGCGGTCACGGGGACGCCCTCCACAGGGCGCTGCTGCGGGCTGGTGACGTATACAAAAACCCGCTGGGTCCCCTGCTGGCCCGCGATCACGTTACGCACGGAGGCGCTCACCGTCAGCTTCTGAACGGAGGCCTCGTATCTCGCAGGAGGCGGAATGGGTTCGTCGAAATCGCCGGGGATGCCGAATCTCTCGATGTGCACCTCTCCCAGGTTCGCCAGCCGCATCTGAGAGCCCATCGAGCTCTCCGGGTACCACTCCATCCGCGCCCGCTGGAAGTATTGGACCACGCGCCCACCCTCGTAGATGAACTCGGAGCGAGGATAGCCAAAGATGTCCAGCCCGCCATGCTCGCGGAAGTAATCCAGGAAGGCGAAAGAGACAACGTGTCCCGTCTCCGGGAAATAGTGATGGAGCGGCCCGTTCGATGCAGGAATCCGCTCCTCGCCGACGGGCGGGAAGTAGTAACCCAGCTCGTCGACGAGCAGGCCCAGCTGCACCACGTAGTCATGGGGATTGTCCGGGCGCCACTCCATGCGCGCCCGCTGGAAGTACTGAACGTACATCCCCCCGCGTCTCTCGTCCGCGAATGGCTCCGTCAGCGGATAGCCGAAAATCTCCAGGCCGCCTCGGGCATTGAAGTAGTCGAGGAAATCACCGCACACACGATGCCCCGTCTCGGAGAAGTACTGGCAGTCATCCGACAGGTGGGGATCCACGGTGGGCACCCCGGCCTCTGTGGGCATCATCGCGGCCGGGGGTGGAACGCGTTGGCCAAAACCCCCGGGGACGCCAAATCTCTCGATGTAGAGCTCTCCCAGATTCGTCAGGCGCATCTGAGAGCCGTCTGCGCTCTCCGGATCCAACTCCATCCGCGCTCGCTGGAAGTACTGGACGACACGCCCGTCCTCGTACATGAACTCAGAGCGAGGATAGCCAAAGATGTCCAGCCCACCGTGCTCGCGGAAGTAATCCAGGAAGGCGAAAGACACGACGTGCCCCGTCTCCGGGAAGTACCGCTGGCCGGGTTCGTCCGGCGGAGGAATCCGCTCCTCTCCAATCGGCGGGAAGGTGTACCCCAGCTCGTCGCCCAGCAAGCCGAGCTGCACCTTGTGACCAGCAGGATTCTCGGGGTGCCACTCCATGCGGGCCCGCTGGAAGTACTGGACGTACAAGCCCTCGTGGGTGTCGTCGACGAAAGCTTCCGTCAGAGGATAGCCGAAAAGCGCCAGGCCCCCTCGGGCATCGAAGAAGTCGAGGAACTCGCCACACACACGGTGCCCGGTCTGGGAGAAGTACTGGCAGTCGTCCCACGACTGCGGCCCCACCGCGGCCACGCCGCTCACAAGCAGCATGGCCCCAAGAAGTACGACGAAGATGGAACGCACTTTCCGCATCGCCTGCCCTCGGACGAATCCGTGTTGATATGGCTTCGAAGCCATTCTATTTTACAGGAACTTGCCGCAAAAGTCAATACCC
>CAYMHT010000124.1:0-7827 GCA_964390305.1 uncultured Anaerolineales bacterium
CCAGCCCGTGCTGCGCTGCGTAGTGCTCGCGCCGCTCGCGGATGGGATCGAGGAACTGGTTGATCGCGCGGGCCAGCTTTCTTTTCACCTCCACGTCGCCCACCTTCCCCTGGCGATACCGTTCCTTCAGCTCCGCGACCTCCGCCTGGTCGTCGTTGAAGGCGTCGTGGTAGATGAAGACCGGATTCCCCTCGACCCGCCCGGGGACGTCGGGGCGGACGCGTCGCGGATCGGTGTACATACCGTGCACCTTCTGCCGCACCGTATCGGGGTCGTCGGAGAGATGGATCACGTTCCCCCGCGACTTGCTTGCCTTCGCCTCCCCGTCGGTGCCCACCAGCATGTCGCCGAGCACCGCCTGGGGCTCGGGGAAGACCTCCCCGTAGAGGCGGTTGAACCGCCGGGCGATCTCGCGGGATACCTCGACGTGGGCCTCGTTGTCGCGGGAGACCGGCACCAGGTGGGCGCGGGGGAGCAGGATGTCCGCGGCCTGGAGCACGGGGTAGCCGAGGAGGCCGAAGGGCATCGACTCCAGGTGGGCGTTGGCTGCCATCTCCTTGATGCTCGGCACGCGCTCCAGCCTGGGGACGGTGACCAGCATCTCGAAGAGGAGATTGAGCTGGTAGGTGCCCGGGATAGCGGACTGGACGAAGATGGTGCTCTGCTCCGGGTCGATGCCGACCGCCAGATAGTCGAGCACGATCTCGCGGATATGGTGGTGGATCTCCGCGACGTGGTGCTTCTCCGGACGGGTGGTGAGCACGTGGAGGTCGGCGATGATGAAGAAGCTCTCCACCTGGTGCTGCAGCCGGACGCGGTTCTTCAGGCTGCCCACGTAATGGCCCAGGTGGAGCTTGCCCGTCGGTCGATCCCCGGTCAACACTCGCTTCCGATTCTCTTTCCTCATCTCCGCATCCTCCTTCGTGCGTGGAACAGACCCTGTCGCCGTCCCACGAAACAGAAAACGCCCGCCCCGGTCAGGGGCGAGCGTTCGATTCTTGGACACCCGCGGTGCCACCCTGGTTAGGCGGCCTAGCGCCGCACCCATAAACAAGAAAACGCGCCGTGATGGCGCGTTGGGGGCGAAAAGCCAGCCTCACTCTTCAGCAGGTACGGTCCTCACATCTGATCTGGACGATACCCTCGGCCATGATAACGGTGGCGCCTCCGGCCCTACCTACTCCGCTCCGTCGAGCCTGGAGGATCCAGGCTTCCCGTTTCGGCGGGCGACTCCCGGGCCCATCCGGCATCGAAGTGGGTATCGGGCTCACACCTCTCGAGGAACCCTCGAGCACCCGACTCTCTGAACCTAACGTCGATGCCTACTATTCCCGTTCGCAGTCGTTCGGTATCAGATTGTAGTCAGACTATATCACAAAGGTATTAGGACGTCAAGTTACAGGTGAGGGAGCAGCTCCTCCAGGACAGCCTGCTTGGGGCGGAACCCGATGATGCGCGTCGCCTCCTCCCCGTCCTTGAACAGAATCAGCGTCGGGATGCCCTGAATGCCGTAGCTCGCGGGGGTCTCCCGGTTGCCATCCACGTCCATCTTTGCCACCTGCAGCTTGCCGTCGTACTCGGCGGCGATCTCCTCGACGACGGGGGCCACCATCTTGCACGGCCCGCACCACTCAGCCCAGAAATCAACCAGGGTCGGCTTATCGGCCTGGAGAACCTCGCTCTCAAACGATGAATCGGTCACTTCCAAGAAATCTGCCATTTTACCTCCCAGAACTGTCGCGTAAACGAACGTGGACAGATTATGGTCCCGGTGGCTGCTTTTGTCAAGCGGAGGTTTCTGCTATAATCGCCGGCTATGGACAGACGCTTCCCCTCCCGGGCGGGACTGGCAGTGATTGTGGCAGCTCTGCTGGTCCTCGCCAGCTTTGCCCCCCTTCAAGCCCGCGTTCGTGATCAGGCCGCGACCATCGCCCCCGACGTGTGGGCGGCGACCGCTGGCGGCGCGCAGGCCGACGTTCTGGTCATCCTGAAGGAGCAGGCAGACCTGAGCGAGGTCAGGGGGCTTGCGGGTCGGGAGGAGCGTCTCCACGCCGTCTACGAGGCGCTGCGCGACACGGCTCTCCGCTCTCAGGAGGGGCTGCGGAGGGCGCTGGAGGGTAGGGGCGTCGACCACCGACCGTTCTACGTGGTCAATTTGATCGCCCTGCGGGGCGACCGGGCTCTGGTGAGGGACCTGGCTGCGCGAGGGGAGGTGGCCCGGGTGGTCGCCAACCCCCGAGTGCGCCAGCGGCTGCCACAGCCGGACGGCGGCGGGCCGGCGCCCCAAGCGTCCGAGGGTGTGGCGTGGAACGTGGCCCAGATCCGGGCGGACGAGGTGTGGGCGCTGGGGGTCACAGGGCAGGGCATCGTCGTCGCCGGCCAGGACACGGGCTACGACTGGGAGCATCCGGCGCTGGTCGGCAGGTATCGCGGCAGCCAGGACGGGACGGTCACGCACGACTACAACTGGCACGACGCGATCCACAGCCGCGACAGCAGCTGTGGGGCCGATTCCCCGGTCCCGTGCGACGATGACGGCCACGGCACACATACGATGGGCACCATCGTGGGCGACGACGGAGAGGGGAACCAGATCGGGGTGGCCCCGGGCGCGGAGTGGATCGGCTGCCGGAACATGGAGCAGGGGGTGGGCACGCCAGCGACGTATATTGAGTGTTTTGAATTCTTTCTGGCGCCGTATCCCGTGGACGGAGACCCCTTCCTGGACGGCGATCCCAGCCTCGCTCCCCACGTGATCAACAACTCCTGGACGTGCCCGCCGTCCGAGGGCTGTGATTGGGAGACGCTACAGGCGGTGGTCGAGGCCGTCCGCGCGGCGGGGATCATGGTGGTCGCCTCGGCCGGGAACAGCGGCTCCGGAGGCTGCGGCACCGTCCAGGACCCGCCGGCCATCTACGAGGCCGCTTTCTCGGTGGGCGCGACGGACAGGACCGACGGCATCGCGTCCTTCAGCAGCCGTGGACCGGTGACCGTGGACGGCTCGGGGCGGCTCAAGCCGGACGTCTCGGCGCCGGGGGTCGGGGTCCGTTCTAGCGTGCCCTCTACCGGGTACGCGAGCCTCAGCGGCACGTCGATGGCCGGTCCTCACGTCGCGGGGGCGGTAGCCCTCCTCTGGTCTGCGGCCCCGCAGCTTGTGGGGGACGTCGACGCGACGGAGGAGGCGATCGCCCGCGCGACGCGGCCCCAGACGACGACGGAGGGCTGCGGCGGCGACAGCCCGGACGACGTGCCGAACAACGTCTATGGCTGGGGCGTCGTGGATGCGCTGACTGCGGTGGAGCGAACGCTGTCGAGGGTGGAGATCGCTAAGCGAGTCCGTATCACCTCAGGGATCGCAGTGCAGTCGCTCGACTATACGCTCGCAGTCACCAGCAGCGCGCCCTATACACTGACCGAGGTCGTGGTGACGGACAGGATTCCCTCAAGCACGACGCTGACGTGGGCCAGCGGACTCTACACCGAGGCCAACGGGCGGGTGACGTGGACAGCTGACAGCCTGGCGCCCTGGGAGGCGCTGACGGCGGCCCTTCAAGTCTCTGTGGGGCATCTCCCCAGAGGGACGCGGGTGGTCAACGCGGACTACGGCGTGACGGCGCGGGAATTGCTCACGCCGGTGCGCGGCACGCCGGTCGGGGTACCCATTCCCTGGCGCGTCTTGGTGTTTCCGATTTTCAAGGAGTGGCAAGGGGAGGCGAGTGATGAGGGCTGAGCTCGATAGGCGGCGTCTGAAGATTCGCTCTCTGCTCAGCCTGTCGACGCCGGGCGACGCGCTTTACGCCTATTACGCCTACTACCACGATCCGAAGCGGACTGAGCTGACCGTCCACGAGGATGCCGAGGGCCGTGCCGACGGTTTCGTCGCCGTGTGCCAGACGGCGCAGCGTCTGTTTCAACCTACGGTCGCGCTCCGCGCGCAGCAGGCGGACGTGGCGGTCGAGCTGTTGCGGGAGGCGCTGACGCCGGGTCGGCCGTACTCCGTGGTCACCGCGCTTCACCTGCAGGAGGCGGCGAGGGAGGTGGTGGAGATACCCGAGCTGGAGATCGACCGGGTCTATGAGATGGAGTTGTCGCGCTTTGACCATGAGGTCAACGTCCTGGTGGTGGCGGAGGAGGGGATCGAGGAACGTCCTCGGTTCCTGATTCGCGCGCAGGGGGAGATCGTCGCCGAGGCGGGGGTGACGTGGCTCTCGCCCCACTTCGCCGGCGTCTACGCCCAGGCCACGCCGCCGGCCCGCGAACGCGGCTTCGGGCGGTCGGTCCTGGGGGCCTGCACGAGATGGGTTGTCCGCTCTGGTAGGCGCCCGCTGGTCATCGTCGACGCGCAGGACGATCTGACGGCTGACCTGGTGGAGGGGGTGGGCTACGTCGACACCGGGGGCCGGCAGCTGGTGGGAGACGCCATCTGCCGTCCCTGATCGCACGTTTTTCTGTCCTACGGCCCGTGCAACGGGCTAGGCATGAGGTTTTCGTATCAAAGGAGGCCAACGTTGAAGGTCGAACTTATCGCATTGACGCGCTATCTGAGGGATGACGGCACGCCGGTGGAGCTGCTGGAGCACGCCGGGCGCATCTGCTACCAGAGCGAGAGCCGCGGCGAGCCCGGGAGGTTCGTCCGAGCGCGGGTCGAGGAGGGCCACGAGAGCATCATCGAGCACGCCAGCGCCACGTTCGAGATCAGCGGCATCAGCCGCGCGTGCTCACACCAGCTGGTGCGTCACCGACTCGCCTCGTACAGTCAGGAGTCGCAGCGCTACGTCGATATGTCGGAGCCCGAGTGGGCGCTGCCGCCCGACCTGCTGGAGAGGAACGAGGCGATGGCGATCTGGACCGACTTCGCCGACGAGGTGAAGGGTGCCTACCAGGCGCTGCGCGAGCTGGGCATACGGAAGGAGGACGCCCGCTTCGTGCTGCCGAACGCCGCGGCCACCCGCATCATCGTCACCATGAACTTCCGCGAGTTGCTCCACTTCTTCCGCATCCGCATCTCCGGCGCGGCCCAGTGGGAGATCCGCGACGTCGGCGTCCGTATGCTGGAGCTGATCACCCCTCACGCCCCGAGCGTGTTCGGGGACTTCCGGGAGAAGATGATGGAGGAGCGTCCTGACTTCTTCGAGGTAGTGGAAGGAGCGGAGTAGGTCAGGAGAGGGAACGATCAACCCTCTTCGAGCAGGAGCCTGCGCAGTCTTCGTCTGTCTTCGTCGGAGAAGCTGAGCCCCTCCCGGAGGTAGTCGGATACCGTCCCGTAGTCGCGTCTGATCTGATCGAAGGCGGCCTCCAGGTACTCCCTGCGGGCCTCGAAGAGGGGCAGGACCATCTCCCTGGAGACGCCGAAGAACCTCACGAACCCGAACCGGTTCAGCATCTCCTCTGTGAACTCGTCCAGATGGTCGTTTGTGCGCAGGTAATCCTCCATCACCGCCTGCGGTGACACGCCCAGCGCCAGCTGGATCAGTCCGCAGGCAAGTCCCGTGCGATCCTTGCCCGCCGTGCAGTGGATCAGCATAGGAAGGTTCTGGGGTTCCGTGGCTACCTTCATCACCGCTGAGAACTGGGGGGAGAAGTCCGTCACGTACTCGCGGTAGCTCTTCCTCGCGACCTCTCCGTAGTCCAATCTCCGCGCTCTGCCGAACACCAGCCACAGGAGCCGCAAGAGGAGGCCGGATTCGTCGTGCTGATTGACCTTCACCGGGATGTGAAGCGATCGGATTCCCCGATGGCGTGGGATCCGATCGGGGTGGTCATCCCTCTCCTGGTGAGTCCGCAGATCGCAGACCGTCCGGAGCCCCAGCGATGATAACCTCTCCAGGTCGGCATCCGACGCGCGGGCCAGGCTCCCGCTGCGGTAGACCATGCCCCGTCTCACGAGCAGGCCGTCCTCCGTTCGCTGCCCGCCAACGTCCCGGAAGTTATGTATGGTTTCCATCCGCGCGCTCCGGCCCGACATGTCGTATGCGACCTGGGACACGGTGATCCCGGGCTGATCCTGTCGATCTACGCGTCGTCCGCTTTGAGGTATCGGTCGAACCAGCGCAGGATGTGCTCCAGCCGCTCGACGCGCCTATCCGTCCGCCCGCCTCGGGAGAGGCCGTGGGGCTCGTCCGGGAAGCGGACCATCTCCGTGTCCACCTCCAATTTCTTCAGCGCCACGAAGACCTGCTCTCCCTGCTCGATGGGACAGCGCAGGTCGTTCTCGCTGTGGATGACCAGGGTGGGCGTCGTTGCATTGCCGATGTGGCTGATGGGGGACTGCTGCCAGTAGTTCTCGAAGGTCTCCCACGGGGGCTGGTCGCCAAATTCCTGCTGAAAGGACCAGTTGAAGTCGCTGGAGCCGTACATGCTGATCAGGTTGCTGACGCTTCGTTGGGTGACGGCTGCCTGGAAACGGTCGGTGTGCCCGATGATCCAGTTGGTCATGTAGCCGCCGTAGCTCCCACCGGTGACGCCCGTGCGCTCGGCGTCGACGTACGATTTCCTCTCGACGAGGTTCGTCCAGGCCATCAGATCCTCGTAGTCTGCGCTCCCCCAGCTGTTCGAAATCCCCCGGGCGTGCTCCTCCCCGTACCCGCGGCTGCCGCGGGGGTTGGAGAAATAGACTACGTATCCCTGCGCAGCGAGGAAATAGAACTCGTGCATGAACAGGTTGCCGTACTGGGTTCTGGGTCCGCCGTGGATCTCCAGGACCGCGGGGTACGCCTTCGATGGGTCGAAGCCCGGGGGTTTCAGGATCCATCCCTGCAGCTCCTTGCCATCGGGTCCTTCGAACCAGATCTCCTCGACTTCGCCCAGGTCGGTCTCCGCCAGCAGCGCCGCGTTGACGCCCGAGCGCTGGGTCGGCTCTCCGTCGGGCAACTCGCACGTCCACACCTCCGCCGGCTCGCGCATATCGGCGCGGAGATAGGCCAGGGTCGACTGTTCGTCGTCGAGGCTGAAGGCGCCCACGACGCTATCGCCACCGATGAGCGTGTGGAGGGATTTGTCCTCGCCGTTCAGGGAGACCGATTTGAGGACCGTGTTTCCGTGCTTGGAGATCTGGACCGTGATCCGCTCTCCGTTCTTCGACCAGGTGGGCGGCGACATAGGCAGGCCGCCGGGCAGGTCGTTGATGGTGTCGGAGGAGGCGGCGACGTCGAAGCGCTCCGTCAGGTTCCGGGCCTCGCTGTTGCTATCGGCGGGGACGACCCACAGGCCGGTGTTCTTCCACCAGTCTCCGCGGCCCTCCTGGCCCAGGTAAGCCACCCACTGCCCGTCCGGGGAGAAGACCGGCTTCTGCTTGAAGCCGATCGGCGTATCGAGCTTGCGCGGCTCCCCGCCCTCCGATGGCATGACGAAGAGGTCGACCGCGTCCGGATCGAGGTCCGGGTCGTCGGCGTGGTTGGAGTGGAAGACGATCTGCTCCCCGTCGGGCGACCATCGCGGATCGAGCTCATCGTAGACCTCGCCCTCGGTCAGCTGGGTGGCCTCGCCGTTCCCTGCGTCGATGGTCCAGATGTGCCAGCGCTCCTTGGGCAGGAACCCCTCGCCGTCCAGCTTATAGAACACGCGCTCGACGTGGCGCGAGACCACGCCCAGCTTCTTCTTCTTCTTGTCCTCCTCCCGTTCGATCGCCTCCTCGTCTTTCTTGCGGAACTGGCATAGGAGTCGCGCGCCGTCAGGCGACCACTCCAGCGAGCCAAACTGACCCTTCAGGTCGGTCAGCTGGCGCGCCTCGCCGCCGCCGAAGGGGATGACGTGGATTTGCGGTTGGTCCTCGTCGACCCGGTTGGAGAGGAAGGCGATCCGGGTGCCGTCGGGGGACCACCTGGGCAT
>CAYMHT010000125.1:0-7739 GCA_964390305.1 uncultured Anaerolineales bacterium
GTGAGTGGAACCTGATCCTGGCCTCCCAATCCCCCAGGCGACGCGAGTTGCTGAGCCTGTTGGGCTTGCCCTTCGAGGTGACCACGGCGGACGTGAGAGAGACCCCCCGGGCCGATGAGACGCCGGCCCAACTGGTGACCCGCCTGAGCCGCGCCAAGGCACACGGTGCTGAGCTCGACGGACGACACGGCGCGGTGGTGATCGCCTGCGACACCGTGGTGGCACTGGAGGAGAGTCCCGGAGAGGCCGAGATCCTGGGCAAGCCGCGCGATCCCCACGATGCGATAGCCATGCTCCGTCGCCTCCGCGGACGGTCTCACGTGGTCTACAGCGCTGCTACGCTGTGGCTTCCGGGGCGTGGAACAGCGACGGACCTGGTGCGGACCCGACTGACCATGCGACCATACAGAGAGGCCGAGATCAGGGCATACGTGGCGAGCGGGGACCCGCTGGACAAAGCTGGCGCCTACGCGATTCAACACCAGGGCTTCGACCCGGTGGAAAAGGTTGAGGGCTGCTACGCCAGCGTGATGGGACTGCCGCTGTGTCACGTGGCGCGCCGCCTCCGCCGCTGGCAGCTGGAAGTACCCCCGGACGTTCCGGCCGCGTGCCAGAGCCACACGGGCCACGCGTGCCGCGTCTACCGCGAGATTTGGACACCTGCATGATTCTGACGTCCACACCCTCCATGCGGTTGCTCTTGAGTACGGCGACGGCCATACTCATGCTGGCGGCGGGCTGCGGTCAGCTGCCCAGCTCCCAGCAATCAGTCCAGCCAACCCCTACACCGACGAACCAGCCCACCGCCACGCCAGTGCCGCCGTCTGCCGAAGCGACAGCCGCCGCGTTCCTGGACGCCTGGCAAGCCGGTGACTACCCGAACATGTACGCCCTGCTCTCAACGGAGAGCCAGGCGATGATCGACGAGGAAACCTTCGCACAGCGGCACCGGAACGCCCTGAGCAGCGCCTCCGTGTTGACAGTGACGACGCATCTCACCTCCGTCCTGCGCGAAGACCGGTCGGCAACCGCTGCATTCCGCGTGACGCTGGACACGGCGCTCTTTGGGACGCTGGCGGCGGACGGCAGCATGTCCCTGAGCCTCGAAAGGCACGGGTGGGGCGTTGCCTGGCATGCCGGGTTGATCTGGCCTGAGTTGGAAGGAGACAGGTACTTCCGCACCACCTATACCATCCCCGTCAGGGCGAACATCTACGACCGGAACGGCCTGGGTCTGGCCACGCAGGGGCCCATCGTGACCGTCGGGGTCATTCCAGGCCAGATCGAGGATGAGACCACCGTGCTGGGGACGCTGGCCTCAATCACCGGCCTTTCCCCCGAGACGATTCAGAGCCGGTACCGATCGACCAACCCGGGGTGGAAGGTGCCTATCGCTGACATCCCGGCCGAGGTAAGCATCGAGCAGAATGATACGTTGAGCTCCATCGCGGGGATCTACCGGGAGGAGAAGCAGGCTCGCCTGTACCCCCGCGGGGATGCCACAGGGCATGTGGTCGGTTGGGTGGCGCCCGTTCCGACGGAGGAGCTGGCGGCGTATCGCCGCCGCGGGTACCGGGGCGACGAGATGGTGGGCATCGCCGGGCTCGAGGCCTGGGCTGAGGAGATCTTGGCGGGGGCTCACGGCGGGGTCCTGTCGGTGGTGACGGCGGCGGGGGAGATCGTGAGGGAGTTGGCCCAAGTGGACGCCGTCCCGGGCCGCCCGATCCACACGACACTGGATCGCGACTTCCAGGAGCAGGTCCAGGAGATCCTTGGGGATCGGAAAGGGGCCATCGTCGTGCTCGACGTCGATACCGGTGCTGTGCGCGCCCTGGTCAGCGGGCCAGGTTTCGATCCCAACATCTTCGTTGGCCCGGCGGCCGCCGTGGGGCGATCGGAGGTCCTGTCCGACCCGCGTCACCCTCTCTTCAACCGCGCCACGCAGGGGACGTACCCCACGGGATCCGTGTTTAAGGTCGTGACAATGTCGGCAGGGATGGAAGAAGGGGGCATGGACCCGGTGGAATCCACCTTCTTCTGCCCTGGCTACTGGGACGGCCTGGGACGCGGCGCCCGCAAGTACTGCTGGAAGGAAGACGGGCACGGCGATATCATCCTGAAGGACGCCCTCTCTGCCTCGTGCAACGTCACCTTCTACAACGTGGGCAAGACGCTGCACGAGTTGGACCCGGAGATTCTTCCGCGGTATGGAAAGAGCTTCGGGCTCGGTCAGCCCACCGATCTGGAAGGCCTGATAGAGGAGAGCGGCGGCATCCCCGACCCGGGATGGAAAGCGGATGCCCTGGACCAGCCCTGGTATCCCGGGGATACGGTCAACCTGGCCATCGGCCAGGGGTATCTGCGAGTCACGCCCCTCCAGGTGGCGCGCATGATGGCTGCCGTCGCCAACGGGGGGACGCTCTACCGCCCCTTCATCGTCGAGCGGATCGAGGGGAATCAGGAGACGCCGGAGCAGCTCACGGAGCCCCAGGCGGTCGGAACACTCCCGATCAGCGCCGACCACCTGACAGCGCTGCAGGAGGGCCTGCTGGGGGTCACCGCGTCGTCGACGTTTGGAACGGCCAGCCACCGATTCGCGGGCCTCGATATCCCGGTGGCGGGCAAGACGGGGACCGCCGAGGCGGGCGCCCCCGACGCGAAGCCCCATTCCTGGTTCGCGGCGTACGCACCAGCGAACGAGCCGGAGATCGCGCTGGTGGTGATGGTGGAGAACGCGGGTGAGGGCTCAACGGTCGCCGCGCCGATGGCCCGTCAGGTGGTCGAGGCCTATTACGGGCTGCCGCTCTCTGAGCTGCCGCCGGAAGCGCAGGACGATTACATAGCCCCCACGCCAGAGCCGTAGGGCCGCCCATCCCGCAGGCTTCTTCGCGGCCCACGCACGTTTCACCATAACGTAGATTTGGAGGGACCCGCCTTCTGCCCGGGCGACCCGCCAGAGGAGACCAGGGGGACTGGCCGTACCTGGTCCCGCGAGCCGAGGAGGCGCTCGCCCGCAGCCCTCGCTTCGCCGCCTCTACTGATCCAGCGGCTCGGCGAGACGGAGAGCAACGTACGCCGGCCGGAACGAACCGTCGGGTCGCACGAGGCTGTAAGCCGAAAAGGCGTTATCCGGTCCCCAAATCGTCGCCACATTCAGGTTCCAGAGAAACATAGGACCCACCCAGGCTCGCTCGTCCCCCATGTGAAAGGCACGCACGATGTACTCAGCCTGCTGCGCCTCACTCACCTGCCGCCCGTACTCCCAGCCTGTCAGATCCATGTCCCCTATCCCTTCCGGTGATGGCCAGCCGAACTCGGTGACCCAGAGTTGATGCTGGTCGACCCCATGCTCGAGCATAATCTCGCGGTAGTCCTCCAGCGTATCCCGGAAGAAGAAGCTTGGATCGTCGTTGTGGCTGGTAGCGACGTGAGTCTCGTCGTGGACCGTCTCGTCCGGGGGGTTGGCATAGCCGTAGGGGTGGGCACCAAGAGCGTCCACGTGCTCGGCAATGCCTGCTTCGAGCATTCCGCGCAAGAAGGCTCGGTCCGCGATGGCCGTCTCCCCGTCGTCGACGCCCGTGACCGCCGGCGCGCCACTGATGACGATCGCATCCGGGTCGCCAGCCCGCACGCCCCTGGCCCCCTCGGCAGCCAGCAAGACGAAGCGGGCGGGATCAAGAGTGTCCCCTCCCCACTCGCGTCGCAGATTGGGCTCATTCCAAAGCTCGTATGCCCTGACGCGGCCCCTATACCGCCCTGCCAACTGCTCCATGAAGCGTCCAAACTCCGCGTAGTCGACCGGCGGTCCGCCCTCGGGGGCCGGGGCGCGCGTCCATCCTGGGGCTCGGGTCACGCTCAGCAGAAGCTTGAAGCCAGACTGGTTGACGCCCTCAACCACCCGATCGAGGTTATGCCAGTCGAAGTCGTCGGGGCCGTGCTCGACGGTATGCCACTGAACCTGTTCCTTGACCCAGCCTACGCCGAGCCCTTGCGCCCACTGGAGCGTCTCCTCCATCTCCCAGCGCGGTGGGATGTGAAGCTGGACACCATACCCAGGCTTCGGCACCGGAGGCGGAAGGGGCGTCGTCGTATCTGGGGCCACCCGGTCTGTCGTGGCCGTCGGCGAGGCAGGGGGCTCGGCGGTCAGTCCGTTGCTGGTCACCCCAGGCAGGTACACACGTGGCGGGGTCGACGAGGGAGTCGGAGGGGACACCCGCTCCGGCGTCAGCGATCGGTCCGCTGCGCACCCAAAACAGACCGAGAGCGCGCTCAGGAGCAGAACCAGACAGAGCCATCGTCGAGGCGATATAAACATCCTGCCGTGATTGTACCCGGTGGCATACGAGAGTCAACCCACGGAGAATCGGGAATTGGCGCCTTCGCGCGTTGACAGAAGGGCGAGATGCGTTTACCATATGAGCTGACGTCCACGCGGGCTCTGCGCGGTCTCGGCTATCGAGCGCTTGGCCCGCTCCCGAACCGCATTGCCGCATTGCACGGGCGAGTCACAGGAAGGACTAGGACAAACCTGATTCAACACAGCCGCCTATTCGACGTCGGCATGCTGCTGCTCCTGGCAGCCACGGCCACGATCATAGGCATCGAGATGCACCCCCTGATGGTCGATGACGCGTATATCACGTACACGCACGCGCGGAATTTCGCCCGTCTCGGACAGCTTGCGTACAATCCCGAATCGCCCTACCTTAGTACGACTGCTCCGCTCTATGCCATCGTGCTCGGCAGCGGAAGCCTCCTGGGAATGCGCATCCCGGCGCTCAGCAAAGCTCTGGGAGCCGCGGGGATATTCGGCGCCGCCCTCTTCCTCTATCTCCTGTGCAGCCGCCGCGACAGGCGACTGGCAGGAGCGGTCGCCGGCCTGTTGTTGGTGACCTCGCCACTGCTGTGGCTAAGTCTGGGTTTGGAGACCGGCATCTATCTTCTTCTGGTCTGTGGCGCCATCTACTACTACGACAGGGCACGCTACACCGCAACTGCCGTATTGACAGCCGCCGCCGTTCTCACCCGACCCGATAGCGTCATCCTGCTTTCCATCCTCGTTGCCCACCATGTCATCACCAGGCAGCGACAGACACCGTGGAAGGCCGTGGGGGCGTTTGTTGTCCTCGTCCTGCCAGTCGTGGCCTACCTCACGCGCTCCCTGGGCTCGCCCATACCCGTCACCCTGGATGCCAAGCAAGCACAGGCGCAGCTCGGCGTTACCGGCTTCTACGAGGACACCTCCGTGTTCGGTGGCCTCTTGATCTTGCTGCGCGGCTGGGAGTCGCAGTCCCGGCTGTACTACGCCTGGCCTCTTCTGCTTCCCCTCGCCGCGCTCTCCCTGCGTCGGGCGCGCTGGGCCTGGGTCCCTGTCAGCTGGGCCATATCACACCTGCTGGCATACTGGATCCTCGATGTGGCACCCTACTACTGGTACTACGCGCCGCTGGTCCCAGCGGCGGTCCTGATGCCGGCGCTCTCGCTTCAGTCAATCGTCAGACGCGCCAGAAAGACCTGGATTGCAGTTCTGCTTCCGGCCTCGCTCCTGCTCTGTCTGATCGGGGCACAGGCAGCGTCACTCCAGGCCTGTGTGTCTGCGCTGGAGGGCGACTTTCCAGCTCCGAGTGATGCGCAAGCCAAGGTCCTCCCAGAGGCGAAAGGGGCCATCTACCAGAGGACCGGACGGTGGTTGGAGGCGCACACCGAAGAGAGCGCCTCCGTCGCTGCCATCGAGATCGGCATCATTGGCTACTACGCGGATCGGACGATGATCGACTTCCTGGGGCTGCTACAACCTGATGTCGCCAGCGCCTTGAAGCGGGGCGATCTCTACTACGCCATTTCACATTACATGCCTGACTATATCGTCCTGGGCAAGGAACTCTACGTCTATGGAATGTGGTTGGGAGGGGATGACTGGTTTCTTGCGAGCTATGACCCCATCAAGGAGCTCGCCGATCGCAGATTCTGGGGCAGCCCCTTGGTCGTGTTGGAGCGCCGCTCCGAAGCCGCCCCGATGACCTCTCGCCCGTGCGACATCCCTTTCGCCCCAGGTCTCGAGCTTAAGAGCTTTGGCGTCGAGCAACGACAGCTGCACCCTGGTGACGGGCTGCGGGTCAGGCTTGACTGGTTCCGCGGCGAGCAGATGGATGAGGTGCTCCAGATTGTAGTCTACCTGGTCGACGCCAGCGATGATATCGTCGCCCTACGTGACCGCCAATCTGATACATCTGAGTGGCCTCTGGACACCGTCTCCCCCGTCTACTACCCGCTCCTGTTGGATGAGGATGTGACCGCCGGCGACTACCAGATCCGGGCGCGGGTCGTCAAGGAGGATCAGACAGATGTCATTCATCAGCTGACCACGGTGTCCGTCACAACCAGTACGGGGTCTGTGCTCGGCGAGGAGCCCCGGCGGTCCCTGGGGAGAATGGCAACGGTGTCATCTCCTCACACACGTGCTCGGCAGTAGAGAAGGGCCTATCCGAATGTCTGAATTGATCGAAGGGCTGGTGATTAAGGCGCAGAGCGGCTTCTTCACGGTGCACACCGACGAGGGGGATTTCACCTGCCGGGTGCGGGGTCGCTTGAAGGAGGAGTGGCGCGATACGGACCTGGTGGCGGTCGGCGATCGCGTGCTGATCAGCCGGGTCGAGGACGGTGGCATGATCGAAGGCATGATCGAGGAGGTGGGCGAGCGCGAGCGCGCCCTGACACGCCTCGCCCCATCCGCCGGACGAGGCTCCCGGCACTGGACGCGCCGGGGGTATCTGTCCGAGCGGGAGCAGGTCATTATCGCGAATCCGGATCACGTCGTCCTCGTCTTCGCCTGCGCGGAGCCAGAGCCCCGTCTTCGCATGCTGGACCGACTGCTGGTCGGAGCGGAGCTCCAGGAGATTCCGGCCATCGTATGCGCCAACAAGATAGACCTGGTGGACATCGAAGAAGCGCACGACCTGTTCGGTATCTATGACGAGATCGGCTACCGCGTCGTGTACACCAGTGCAGAGACAGGTGAAGGGGTGGAGGAACTCCACCAGCTGCTCGTCGGCCGCATATCGGCCCTGGTCGGGCCCTCAGGTGCGGGGAAGACGAGTCTCCTGAACAAGATGCAGCCCGGCCTGGGCCTGCGCGTGCGGGAGGTGAGCCGGGCCACGCGGAAAGGGCGACACGCGACCGTCGTGCCTCAATTGATCCCGGTGAACGGAGATCCCTCGACCTCACCCGAGACAGGCTTAGACCAGGGCTGGGTGGCCGACACGCCCGGACTGCGCGCTCTCGCCCTCTTCGATATGGATCCGGAGGAGGTCGACGCCTACTTCCCAGACATCGCACCGCTGGTGGCCGACTGCCGCTTCTCCGACTGCACCCACACGGTGGAACCGGGGTGCGCGGTCAAGGAGGCCGTCGAGGAAGGAGAGGTGAGCGAGCACCGGTACGAAAGCTACGTCCGACTGCGCGAGGAGCACCAGAGGCTGGCCGATATGTATTGGTGGGGGATCGACGAGGAGTGAGGAGACGACACACAACGGCTAACGGACAGCGAGCCAGCTGCCGCCACGCTTCTGCCGTCAACCAGCAACAAGCAAGCAACAGACCTCGAGCAACCCTCATTACCCCCCTCGAAGGCGGCGTTCGGCGCGTGACGCGACCACGATCCCCGACAGGATGAGGGCGCCTCCCGCCACAGCCCAGGCGGTCGGACGCTCCCCCAGCAGCCACCAGGCGAGCAGCGTCGA
>CAYMHT010000126.1:0-7698 GCA_964390305.1 uncultured Anaerolineales bacterium
CGGTCTTCTTGGCCACGCTATCATCTCCTTGCTTAAGGTTCGAGATCGAGCACGGGATGCGACATCTCCTGTGAACAGTATACTCCAAACTGCACGCCACGCCAGCCGAATCCATCGTCCGAGAGTCTCGTTCTGTCCGTCCTCTGCCGTACGCCCGCCCTGGTGGGCACTCTTGTGCTCGTGACTGGCCCGCAGCCACGACTGTCCCGCGCCCGGGGGAGTTGACTTCTGTCTGCCCGATGCTACCATACTCCCTGGCGGTCTGTCACGTCCCGTTTCCTACCCACCAAGGAGGTCGCTTATGCCGACGGTGGAGTCGTCTCATCCGTATCTCAGCCTCATCGAACCGTACGAACCGCCGGATCTGGACGCGGCGGCGGAGCGAGCGGGCGTCGAGAAGGACGATCTGATTCGATTGATCGCCAATGAGAACCCTTTTGGCCCCTCGCCGCGCGTCGCGGACGCCCTGGCAGACTTCGATGCGTATCACTTCCACCCCGACTACCAGCCCCTGAGGGAGGCCGTGGCCTTGTACGCAGGCGTCACGCCGCCTCACGTGGTCCTGACCAACGGGGCGGACGAGATGATCGATCTGCTGATCCGCCTGTTCGTCGAGCCTGGTCAGGCGGTCGTCACCTGTCCGCCCACCTTCTCCATGTACCGCTTCTACACTCGCGTGAATCGGTGCCATCTCGTGACCGTGCCCCGCCGCGACGACCTGTCCCTGGACGTGGCGGGGATCGAGAGAGTCGTTAGCCGGAGCCAGGGGGAGGCGAGGCTGTTATTCATCGCCTCGCCGGGCAATCCCAGCGGCCAGGCGATTCCGCTGACGCTGATGGAGCGGCTGCTGGAGCTGCCCCTCATGGTGGCGGTCGACGAGGCGTACGTCGAGTTCGGCGGGGAGAGTGCCGTAGCGCTGCTGACCGACCACGAGAATCTGGCCGTCATCCGCAGCTTCAGCAAGTGGGCGGGGATGGCCGGTCTGCGTCTGGGGTGCGGGCTCCTCAGGCCGACGCTGGTCGAAGATCTGGATCGGATCCGTCCACCTTACAACGTCAACGCCGCGGCCATGGTGGCCGCGCTGGCGACCCTTGACGATCTGGAGACGGTGCAGGCTAACGTGGCGCGGTTGATCGAGGAGCGGGAGCGACTGAGGGAAGCGCTCGGAGAGATCGCCTGGCTGGAGCCACTCCCGAGCGACACGAACTTCATCCTCGTCCGGGTCAAGGGGCGCGATCCCCACGCGGTAGTGGATGGGCTGGCCCGCCGAGGGATTCTGATTCTCGACTTCTCCAGCCCGGCGATGGCGGAGTACGTGCGCATCAGTGTGGGCAGACCAGACGAGAATGAGGCCCTGATACGCGCTTTGCGCCGCATGGAGTGACGGCGAATGGTCCGCGGAGGCTGTGACAACCGGGCGGGGTGGACGTCGCTCCTCGTCGTGCGAGCCTGCGACTGTCTCTCCTGCAGCACTTGTTTTGTCGGGACAGGGGAACTCCGCGGACTGGAGCCGTCGCTCTCAGGCGACGGCTCCAGTCCGGCCTGTTGCTGTGCTTGACTTGGGCTCTAGTCCTCTTCTTTGTTCGGCAAGAAGCGATTCACGGTGGTTCCGCACTCTGGGCAGGGGCCCTTTGCCATCCGGCGTCCGCTTTCCGTCTTGACCACGGTGCCGTCTGTGACGGTTCGCTTCTTGCGACACTTGACGCAGTAGCCTTCGAACTCCATGTTGAAGCCTCCTCTGTTGTATGCACCCGAGACGTTTAGGTCCTGGACCCTCTGACGCGCCCAAGCGTCGTCAGTTCAGGCGCCGCCCGGGGGCCTGCAGGACCACGTATCTGCCGGGAGCGGGACGGACGTCCGCCACAGGTGCGGCTGCACAGGGTGGGGGACAGCCGAGCCCGGCTCCGAAGTCGATAGTATACCACAGATTTGGCCTATCACCTAGCGCGGTCGAGAGGTCCCCTACGGTCCGTTCACGGGTCTCGGCCCAGGGATCGCCGGGGAGGGTTGAAGTGTCCCTCTGCGAGGGCAGCGGGCAAGCGGCGCTGTCGCCGTGTGGCCTTGAGCGGCCCGCGAGGGTAGAGACTCCTCTGCTCCGCCCCGGTCGGAGGACGAGGTTAGGTCGGGGCCGTTCGACGGGCCGGGGTGACGGTGGTACAATGGCCGAAACCGTTTCCGTCCCGGTGCGGGTCCCGGGGCAATGCTGGCCCGCGAGACGTCTGGCGTCCGGATGGAATCGGTGCGTGGTGCACCGCAAGGCGAGGTGCTGAATCGAACGGCAGATCTTCATCGGGGGTTGTAGCCGGAGCGGCACGACATTGCTGGGGGCGATCTTAGGTGCCCACAGCGACTGCGTCTGCCCGCCCGAGTCCCACTTCAAGGTGAGCGTGGTCCGCTCATGTCGTACCAGGGACGGCGGTATCGACGCGGAGCGCGCGCTGCGGCTGATCCGCATCCACTGGCGCTTCAAGCTGTGGGGCATCGATGTTGATCCAGCGCAGGCTCCCACCGGTTCGTACGCCGAGCTTCTCGACTGGCTGGTCGACACGTACGCCCGGCGGCGGGGGATGACGGGCCACGTCTGGGTCGACCACACGCCGGAGAACATCAACTACGCCGCGGTGCTGCTGGAGCTCTTCCCGGAGGCGAGGATCGTGCACATCATCAGGGACGGGCGGGCGGTGGCCAACTCGATCCTGCCCCTCGATTGGGGGCCGAACACGGTTGTCAAGGCGGCGCCGTGGTGGCAGGCGAACGTGCGGGAGGGGCTGGCACTGGAGGGGCTGCTTCCGGCGCCTCAGATCGTGCGGGTGAGGTACGAGGACCTGGTGCGCGCGCCGGACGACACGGTGAAACGGCTCTGCAGGCAGCTGGATCTGCCGTTTGAACCCCGCATGGTCCAGGCCGATGGGTTCCGGCCGCCCGGGTACACGGCCAGTCAGCACGAGTTGATCGGCCGGCGGCCGGAACCCGAGCGCGCCACGCGCTGGAAGACGGCCCTCACGCCGCGTCAGGTGGAGATGTTCGAGAGTCTGGCGGGGGATCTCTTGGGACAGCTGGGCTACCCACTGGTCTACGGCCCGCAGGCGAACCGCCCGACGGTGGCGGAGCGGGCGGCGGCAGGGCTGACGGAGCTCGTCCGCGGGACGCTGGTGAACGGTGTGCGGTGGTTGATCCGCAGTTACCCTGTGTGGGTGTCGTGGGACTTCCTGCGGGTGCTTCCGGACACGTGGGAGAGCTATCATAAGGCGGAGCTGGACGAGCCCGTCGACGGTCTGCACGACCGGTGAGCGTGACGGATGGGCCAGGGAGTGCGAGCGCCAGGTGTTCGACGTGGACTGGGTGAACGTGGCGCTGCGGCAGGTCTTCGTGCCTGGCCGATTCCTTCGGCACGAGCCCGCCCGGTGTCCAGCACGCGGTGGTCAGGCAGGCTGAGCAGGGGCTCATCAGCAGGGAGCCAGGGGTCGCTCGGGCAGTTGGGTCCTGGTGGCATCCGGAGGGCTCCCCTATATCAGGGACAGGAGGCAGAGAATGGCCAGGAGGGAATCGTCAAGATCCTCGATCTACCAGATCCACGTGTCAGTCATGGGAATCGAGCCGCCCATCTGGCGGCGTATCCAGGTGCCTGGGGATATCACGCTGGAGGAGTTGCACGATGTGCTCCAGGTGGTGATGAGCTGGTGGGATTACCACCTGCACCAGTTCATCATCGAGGGAACCTACTACGGCGTGCCCCATCCCGACTACATGGCGGAGATGAGGGACGAGGCCGAGGCCCGGCTGAACGAGGTCGCCGACGAGGGCTCCCAGTTCACGTACGAGTATGACTTCGGCGATAGCTGGCAGCACCTGCTGAAGGTGGAGAAGGTCCTGGAGCCGGAGCCGGGGCGGCGATATCCGGTGTGCATCGATGGCCAGCGTGCTGCACCGCCGGAGGACGTTGGTGGCATCTGGGGGTACGAGCAGTACGTGGAGGTCATGGTGGACCCCGACCATCCGGACTACGAGGAGCATCTCGAGTGGCGCGGCGAGTTCGATCCCGAGGCGTTCGACCTGGAGGAGGTCAACGCGGCGCTGCGGGAGCTGCAGTAGGCATCCGTCTGTGCTGTGACAGGCTGACGGCACGCCGCTGCACTGCGTGCCTGACTATCCGCGGGTGAGCCCCTCTCGGTAAGGCAGGTCGGGATCGCTTCCGGACTGGAAGTGGGGCGGCTTTCTGTATCGGTGGTAGCCGGCACGGTGTGCGGTCAGGAGACTGTGCACAACACAGCGGGGACCACTAACGCCAAACCGGGGCCGCGCACAACGAACGCATCCTGGACCGCGTGAGCGAGGTTGAGGGTGGGACGCGGGTAGAGATTCCTCCGCTCCGGTCGGAATGACGGGGCTGGGTTGATGGCTGTCGATCAGCAGAGAGGCGAGGCATCGGCGGGGTCAGCCCCTGGGGCGCTGGCTTACAGGCCGGCGGGCGTGGTGGGCCGGGGTGGCTGCGTGGGTGCGGGGGCCGTGGGCTGGGGCGACCGGGTGGGGGCGGGTGCGGTGGGCACTGGCGACTCGGTAGGCACGGGTGAGGTGGGTTCGGGCGTGTCGGTGGGCACGGCCGCTGTGGGCCCGGGTGTCTCCGTGGGACCAGGTGTCCCGGTCGGCGCGGGTGACGTAGGTGAGGGCGTGTCGGTCGGCGTGGGTGGCATCTGGGTGGGGGCGGGCGACGTGGGCTGCGGCGTGGCGGTGGGCGCCGGCGCCGGCGGCTGGGGCGACTGAGCCGGTGCGGGTGAGGCGGGCTGCGGCGACTGGGTGACACTCGGTGCAGGGGATGGGGTGGGCGTGGGTGCCAAGCCGGACGTCGGTGTCGGCCTGGCGGATGAAGTGATGGTCGGCGCGAGGCCTGGCGCCTCGGAGGTGGGCGTGGACGGGAGCGCACGCCTGTCCAACGGAACGGGATCGAGCCCGACGATGCGCCGGCCAGGCACCTGCGCGGGCTGGAGCTCGGCGTAGGCCGGCGGTTCTTCCGGGGTGGGGAGGGAACGGATGAGCACTCCTCCCATCAGCAACAGCAGGAGGAGGGCGACGGCCCAGCGAGCGGCCCGTCCCTCCTTCACCTCGCGGAGCCCGATGTCGGCCCGGCTGGTCAGCGGCTCCAGGATGCGGCCGCGGGTGCTCATCAAGCTGTACACCGGGGCGGCCAGGTAGAGGCTGGCCTGCCAACCGAGGAGACCCACGAGGAAGAGGGCGCGGGGACGAACCCCCGCGGTGACGAGGACGGCACCTGCCATGGCCAGGCATGCGAGGCCAATGCCCGTCTCCCACTGAGCGGCGCGGATGGCTCGTACCACGCCGGATCGGGATTCGGTCTTTGGCGTGCGCATGAAGACGCCGGCCGGCTGGATGAGCCCCTGGATGCAGCCTAACGTCACGGTCCACCCGAGGCTGAAGAAGTTGCCCAGGGCGCGGAGCGCCTCTGACCAGCTGAGGTCGAGGGTGCGGCGCAACACCCACAGGAAGCGCCAGACCCCGATGGCGATGAACAGGGCCGGCACGCTCACAAGGGGCGCGGTGACGGGACGGATGCCGGCGGCGAGCGGCGAGATCAACAACAGACTCCCCAGAACCAGGAAAGCGGCGAAGCAGAGATTCAACGGGTCGCTGAACCACTGCAGCCCCCCGACGAGGTAGTAGTACTGCTGAGCGGGGCTGAGGCGGTTCTCCGGATCCACCCAACGGCTCCAGGGCATCAGCGCCTCCCAGTGCTTCTTGAGGATCTGGATGCCGCCAAAGCACCAGCGAAAGCGCTGCTTCTTGAGGCCCTCGAACGTAAAGGGCATCAACCCCCGCCCGTAGGTCCGGTTGACGAAGATCGAGCGATAGCCCCGTTTCAGGATGCGAAGGCTCAGCTCCGCATCCTCGGTGATACACCACTCGTCCCAGCCACCGACCTCCTGAAGGACGGACTTGCGGACCAGGCCCATGGTGCCGGCGAAGATGATGGCGTTGTGCTCGTTGCGCGACTGCATCGACACCTCAAAGAAGTACTTGTAGGCGTGGTAGGTGGCCTCCAGAAAAGGGTTGCCGCGGTAGTCCCGGTAGTCCTGGGGGGTCTGGACGAAGGCCAGCCGATCGTCGGCAAAGGCCGGGACGAGGTCGGCGAGGTATTGCGGTTGCACATGGTAATCGGCGTCGACCACGGCGACGATCTCGGCGTCGGGCGCCGTGTGGGCGAGGCCGAAGTTGAGGGCCCCGGATTTATAGCCGGGCCACTCGTGCAGATGGAGACAGTGGAATCGCGGGCCGAGCTCGCGGCAGAGCTCCTCCAGGGGGCGCCACCGGGCCTCGTCGGGCGTGTTGTTGTCGATGAGGAGGACCTCGTAGTCGGGGTAGTCGAGCCTGGCCAGCGCGCGCAGAGTGTGGGCCACCACCTCGGTCGGCTCGTTATAGGCCGGGACGTGGACGGAGACCTTGGGCGTATACGAGGGATCGGGAGGAAAAGCGCCCACCCGCCGGGTCCAGCGGATGCGGCAGGCGACATCGAGCGTCTCGTAGGTGAAGGTGAGAGCCAGGAGCAGGGCTGCGGTCTCCAGGAAGAGGAAGACGCTGGCCACGACGTAGGCGAGCGGGTGGAGCGGGGTGAAGGCCGTCACGCCGAAGCTGTAGAGCCAGTACAGGAAGGCGGTCAGGACGACGGTGATCCACATCGCGTGCCCCAGTGCGTTCCAGTGTGGCAGCTTCCGGATCCACCAGGCGCCGAAGAGAAGGGTGAGGCCCGTGAGCATCGCGATCTCGTGGGGGACGCCGAAGGTGAGCAGGGCCCAGACATCGCCGGCGAGGACGACGGTGACGAGCCAGATGAATGAGCGGGCGGGGCTGCCGCTGCGCACCCGGCTGCCGCGCAGGAAGGTGGTCAGACACGCCAGAAGAAGCCAGCTGGCCGAGAGAAGGAGCGCGCGGGTGAGCATACCAGCCTAGAGATGGATCAGGACCAGCAGGCCGAGGGAGAGCCCCAGGATCCAGAGGAGCAGAGCCGCGGCGGTGAACACGCGCCGCCGCCGCTGATCCTTCGGTCGCAGGGTGGAGGGGCGAAGGCGGAGCGCGGAGAACAGGGCGATGGGAGCGAAGATGAGCGTTCCCAGCCCCGAGGGGAGGAGCCCAAGCAGCGCCAGCAGGAGCCAGCGGGAGGCAGGCCGGAGCGGGCCGGGCTCTGTTCGTGGATAGGGCCGGGGGACAGCACGCCTCTTGGGCACGACGATGCGCAGACCATCAGCGGTCTCGACCCGGTACGTGGCGTCGGTTTCACCCACGTAGGTGAGGAAGGCGTCGTCCGTGAGGTGGTGCTGGAGGGCCTCGTGCATGGCACGGCGCGCGCCCTCGTGGTGCGGATCGAGGGCGAGCGCCTGGCTCAGGGCTACGAGGCGGTCCTCTCTCGCGGTGGCTGCGGCGGCGCGCTGGAGGCACACCTCGACGGTGTGCGAGGGATGGGCGGCGATGCGCGTGGGCGGCCGGTGCGGGTCTTCAGGCCGGTCTCTACATGCGCTGGCCGCGGCCGCGGCAAGTAAGCCGTCGAGCTCGTCGCGAGTGGCGGTGTCGTTCATGGGCAACTCCGCATGGGCTGTATGGTACACGCGCCCGCGGTTCTGTCAAGGTGGGGTGGAGCGGTGATTGCCGGGTGTGGTCTGCTGTTGGTGCGCTGCACGGCAAAGTGAGGTA